>NZ_MUND01000304.1 GCF_002154375.1 Streptomyces glaucescens | reverse complement strand
GCAGCATCACACCCACGAACGACTCGGCACGCACACCACTCGCGATCAGCCACCGCGCCACCCGGTTCGACCAGGCATCCAGCTCCGCATACGTCAGCGACCGCTCACCAGCCACCACCGCCACCGCGTCGGGCGTCCGCGCCGCCTGCTCACCGAACAGCACCGGCAACGACACACCACGCACATCACGCGTGACCCCGTTCCATTCCCCCAGCAGCCGCTCCCGCTCACCCGGAGCGAGCACCTCCACCGCACCCACCCGCGCGCCCGGATCCTCGGCGACGGCCACGAGGACGTGGACGAAGCGCTCGGCGATGCTCTGCGCGGTCTCCCGGTCGAACAGGTCGGTGCTGAAGTCCAGGGCGCCTCCGCTCTCCGAGAGGCGGAAGGAGAGGTCGAACTTGGCTGAGCCTGCTTCCACGGGCCGGCCCGTCACCTGGAGGCCGGGCAGGGAGGCGACGGCCGAAGCGGCGCCCTGCTCGGTGTTGTTGAGAACGAGCATGGTCTGGAAGAGGGGGTGCCGGGCGAGGGAACGCTCGGGGTTGACCGCCTCCACCAGCCGCTCGAACGGCAGGTCCTGGTGCGCGTAGGCCTCCAGGTCCGCGGTCCGCACCCGCTCGATCAGCTCCGCGAACGTCGGATCGCCGGAGGTGTCCGTGCGCAGGACGAGGGTGTTGACGAAGAAGCCGACCAGGTTGTCGAGCGCGTCATCCGTACGGCCCGCGATCGGCGTGCCCAGCGGAATGTCGGTGCCCGCACCCAGACGGGACAGCAGGCCGGCGAGCGCCGCCTGAAGCACCATGAAGACGCTGGCCCGGTGCTCGCGGGCGACCTCGGTCAGCCGCTCGTGCAGGTGGTCGGGGAAGGAGAAGGTGACCCGGTCGCCCGCGTAGGTCGCCGTGGCCGGGCGCGGCCGGTCGAACGGCAGGGTCAGTTCCTCCGGCAGCCCGGCCAGGGCCTGGGTCCAGTAACCGAGCTGGCGGGAGATCTCGCTGCCGGGGTCGTCCTCCGAGCCCAGCAGCTCGCGCTGCCACAGGCTGTAGTCCGCGTACTGCACCGGCAGCGGCTCCGTCGACGGGGCCTTGCCGGCCGTACGTGCCGCGTAGGCCGCCGACAGGTCGCGGGCCAGTGGTCCCATCGACCAGGCGTCGCCGGCGATGTGGTGCACGACGGCCAGGAGGACGTGGTCCTCGTTGCCCAGCTCGAACAGCCAGGCGCGGAAGGGAAGGTCGCGCGTCAGGTCGAACGGTGTCCGCGTGGCGCGCTGCAGCTCCTCGTCCAGGCCGTCGGTGTCGACGGTGACGACCTGCAGCTCCGACTCGGTGGCGCGGGCGGCGTCGAGGACCACCTGGTAGGCGCCCTCGGCGTCCTCCGCGAACACCGTCCGCAGGCTCTCGTGCCGCGCGACGACGTCGGCCAGCGCCCGGCGCAGGGCTTCGACGTCGAGGGCACCGGACAGCCGGAGGGCCACGGGAACGTTGTACGTGGCGCTCGGTCCCTCGAACTGGTGCAGGAACCACAGCCGCTGCTGGGCGAGCGAGAGCGGCAGCCGCTCGGGGCGCTCCGCCGTGGCGCGCAGCGGGGTACGCCCGTTCGCCGACCTGTCGAGTGCGGTGGTGAGTTC
>NZ_MUND01000303.1 GCF_002154375.1 Streptomyces glaucescens | reverse complement strand
TCCCGACTCAGCCCCCTCACCTGGCCAAGCCCCGGCTCACGGCTCGCGGCTGCGGTGTGCGGTCAGGGTTCGGTGGGGGCGCCCAGGCCGGTCAGGGCTCCCACCGGGTCGGGGTCCGGGGTGCCGCGCGGCCACCAGTCGTCCGCGCCCGGCTCGGATTCGTAGGCGTACCACAGACCGTCGCGGCCGAGGCGGAGCTGGAGGTTGCCGCGCGGGTGGGTCAGGCGGTTGCGCCAGGGACGGAACGGAGGGAAGTCGGCGGCCAGGAGGAGCGGGCGGGCCCGGTCGAAACGGCCGGCCGGCGGGTCCCAGGGCTCCTCCAGCGCGGCGAGCCCGTCGAGGCCGCCCTGTCGCCAGGCGGCGACCGCGCGCGCCAGCTCNNGGCGACCGGGTCGTGGCCGGAGGCGAGCAGGGCGTGGGCGCGGGCGGCGGCGTCGGTGGCGAGCTGGTCCAGCGCGAGCGGGTCGGGTCCGCCCGGCGCCGCCGGATACGCCGGAGGCTGCTCGGGGTGCGCGGGCGTCCGCGACGGGGCCGGGAGCGGTGGGAGTGCGCGCGGGGCGAGGGCGTCGGTGGCGCGTACGCCGGGCAGCGGCGCCGGGTCCCGCTCCTGGGCGGCGCGGGCGGCCCGCGCGGCACTCAGCCGGGACAGCGCGTCGAGGAGTTCGCGCTCCCCGCGCCCGCGCAGCAGGAGCAGCACGAAGGGGTCGGCGTCGAGCAGCCGGGCCGTCTGGTAGCAGAGGGCGGCGGCGTGCTTGCAGGGGTGGCCGCGATCGGGGCAGCTGCAGCGGGGGTCCAGGTCGCCGGGGCCGGGCAGCAGCGGCACGTCCCCCTCCGCGAGGGCGTGCGGCATCTCCTTGTCCAGCAGCGCGGCGATGTGCCCGGGCCGGTCCGCCGCGGCGTCCAGGAACCGCTCCCAGTCGGCGTCGTCCAGCGTGCGCAGCCGGATCTGGACGCGGTACGGCCGGGGGCGG
>NZ_MUND01000302.1 GCF_002154375.1 Streptomyces glaucescens | reverse complement strand
CACCGCCCGCCGGGCCGCCGCCTGGGACGCGGCGGACGCCGCCTACCGGGCCGACGGCCGCGCCGAGGACGCCGCCCGCCGCAACGCGCTCGCGCTCGTTCCGCCGCGGCACCCGACCTGGCTCGGCGACCGGCTGCACGCCCCCGCCGTACGGCTCCGCCAGGAGTACGGCATCGACCTGGCCACCGTCTGGCCCCGGCTGTGGCTGCTGCTGCCCGCCGCCACCCGCGACACCCTCACCGAGACCCGCGCCCGCCTCGACACGGCGTTCGCGCTCGGCGGCTGGGCGGTGCTGTACCTGCCGCTGGCCGTCCTGTGGTGGCCGGCCGCGCTGATCGCCCTGGTGGCGGCCGTCGTCGCCCGGCACCGGGCCCGCCTCGCCGCCGAGGTCTACGCGGAGCTGGTCGAGTCCGCCGTGGACCTGCACCTGGACCGCCTGCTGACCCGCCTCGCGGAGCCCCGCCCGTCCCCCCAGCAGGGCCGGGCCCTCACCGAACGCCTGCGCAGAGGCATCTGAAGGGAACTATATTCACCGGAATTATGACAACAGCGGTCAAACCCTGCGGAGGGACCCCGTGGAGATCCTGGTGTTCGGCGTGCAGGCCGACGAGAAGCCCCTGATCGAAGAGGTGTTCGAGGGCCGCCACGAGGCCCGCTGCCTGGACGTCTTCCTCAACGAGGACACCGCCCCGATCGCCGCGGGCTACGAGATCGTCTCCACCAGCGTCAACGCCGACCTCGCCGGACGGGTCCTGGAGATCCTCGCGGCCGGCGGCACCCGGATGATCGCCCAGCGCTCCACCGGCTTCAACAACATCGACCTCCGGACCGCCGAGCGCCTCGGCATGACCATCGCCCGCGTCTCGTACTACTCGCCGTACGCGGTCGCCGAGTTCGCCTGGGCCCTCGCCATGGCGGTCAACCGCCGTGTCGTCCGCGCCTCCACCCGCACCCGCGACTTCGACTTCCGCCTCGACGGACTGATGGGCCGCGACATGCACGGCCGCACCGCCGGCGTCCTCGGCACCGGCAAGATCGGCGAGGCCTTCGCCCGGATCGCGCACGGCTTCGGCATGCGGCTGCTCGGCTGGGACATCGCCGAGAACCCGGCCTGCGTGCAGCTCGGCATGACGTACGTCCCCAAGGAACAGCTGCTCGCCGAGTCGGACCTGGTCACCCTGCATGTGCCGCTGATGCCGCAGACCCGGCACCTGATCGACGCGGACGCGCTGAAGTCCATGAAGGACGACGCGATCCTGGTGAACTCCAGCCGCGGCGGCCTGATCGACACCGCGGCCCTCGTCGCCGAACTGCGCGAGGGCCGCTTCACCGGCGTCGGCCTCGACGTCTACGAGGCGGAGGCGGGCCTGTTCTTCCTCGACAAGTCCCTGGAGGCCGTCTCGGACGACACCCTGGCCCGCCTCGTCACCTTCCCGAACGTCCTGGTCACCTCACACCAGGCGTACTACACGCGGGAGGCCGTCGGCCAGATCGTCGAGACGACCCTGCGCAACGTGCTGGACTACCGGGCGGGCCGCCGCTCGGAGAACGTGCTGGTGCCCCGCAGCTGACCGACCAGCTCCCGGACCACCGCCGCGCCGTTCAGCGTCAGCACCGACTCCGGATGGAACTGCACCCCCGCGAAGCCGGGGCCGCGCAGCGCGTGCACCTCCCCGTTGGCGGCCCGGCTCACCTCCACGCCGTGCGCCGCCAGCTCCGCCGCCGCGGCGTCGTCGCAGCGGGCCGTGAAGCTGTTGTAGAAGCCGACGGTCTCCGGCCGCCCGAACAGGTCGATCTCCGTCTGCGCCCCCTGGTGGGGCACCTCCTTGCGGACGATCTCCAGCCCCAGCTCGGCCGCGATCAGCTCGTGCCCGAGACAGACGCCGAGCACCCCGTGCCGGTGGGTTCGCAGGACCTCGGCGGTGAGCCCCCGCAGAAACCGCATCTTCGGGTCGTCGGCGTCCGCCGGATCCCCCGGTCCGGGCCCCAGCACCAGCGGCCCCTCGTGTGCGAGCACCGTCTCCCGCAGCCCCGGCTCGTCGTAGCGCCGCACGGTCACGTCGAGCCCGCCGGCCCGCAGCACGTGCGCCAGCATCGCGGTGAAGGTGTCCTCCCCGTCGACGACCAGCGCGTGCCCGTCCAGCTCCGCGGACGGCTCCTGCATCCGCAGCCAGAACGGCGCCAGCGAGGCCCGCCGCCCGTCCAGGACGGCCCGCACCCGCGGATCGTCGGCCAGCCCCGGCCGTACGGCCTCCTCGCGCGGCCGGGACGGGCGCACCCCGAGCGCGGCCAGCACCCCCGCCGCCTTGGCATGCGTCTCCGCGACCTCGCCGGCCGGGTCCGAGCCGCGTACCAGGGTCGCGCCGACCGGCACCCGCAGCCGTCCGGCGGCGTCGATGTCCGCCGTACGGATCAGGATGGGGGAGTCCAGCGTCTGCGCCCCGCCGGAGTCCCGGCCGAGCAGGGCCAGCGCGCCCGCGTAGTAGCCGCGCCCTCCGGTCTCGTGCCGCTCGATGACCCGGCACGCGTTCTGCACGGGCGAGCCGGTGACGGTCGCCGCGAACATGGTCTCCTTCAGGACCTCCCGCGCGTCCAGCGAGGACCGCCCGCGCAGTTCGTACTCGGTGTGCGCGAGGTGCGCCATCTCCTTCAGCCGGGGCCCGACGACCACCCCGCCCATGTCGCCGACGGTGCACATCATCTTCAGCTCCTCGTCGACGACCATCGACAGCTCCTCGATCTCCTTGCCGTCGGCGAGGAAGGAGAGCAGGTGCTCGGGGGTGGGTCCGTCGGCGGGGTAGCGGTACGTACCGCTGATCGGGTTCATGACGACCGTGCCGCCGCTCATCCGCACATGCACCTCGGGGCTGGCCCCGACCAGCGTCCGGTCCCCGGTGTGCACCACGAACGTCCAGTACGCGCCGCGCTCGCCGGCCAGCAGCCGCCGGAACAGCGCCAGCGCGTCGGCACGGCCGAATCCCGGGATCTCCCCCTCGTAGGTCCGCCGGATCACGAAGTTCGCGCCCTCGCCGCGCCCGATCTCCTCCTCCAGCACCCGTCCGACGATCCCGGCGTACTCCTCGTCGGCGACGTCGAAGCCGCCGCCCTTCACCCGCACCTCGTGCGTCGGCAGCCGGTCCAGGGCCTCGGCGAGGGGGATGCGGTGGGACTCCTCGGGGGTGAGCACCAGCAGCGGGGTGCCGTCGTCGCGGACGTCGAAGCCGCGCTCGCGGATCTGCCGGAACGGCACCAGGGCCAGGCCCTCGTCGGGCAGGTCGGCGAGCCGGTCGCACTCCGTCACCGGGCCGAGCAGCAGCTCGACCGTGTCGTGGTCGAGCCCGGGCGTGCGGCGGCGGAGCAGGGCGAAGGGGCGGGGGTCGTGGAGCAGGTCGGGCAGATGCATGGTCCGTGTCTTCCTTCTCGGTGAGTCTTGCGAGGAGGAACGACCCGGGTTCACGAACACCGAAGGCCGCCCCTCGGGCGGCCTTCGCGAAGTCTTGCGTACGCGCAGTCAGTGGGCCGCCGGGTGAGCGGTCCACCACCAGTTCTGGTTCTGGGTCGAGTGCGCGAACATGCGCCGCACCCTACCCCAACCGCCGCGCCGGATCACGCGAGTCGCGGCATTCGGTCCGGCCTATGATCGCTGCTTTGGCATGTTCCAGACCAGTCCCGAAGGGGTGGGTGTGTCACTCACACGCAGACTCAGGCCGCTGGCCCTCGTCGCGGCCGCGGCCGCTTCGTTCTCCAGCCTCACGGCACCGTCCGCCACGGCCGCCGACACGCCGACGATGACCAGGCTGACGCTCAGCGGCGACCAGTTCAGGATGACCGACACGAGCTACGTGGCGGCCACGAACAACCTGTACGACAACCACCTCACCCGCCATGCCGACCTCCCCGAGGTGCTCACCACCGACTACACGACGAACTCCTCCGGGGCGGCCGACCCCTGGATGAACCTTCGCTCCATGCGGGCCTGCGCCGGCGACGAGACCAAGGCGCTGCCCCCGGTGCACAGGGCGGTCTCCTGGTGCTGGTCGTCGGCCCACAGTGACGACGACACCGGGCGCTGGTGGCCGCAGGGCCTGAGCAGCACCGGCACGGCCGACGGGGGTGACGGCGCCATCCAGGACAAGCGCGCCCTGGCGGTCGCCTGGCACTACAAGACGTACGCGCGGGACGCGGCGGCGGACCAGGACGGCTGCCGCACGGACAACCTGCTCAAGGTCAGCTTCATCGACCGGGACACCGCCAAGTACCGCCACGTGCTGCTCGTGCAGCCCACCAGCACGTCGTCCACCGCCTCGAACTTCACGTTCGTCACCGGTCACGGCGGCGGGATCGTCTGGTACGCCAACTACCTCTACGTCACCGACACCGCGGGCGGCATCCGCGTCTTCGACATCAACAAGCTCGCCAAGGTCGACACCTACGGCTCCGGTGTCAGCACGTACGGCATCAGCGGCGGCAGGTCCAGCGCCTGCGGCCTCCCCTACGTGCTGCCCCAGGTCCACTACTACAAGCAGGCCTCGCCGCCGCCCTCGGGCGGGTGCAGCGCGGACGCCGTCGCGGGCGTCCCCGACCCGGACTCCCTGTGCTACTCGTGGCTCTCGCTGGACAAGACCGGCGGCGGCCCGTTCAAGCTGGTCACGGGTGAGTGGTTCGGCGAGGCCAACGGCGGACGGGTGGTGCGGTACCAGCTGAACCCGGCCGGCTCCGCGACCTATCCGGGGCTGCTGAACATGTCCGGCGGGAAGACGGTCATCCAGGACGCCTACGCCGCGACCCGCTACCGCGGCCTCCAGGGCGGCATGACCTGGACCGACGTCCAGGGTCTGCTGCACTTCGACTTCCACAAGGGCTGCGGCACCAAGCCGGCCGTGTTCTCGCACACCTGGGTCGGTGACACCCGGCCCCCGACGGCGTGCACCAGCAACGACCTGTCCACCGGCAACTGGGCGGTGGGCACCCCGCAGGCCCTCAGCCACTGGCCCAGGCTCGGCACGGCCCCGGTCGAGGAGCTGTGGGGCCTGACCGAGCACATCTGCCCGAGCAACGCGCTCAAAAGCTCCTACCCCGAGGACTTCACCGCCGTCGACCCGGCCAAGGGGGACGGTGACGCCTGCCTGAACCACGACAGCGAGACCTCCCTGTCGCTGCGCACGGTCTTCGCCGTCGGCTTCGGCGACGCCGCGGTGCAGAACCTGCACTGACCGCGGCCGGCCGGGGGCCGCGGCCCGGCCCGGCCGGCGGTCGCGGTCCCCGGCCGGTGTCCGGGGACCGTCGGGTGCGTCTCACTTGCTGGGCGCGGTCCGGAAGCCCGGACGTCACCCCGTAATGTTGAGGTCGTGACCGTGAACGCTAAGACCAGCGCGAGCGCTGGCAACACCTGGCGAGACCTGCCCGCGGCGCAGCAGCCCGAGTACCCCGACCCCGAGGCTCTGCGCAAGGTGATCGCGGACCTCGAGTCGTATCCGCCGCTCGTCTTCGCGGGCGAGTGCGACCAGCTG
>NZ_MUND01000301.1 GCF_002154375.1 Streptomyces glaucescens | reverse complement strand
CTTGCGGGCCTCGGCGAGCTTGCGGGCCTCGGCGCCCTTCCGGGACTTGCCGCCGGCGCCGCGGGAGGTGTCCTTGCTGGTGCCGAGGCCGCGGAAGGGAGCGTTGGTGTTCTTGGGCCGGGGTACGGCGGGCCCGCCGTCGAGCGGGGTGCCGGAGGGGGTCTTGGCCCCGGTGATGCGGGTCAGTTCCGCCTCGCCCGAGCGGATTTTGGTGACGGTCGGCTCGATGCCGGCCTCGGCCAGCATGCGGCTCGTCTCGCGGCGCTGGCCCGTCAGCACGAGCGTGACCACGCTGCCGGACTCACCGGCGCGGGCGGTGCGGCCGGCGCGGTGCACGTAGTCCTTGGGTTCGGTGGGCGGGTCGACGTTGACCACGAGATCGAGGTAGTCGACGTGCAGGCCGCGGGCCGCGACATTGGTCGCCACCAGCACGGTGATCTGGCCGTTCTTGAACTGCGCCAGGGTCCGGGTGCGCTGGGGCTGGGACTTGCCGCTGTGCAGGGCCCCGGCGTGCACGCCGCTGGCCCGCAGATGCCGGGTGAGCTGGTCGACGGCGTGCTTGGTGTCGAGGAACAGCAGGACGCGGCCGTCGCGGGCGGCGATCTCCGTGGTGACGGCGTAGCGGTCGGGGCCGTGGACGACCAGGACGTGGTGCTCCATGGTCGTGACCGTGCCCGCGGACGGGTCGACCGAGTGGACGACGGGGTCGTGGAGGTAGCGGCGGACCAGCTGATCGACGTCGCGGTCCAGAGTGGCCGAGAACAGCATCCGCTGACCGTCGGGATGCACCTGGTCGAGCACGTCGACGACCTGCGGAAGGAATCCCAGGTCGCACATCTGGTCGGCCTCGTCCAGGACGGTGATCCTCACCCTCCCCAGGCGGCAGGCGTTGCGCTCGATCAGGTCGTGCAGGCGTCCGGGGGTGGCGACGACCACCTCGGCCCCCTCGCGCAGCGCGGCGACCTGCCGGCCGATGGACATGCCGCCGACGACCGCGGCCATCCGCAGCCGCAGTGCCTCGGCGTACGGCGCCAGCGCCTGGGTGACCTGCTGGGCCAGCTCCCGGGTGGGCACGAGGACGAGGGCGAGGGGCTGCTTCGGTTCGGCGCGCCGTCCGGCCGTACGCGTCAGCAGTGGCAGACCGAAGGCGAGCGTCTTGCCCGATCCCGTGCGCCCGCGCCCCAGGACGTCGCGCCCCTCCAGGGCATCGGGCAGGGTGGCGGCCTGGATCGGGAAGGGTTCGCGCACCCCGAGTTCGCTCAGTGTCCGCAGCACCTCCACCGGCAGGCCCAGGCCGGCGAAGGAGGCGGCCGGGGGCAGCGTCGGAGTCGTGGCCTGGGACTGGGCGGGACCGCCGTGAGCGATGCCGGAGTCGTCGGGGTGCTTCATGAACAGCCTTCCGCAGGGGACGTGCCGAGGAAGGCCCGGCAGGGTTGAACAGCCCCCGCACAAGCGGAACCGAACAGGCAGAATCGCCCACCGCGACGACCACGCAAACACACGACACTAACACACGGCATGACGTCGCGGCGTGACACCCACCACCCGTACCGCTTGGGCCCTTCCTCCCCGGCCACTCGGACCATGGTCGTAGCCCTGCCCGGCGGCACGCCCGCGGTTTCCGAGGTCGATCCCGAGAGTGGTGCCGGTCGGCCGCCGGGAGACGCGCCGCTGCCCGTCCGCGGGC
>NZ_MUND01000300.1 GCF_002154375.1 Streptomyces glaucescens | reverse complement strand
CGGCAACCGCTCGCCGCGCTCGGCCACGGTCACCGTCACCACCGGCAAGGACACCGGCACCCCCGGCGCCGGCTGCGCGGTCGGCTACCGCGTCGTCAACCAGTGGCCCGGGGGCTTCCAGGGCGAGATCACCATCCGCAACACCGGCACGGCCGGCATCAACGGCTGGACCCTGGCCTTCGCCTTCCCGGACGGCCAGACCATCACCAACATGTGGGGCGGCACCCCCGCCCAGGACGGCACCGCCGTGACGGTCGCCGCCGCCTCCTACACCGCCGGGATCCCCACGTCCGGCTCGGTCACGCTCGGCTTCACCGGCACCAGGGCCGCCGCCAACACCGCACCGACGGCCTTCGCCCTCAACGGCACGGCCTGCACGGTCTCCTGACGCGACGCGGCGCGGCGCCAGGGCCGGCCGGCGGGGACGGAGGTCCCCGCCGGCCGCGGTGCGCGGATCCTCCGCCGCGCCCGGCTCAGAAGGGCACCCGGGTCTCCCCGGGCCAGCCGGTGCCGCCCGCTCCCGCGCGTTCCCGGGCGGCGCTGTGGGTGAGCCGTACGAGGTCGGTC
>NZ_MUND01000030.1 GCF_002154375.1 Streptomyces glaucescens | reverse complement strand
CGAGCGCGCGCAGGTCGGCGGGGTCGAAGGCGCCCCGGTAGTAGATGCCGAGGTCCCAGTCGCTGTCCGCGCGGTGGGTGCCCTGGGCCCGGGAGCCGCCGAGGGAGACGGCTTCGACGGTGGGGAGGGCGGCGAGCCGGTCGGCGACGGTGTCGAGGAAGGCCGAGTCGGTGAGGGCGGGCATCGGCGGCTCCCAGGGGCTGCGAGACATCGGCGGACGGGGGCTGGCAGACGCAGCGTAGCCGGGGCGTGTCGGCCGCGGGGGTCCGCGGGCCAGGGCGGGCGGGACCTCGGTGCGGACGGTCCGGGGACCGATTGTCAGTGGGGCGCGTTATCAATGAAGTCGTCACGCACTGTGATGACGACAGGGGGGACAGTGATGACGACGCAGGACAGGTCGCGCGACGGCCGGCCGCAGTGGCCCCGGCCGGCCCGGACGCATGTGTCGGTGGCCGGGCTGCGGGCCCGGGGGTGGACCGCCGCCCTGGTGCGCCAGCTCCTCGGCGAACCCGACATGCTGCGCCCGCATCCGCTCTTCCGCACCGCCCGGCAGATCCGCCTCTATCGCCTGGAGCGCGTGGAAGCCGCCGAACGCGGCGAGGAGTTCCGGGCCGTGGCGGCCGCCGCCGCACGGCGTTCCGCCGCGGCCCGCACGGCCGCCCTGCGCAGGCGCCGGACACCCCGCCGCCCGGGCTCGGCCGGCCTCGGCGACGACGACACGCGCCGGCGCGAGGGCGGCCCGGGCCGAATTCGGATGCGGGCGCGGTCCGGGACACCGGATGATCGGCCGAGGTTCCGCCGTACCCCCCGACAGATCCAGGAGCGCCCGTGATCCAGCGCGTCACCGTCCCCGGCCTCTTCCCGCCGCCGCGGTACTCCCACGCCTCCGTGGTGGAGGCCGGCACGACACTGGCCTTTCTCGCCGGGTCCGTGCCGCTCGACGCGGAGGGCGGGCTGGTCGGCGAGGGCGATCCCGTGCGGCAGACGGAGCAGGTGATCGCCAATCTCGAACGCCAGCTGAGCGCCGTGGGCAGCGACGTGACGCGGGTGGTGGCGACCGATGTGTACGTGGTGAGCGACGACCCGGCCGTGCTGTCCGCGGTGTGGGACGTGGTCACGGCGTCCGGCCTGAGCGCCGGACCGCACTCGTCGACCCTCGTCGGTGTGGCCTGCCTCGGCTACACCGGTCAGCTCGTGGAGATCACGGCGACCGCCGTGGTCCCCGGCGAGGTGCGCCCGTGACGCCGGCCGTGGTGCTCCGCCGGGCCGCCGCGCCCGATGCCCGACCCGCCGCCGACGTGTGGCTGCGGTCCTTCGCCGCCGCGCTGCCGGGTGTGGTGCGGGCCCACTCCGACGACGCGGTCCGCGACTGGTTCCGGCACGTGGTGGTGCCCCGGCGGGAGACCTGGGTGGCCGAGGCGGCGGACGGGTCGGGGCTGGCCGGGGTGATGGCGCTCGACGAGGCGGAACTGTCGCAGCTGTACCTCGACCCCGGCTGGCGCGGGCGCGGTCTCGGCGACCGGTTCGTCACGCTGGCCAAGGAGCGCCGGCCGGCGGGTCTGGAGCTGTGGACCTTCCAGGTCAACAGGCCCGCCCAGCGCTTCTACGAGCGGCACGGCTTCGTCGCGGCCGAGTGGACGGACGGCAGCGGGAACGAGGAACGGGAGCCGGACGTGCGCTATGTCTGGCGCCCGGACGCCGCGTGACCGCTCCCGGGCCTGCCGTCCGGCTTCGACGCACCACGGGAACCGGGCGTCGCGGTCAGGGCCGGCGGTGGGCGTACGCGTCCGTCGCCGCGACCAGCAGCTCCGCGATCCCGGTCGCGCCCGCGCTGTGCCCGGCCCGGTCCACGATCCGCAGCTCGCTGCCGGGCCAGGCGTGGTGCAGCCGCCAGGCGACGCCGAGCAGGTTGCCGAAGTCGAGGGCGCCCTGGACGAGCGTGCCGGGAATGCCCTTCAGCAGGTGGGCGTCGCGCAGCACCACCCCCTCGTCGTTGCCCTCGCCGAGGAAGTGGTCGTGGCCCCAGTAGTGCGTGACCGTGCGCGCGAAACCCATGCGGAACACCGGGTCCTCGTAGCGTTCCACCGAGCGTGGCGGGGCGGGCATGATCGCCGTCTCCCAGTCGGTCCAGCCGCGGGCCGCCCGCTCCCGCACCCCGGGATCCGGGGACTCCAGCAGGCGGCTGTACGCCGCGGCGAGATTGCCGTGCCGTTCCTCCTCGGGCACCAGGGCCACGAACCGCTCGAACGCCTCCGGGAAGACCTTGCCCAGGCCCCGGGTCATGAGGTCGACTTCGGGGTTCGAACCGGTGGCGATCCCGGTGAGCACCAGCTCCGAGACCGCCCCGGGATGTGTCTGGGCGTACCGCAGCCCGAGCACCGACCCCCACGACCCGCCCCACACCAGCCACCGCTCGATGCCCAGGTGCCGGCGCAACGACTCCAGATCGGCCATGACGTGGTGGGTCGTGTTGACGCTCATGTCGGTCGCGTACGCACTCGCATGCGGCGTCGAGCGCCCGCAGCCCCGCTGGTCGAGCTGGACGACGCGATAGGCGGCGGGATCGAACAGGCGCCGGAAGTAGGGCACACTCCCGGAGCCGGGCCCGCCGTGCAGCACCAGCGCGGCCTTGCCGTCCGGGTTGCCGCTGGTCTCCCAGTGGACGCGGTTGCCGTCACCGACGTCGAGCATGCCGTGGTCGTACGGTTCGATCTCCGGGTACAAGGCCATCCGCGCAACGTAACGCCCCCTGCGTTGTCATGTCCCGCCGATCCCGGTACGGCGGTCCGTCCGCGTGCGGCTCCGCGTGCGATTCCGCGGCGGCTTCATGTCCGGCACGGCAGTCCGGCCGCGGTCGCGGCCGTGCGCAGCACCTCCCGCAGCATCGCGGGGGTGAGCCGGCCGGTGAAGGTGTTGCGCTGGCTCACGTGGAAACAGCCGAAGAGGTCGAGACCGCCGGAACCCTCGGCGCCGCCCGGTCCCTGAGCGTCGCCGGGAGCGGTGAGCCGGACACGGGCGCCGTGCCCGAACGCGGGGCGCGGTCTCGGCACCGTCCACCCCGCCTCCGCGAACGCGGGCAGCGCGGCCTGCCAGCCGAACGCACCGAGCAGGACCACCGTCCGCAGCGTGGGACGCAGCAGTCGCAGCTCCTGGACGAGCCAGGAACGGCAGGTGTCCCGCTCCCCCGGGGTCGGCTTGTTCTCGGGCGGCGCGCAGTGCACGGGCGCGGTGACGCGGACGCCGTACAGCTCCAGGCCGTCGTCGGCCCGCACGGAGGTGGGCTGCGAGGCGAGACCCACGTCGTACAGCGCCTGGTAGAGCACGTCTCCCGAGCGGTCGCCGGTGAACATCCGGCCGGTGCGGTTGCCGCCGTGCGCGGCCGGGGCGAGGCCGACGATCAGCAGCCGGGCGTCCCCCGGACCGAAGCCCGGGACGGGACGGCCCCAGTACGTCCAGTCGGCGAACGCGGCGCGCTTGGTGCGGGCCACCTCGTCCCGCCAGGCGACCAGTCGTGGGCAGGCGGCGCAGCCCGCGATCCGTGCGTCCAGGTCGGCCAGGCTGTCCATGCCTCAACGGTACGGGCGCGGAGTTAAGGTCGGGGCATGGCTTCCGAGCGTACGGACAGGAACAGGGGCGACAGCCACAGCGGGAACCGCACGGACGGGCCGGACGGCCCGGCCCTCGCCGACCCGCGGCAGGCACAGGCGTCGGCGTCGACCGTGCGGGCACGCCCGGCCGCGGACGCCCCGGACACCGCCGCAGCCCCGGCCGCCGGGGCCCCGGCCCCTGTCACGCCCCCGGCCGGGGACGACGACGGCACGCGCTCACCGGACGCCCGGGCCGACGGCGACGGACGTACCGCAGACGCTCAGGACCCCGCCGCGGACCCCAAGGTCGCCGCCGCGATCGCCGCCGCCGAGGCCGCCGCGCCCGCGAACGGGGAGACCGTGCGCATCGACAGCTGGATCTGGGCGGTCCGGCTGATCAAGACACGTTCCCTGGGCGCCGCGGCCTGCAAGGGCGGGCACGTCCGGGTGAACGGTGAGCGGGTCAAGCCCGCCCATGCCGTACGGATCGGCGACGAGGTGCGCCTGCGGCAGGAGGGCCGGGAGCGGATCGTCGTCGTCAAGCGCCTGATCCGCAAGCGCGTCGGCGCCCCGGTGGCCGTGCAGTGCTACATCGACAACAGCCCGCCGCCCCCGCCTCGCGAGGCCGTGGCCCCCGCCGGTGTCCGCGACCGCGGCGCCGGCCGTCCGACCAAGCGCGACCGCCGGGAGCTGGAACGCCTCCGCGGCCTCAAGGGCTTCGGCTTCGGAGGTCACGCGACCCCGGGAGGCCGCCCCGCGGAGCGGTGACCGTACGGTCACGCCGTCCGCAGCACCCGCCGCAGCAGTTCCGCGGTGTGCCCGCGCCGCGCCCAGGCGACGAGGGCCAGCGGCACCAGGAGGACCAGCGGTGTCGCGGCGTTCTCCCCGTCGAACACGGTGAGCTGGACGACGAACGCGCCGGCCATCAGCCCGCTCAGCGCCAGCGCCGCCACCGACTGCAGCAGCGGGAGCAGCAGGGCGACGGCTCCGGCGAGTTCCAGCGCGCCGATGGTGTACATCCCCGCGCTGCCCCAGCCCATCTGCTCGAACGGCTCGACGGCGGAGGAGTGCGCGATCAGCTTGGGCAGCGCGCTCGCGACCGCGAAGAAGAGGGCGAGCAGCACCTGCACCGCACGCAGTGCGACACGGGCCGAGCGACCACGCGCGGTGGTTGCGGAAGCGGCACCGAGGGGGGCGGTGGTCTCGGACATGGAGGTCTCCTGGGGGAAGCGGTCGGTGGTGTCACAGAGATGGACCCGCGTCCGCCGGAAAACTCATCGCCCTGCGGCGCACCTCTTCACGGGCACCGCTCTCACCCATGTCCGGTCGTCGGTCAGATACCGGTCCACAGCGAGCCCCGCCTCCCCCAGTGCCTCCTCGAACTGCTCCTTCGTCAGGGGCCGGGCCCGGAACGTCTGGGTCCAGGTCGCGTCCGGGAACTCGTACTCCGCGCGCACCGAGCGCAGGCCGTCCCCGACCGGGTCCGACGACACGATCCGTACCGTGAAACCGCTGGGGTCGACCCGCTCGCGCGGCACGTGCGTGTGGTAGTCCTCGCCCTCCCGCTGGATCAGCACACAGCCGTCCTCCGCCACGTGCCGCAGGCAGGTCCGCAGCAGTCCGCGCCGCACCTCCAGGTCCCCGGTGTGCACGAGGAACGAGGCCAGCAGCACCGCGTCGAATGTCTCGCCCAGGTCCAGGTCCTCGATCGGGCCGAGGACCGTGCGCGCCCCGCGGACGCGCTCCAGCATCTCGGGGGACTCGTCGACCGCCGTCACGCGGTACCCCCGCTCCACCAGCGGGTGCGTCATCCGTCCCACCCCGCTGCCCAGCTCCAGCACGCGCGCCCCCGCCGGGACCGCGGAGGCGATCACGTCCGGCTCCGGACCGGCCGGAAGCCGTGAGTAGAGCTCGACCGCGCAGCCGTCCGGGGTGATCGCCCCGGGCCCTGTCCCCTGATGCCCCGCTCGCATTCTCAGCTCCATGTCCGGCCAACGGCCCGTGCCCGCACGTCCGTTCCCCTCCACCCCCGCACCACCCGATCGAGTGATGTCACGCCGCGCAAACCTCTGGCCGGGGGGTGTCGGCGCCGCGCTGGAGCGCGGCGGGACACGGGAGTACGTTTCAGGGAGGAACGGTGATCCCGATGCGTACAGGCAGTGAGCCGATTACCGCGCGCAGTGCCCTGCGGGCGCGGTTCTGGCTGAGCGTGTGGGGGCTGGTCTGGGCGATCTTCGGCACGGCGGCGTTCGCGCTGGCGGGGCGGACCGGCTGGGCCGTCGCCTGCGGAGTGCTGTGGCTGGTGGTCACGATCGACATGGCGGTGATCCTCCGGCACCTGCGCCAGGGCCCGCACTACCAGCCCGGCCCCGACGTCCCGCCGTACCGGCCTCCGGAGGGCCCCGCGCCCTGAGGCGCCGTCGGGGACGAGCGGCCCTCAGTCGAAGCGCGCCGCCTTCAGGTACTCCGGATTCGGGTCCAGCGCGGCCGCCAGCCGGAAGTGGCGTTTGGCCTGGTCGGGGCGGCCCTGCCGCTCATAGGTGCGGCCGAGCGCGAAGTGCGCGAACGCGTTGTCCGGTTCACGCTCCAGCACGATGGTGAACTCCAGCTCCGCCGGGCGCAGTTGCGCGGCCGCGAAGAAGGCGCGGGCGCGCAGCAGCCGGGCGGCGGTGTTCTCGGGGTGCGCGGCGATGACTCCGTCGAGCAGTTTCACCGCGCCCCGCGGGTCCCGCGCGGCGAGCAACTGCTCGGCGGCGCGGAAGTCGATGACGTCCGTCTCCGGTGTACGTCCGGTCGAACCGCTGGTCTCGGGCACGGCACATTCCTTCCCTGGCTGCTTCCCTTCAACGCCACGGCGGGGGGCGCCTATTCCGGGGCCGGGTCCTTCGGGGCGCGGGCACGGCGGACCAGTTCGGCCCATACGTCCCGCACCCGCCGCTCCAGCTCCGCCAGCGGTACGTCGTTGTCGATCACGATGTCCGCGATCTCCCGGCGCTTCTCCCGGCTCGCCTGTGCCGCCATGCGCGCGCGGGCGTCCTCCTCGGTCATGCCGCGCAGCCGGACCAGCCGGTCGAGCTGGGTCTCCGGGGCGGCGTCGACGACGATCACCACGTCGTACAGCGGCGCCAGACCGTTCTCCGTGAGCAGCGGCACGTCGTGCACCACGACGGCGTCCTCCGCCGCCGCGGCCTCCAGTTCGCGCGAGCGGGCTCCGACCAGGGGGTGCACGATCGAGTTCAGGACGGCCAGCTTCCCGGGGTCGGCGAAGACGATCGAGCCGAGCCGGGGCCGGTCCAGGCCGCCGTCCGGGGCGAGCACCTCCTCACCGAAGGCCTCGACGACCGCGGCGAGCCCTGGGGTCCCCGGCGCCACCACCTCGCGCGCGATGCGGTCGGCGTCGATCAGCACCGCGCCGCACTCCACGAGCAGCCGCGACACCTCGCTCTTGCCGGCGCCGATCCCGCCGGTCAGGCCCACAGTCAGCATGAGCGGAAGCTTAGGCCCTGCCGGTGACGGCGCGACCGGGCGGGGGCCGCCCGGCTCACGGCCGTCGGCCCCCTCGGACCGGACGCGCGTCGTGGCGCCTCCCCCGGGTCAGCCGTCCCCCTCCCGCTCCGCCAGGAACCGCTCGAACTCCCGCCCGATCTCGTCCGCCGACGGAATCTCCGCGGGCTCGGCGAGCATGTTGCCGCGCGTCTCCGCGCCGGCCACCGCGTCGTACTGGTGCTCCAGTCCCTGGACGAGCGCCGTCAACTCCTCGTCGCCCTCCCGGATCTGCCGCTCGATCTCCGTCTGTGTGCGGTACGCGTCCGTGCGCAGCGCGTGCGCGATGGCCGGCAGGACCAGTCCGGTGGCCGCGGTGATGGCTTCCAGGACGGTCAGGGCGGCGTCGGGGTACGGCGAGCGGGCGATGTAGTGCGGGACGTGCGCGGCGACGCCCAGGACGTCGTGCCCGGCCTCCATCAGCCGGTACTCGACCAGGGACTCGGCGCTGCCGGGCACCTGCGCCTCCTCGAAGGGGCTGCGGTGGCCGGGGACCAGTTCGGTCCGGTTGCCGTGCGGGGTGAGGCCCACGGGACGGGTGTGCGGGACGCCCATGGGGATGCCGTGGAAGTTCACGGCGAGGCGTACGCCGAGGCGCTCCACGATCTGCTCCACGGCCGCCGCGAAGCGCTCCCACTCGACGTCCGGCTCCGGGCCCGACAGCAGCAGGAAGGGCGCGCCGGTGGCGTCCTGGACGATGCGGACGGCGAGCGTGGGCTCCTCGTACCCGGTCCACCGGTCGCGCCGGAAGGTCAGCAGCGGACGGCGGGCGCGGTAGTCCACGAGCCGGTCGTGGTCGAATCGGGCGACGACCTGGTGGGGCAGCGAGTCGAGGAGCCGGTCGACGATCTGGTCGCCGGTCTCGCCCGCGTCGATGTATCCGTCGAAGTGGTAGAGCATGACAAGACCGGCCGACTCCTGGGCGAGCGCCATGTCGACGACGGCCAGGCCCTTCGGCTCCCACGTGTACAAACCCTGCGGATCAAGCACTGTGACCGCTCCTCCTCGTGTTCGTACGGAACAACGCGGCACGGCGCATGGGCATTCCCGAACTCGGCTTGTTCCGTGACGTCTTGTCGCACCGCGTGACAGGACCGCGCGCGGGGAGGACCGCGCGCCGCGGGTACGCCGGACGAGAGGACGCCCGAGACGAACAGGCACCGGACAGGCCGAGGGCCCGCACCCCTGGTGGGGTGCGGGCCCTCGGACCGTTATCGGCCGACCCTCAGCGGGCTGCGGTCAGCTCTGGCCGCCGGCCAGCTTCTCGCGCAGCGCGGCCAGCGCCTCGTCCGACGCCAGGGCGCCGGAGTTGTCGCCGCCCTCGGAGGAGTACGAACCGCCACCGGAAGCGGCCGGAGCGGCGGCCTCGCCACCCTCGGCAGCGGCCTGGGCGTCCGCCTCGCGGGACTTGATGACCTGCTGCTGGTGCTGCTCGAAGCGGGACTGCGCCTCGGCGTACTGGCGCTCCCACTCCTCGCGCTGCTTCTCGTAGCCCGGCAGCCAGTCGTTGGTCTCCGGGTCGAAGCCCTCGGGGTAGATGTAGTTGCCCTGGTCGTCGTAGGACGCGGCCATGCCGTACAGGGTCGGGTCGAACTCGACCGCGGACGGGTCGGCACCGAAGGACTCGTTGGCCTGCTTCAGCGAGAGGCTGATGCGACGGCGCTCGAGGTCGATGTCGATGACCTTGACGAAGATCTCGTCGTTGACCTGGACGACCTGCTCCGGGATCTCCACGTGGCGCTCGGCCAGCTCGGAGATGTGGACCAGACCCTCGATGCCCTCGTCCACGCGGACGAACGCACCGAACGGAACCAGCTTCGTGACCTTGCCGGGCACGACCTGGCCGATCTGGTGGGTGCGGGCGAACTGCTGCCACGGGTCTTCCTGGGTCGCCTTCAGCGACAGGGAGACGCGCTCGCGGTCCATGTCCACGTCGAGGACCTCGACGGTGACTTCCTGGCCGACCTCGACAACCTCGGACGGGTGGTCGATGTGCTTCCAGGACAGCTCGGACACGTGGACCAGACCGTCGACGCCACCCAGGTCCACGAAGGCACCGAAGTTGACGATCGAGGAGACGACGCCGGAACGGACCTGACCCTTCTGGAGGGTGGTGAGGAACGTCTGGCGGACCTCGGACTGGGTCTGCTCCAGCCAGGCACGGCGGGACAGGACCACGTTGTTGCGGTTCTTGTCCAGCTCGATGATCTTGGCCTCGAGCTCCTTGCCAACGTAGGGCTGGAGGTCGCGGACGCGGCGCATCTCGACCAGGGAGGCCGGGAGGAAGCCACGGAGGCCGATGTCGAGGATGAGACCACCCTTGACGACCTCGATGACGGTACCGGTGACGATCCCGTCCTCTTCCTTGATCTTCTCGATGGTGCCCCAGGCACGCTCGTACTGGGCGCGCTTCTTCGAGAGGATCAGGCGGCCTTCCTTGTCCTCCTTCTGGAGGACCAGGGCCTCGATCTCGTCACCGACGGCGACGACCTCGTTGGGGTCGACGTCGTGCTTGATCGAGAGCTCGCGGCTCGGGATAACGCCTTCGGTCTTGTAACCGATGTCGAGCAGGACCTCGTCCCGGTCGACCTTCACGATGACGCCGTCGACGATGTCGCCGTCGTTGAAGTACTTGATCGTCTCGTCGATCGCGGCGAGGAAGGCTTCCTCGTTACCGATGTCGTTGACCGCTACCTGCGGGGTGGTGGCGGTGGTCTCGGTGCTGCTCGTCATGTGGGAAAGGGCTCCGGTACGGACATTGAAGTCGTAGGTACTGCTACGCCGGGAGCCCGTTTCGCTCTGCAGAAGCCGGACAGCCAAGGAAGCGCCTCACCAGCGGAAACCGGTGTTGGCGCCTCGACAACCGAGGGGACATACAACAGATGCGAGCGCAGCCTGCTACGTCTGAGGTGCGCAGGCCCGCAGCGCAACTTGTAGCATACGGGGGCAGCCGGGCAGGGTCAATGCGCGAAGGCGCACACCCGGGGCGGATCGCCGCAATCCCGGCACAATCCCGTGCGGCGGCAGCGGCAAATCGGACACGCCGAGCGGCCACGCAGGCCCGGGGCGTCCCTTTGACGACACCGCCGGGACGGGTTGGACGGAAGAGTACGACGAGGGAGCCGGTCATCCAAGAGCCCGAAACCGCCGAGACCGCGACCGAGCCGGAGGCCACCCGGCGGGACGCGGGGATCACCGAGAGCGCCCGGGCCAACCGGGGCTGGTGGGACCGCAACGCGGACGAGTACCAGACCGAGCACGGCACGTTCCTCGGCGACGACCGGTTCGTGTGGGGTCCCGAGGGCCTGGACGAGGTGGAGGCCGAGCTGCTCGGCCCGCCGGAGAAGCTGGACGGCAAGGACGTCCTGGAGATCGGCGCGGGCGCGGCGCAGTGCGCGCGCTGGCTGGCCGCCCAGGGGGCCCGTCCGGTGGCCCTGGACCTCTCCCACCGCCAGCTCCAGCACGCCCTGCGCATCGGCGGCTCCTTCCCGCTGGTGTGCGCCGACGCGTGCGCCCTGCCGTTCGCGGACGGCTCCTTCGACCTGGCGTGCTCGGCGTACGGGGCGCTGCCGTTCGTGGCGGACCCGCGGCTGGTGCTGCGCGAGGTGCGCCGGGTGCTGCGGCCGGGCGGCCGTTTCGTCTTCTCGGTGACCCATCCGATCCGCTGGGCCTTCCCGGACGAGCCGGGCCCGGAGGGGCTGACCGTCTCCGGCTCCTACTTCGACCGCACGCCGTACGTCGAGCAGGACGAGGAGGGCCGCGCGGTCTACGTCGAGCACCACCGGACGCTCGGCGACCGCGTCCGGGACATCGTGGCGTCCGGCTTCCGGCTGGTGGACCTGGTCGAGCCGGAGTGGCCCGTGTGGAACACCTCCGAGTGGGGCGGCTGGTCGCCGCTGCGCGGGAACCTCCTCCCGGGGACGGCGATCTTCGTCTGCGAGCGGGACTGAGCCGCGCGGCGACGCCGGACCCACGGCAGCGGGTCTCCACGAGTCCACGATCAAGGATCACGCGCGCGTGAGGGTCGTCTTCCCTGTCGTACGACACTAGGGGCGTGATCCGTTACGACGCTCTGGACGCCCTGCCCGTACGCGGTGCCCTGCCCGCGCTGCGCGACGCCCTGGCGGGGCCCGGCGCCGCCGTGCTGGTGGCGCCGCCCGGCACCGGCAAGACGACGCTGGTGCCGCTCGCGCTGGCGGGGCTGCTGGGCGACGGGCCCGAACGGCGGGTGGTGGTCGCCGAGCCGCGCCGGATCGCCGCGCGGGCGGCGGCCCGGCGGATGGCCTGGCTGCTCGGCGAGCAGGCCGGCGGCAGCGTCGGCCACACCGTGCGCGGGGAGCGGGTGGTCGGGCGGCACACGCGCGTGGAGGTCGTCACCACGGGCGTGCTGCTCCAGCGGCTCCAGCGCGACCAGGAGCTGACGGGGGTCGACGTGGTGGTGCTCGACGAGTGCCACGAGCGGCATCTGGACGCGGACACGGCGGCGGCGTTCCTGTGGGACGTGCGGGAGGCGCTGCGGCCGGAGCTGCGGCTGGTCGCCGCCTCGGCGACCACGGACGCCGAGGGGTGGGCGCGGCTGCTGGGCGGGGCGCCGGTGGTCGAGGCACCGGGCGTCTCCCACCCGGTGGAGGTCGTCTGGGCCCCGCCGTCCCGTCCCGTACGGCCGCCGCACGGGATGCGGGTGGATCCGGCGCTGCTGACGCACGTGGCGTCGGTGGTGCGCCGGGCGCTGGCCGAGCGGCCGGGGGACGTGCTGTGTTTCCTGCCCGGCGTCGGGGAGATCGCCCGGGTCGCCGGGCAGCTGGGGGATCTCGGGGACGTCGACGTGCTCCAGGTGCACGGGCGGGCGCCGGCGGCGGTGCAGGACGCGGTGCTGGCGCCGGGGGCGCGCCGCCGGGTGGTGCTGGCGACGGCGGTGGCGGAGTCCTCGCTGACCGTGCCGGGGGTGCGGGTGGTCGTCGACTCGGGGCTGGCCCGGGAGCCGCGTGTGGACCACGCGCGCGGGCTGAGCGCGCTGACGACCGTACGGGCCTCGCAGGCTGCCGGGCGGCAGCGGGCGGGGCGGGCCGGGCGTGAGGCACCGGGCGCGGTGTACCGCTGCTGGGCACAGGCCGAGGAGGCGCGGCTGCCGCGTTTCCCGGCGCCGGAGATCCAGGTGGCCGATCTGACGGCGTTCGCCCTGCAGGCCGCCTGCTGGGGCGATCCGGAGGCGAGCGGGCTGGCGCTGCTGGATCCGCCGCCCGGCGGAGCGATGGCGGCGGCGCGGCAGGTGCTGTCGGCGATCGGCGCGGTGGACTCCGCCGGCCGGGCCACCGAGCGGGGCGTCCGGCTCTCCCGGCTCGGTCTGCACCCGCGGCTGGGGCGCGCCCTGCTCGACGCCGCCCCGCTCGTGGGCGCGGACCGTGCCGCCGAGGTGGTGGCCCTGCTGAGCGAGGAGCCGCCGCGCGAGTACGGCGACGACCTCGCGGGGGCGCTGCGCGCCGCCCGGCGCGGCGGGGACGCCTACGCCTCGCGGTGGCGGACGGAGGTACGGCGCCTGCGGGCCCTCGTGGACGAGACCGGCGCGGACCTGCCGGGCGGTGGTGACCGGCCGGCCGCGCGGGAGGCGGCGAACGACCGGACGGGCACAGCCGCGTCCCCCGGTGAGCGAGGGGACACGGGAGAGGACCGGCTCGTCGGGACCGTCGCCGCGTTCGCCTACCCGGAGCGGGTCGCCCGGGTGGACGGCGGCTCGTATCTGATGGTGTCGGGGACGCGGGCCGAGACCGGCGAGGGGACCGCGTTGCGCGGGGCGCCGTGGATCGCCGTGGCGGTGGCCGACCGGCCGCTCGGCCGGGGGCACGCGCGGGTGCGGCTCGCGGCGGTCGTCGACGAGGACGTCGCACGGCGGGCGGCGGGGGCGCTGCTGGCCGAGGCGGACGAGATCCGCTGGGCGGACGGGGACGTCGTCGCGCGCCGCGTGGCGCGGCTGGGGGCGGTCGAGCTGGCCGTACGGCCGCTTCGGGAGCCCGCGCCCGGTCTCGTGCGGGAGGCGCTGCTCGACGGGCTGCGGCGGGAGGGCTTCGGGCTGCTGCGGTGGTCCCGGGAGGCGGAGGCGCTGCGGCAGCGGCTGGCGTTCGTGCGGCTGCGGCTGGGCGATCCGTGGCCGGAGGTGTCCGACGAGGCGCTGCACGCGCGCGCGGAGGAGTGGCTGGAGCCGGAGCTGGGCCGGGCCCGGCGGCGGGCGGATCTGGCGCGGATCGACGCCGGGCAGTGTCTGGCCCGGCTGCTGCCGTGGGCGTCGGGGGACGCCGCGCGGCTGGACGAGCTGGCCCCGGAGCGGATCACCGTGCCGAGCGGGTCGGCCGTGCGGGTCGACTACGCGGATCCCGAACGGCCGGTGCTGGCGGTGAAGTTGCAGGAGATGTTCGGGCTGCAGGAGTCGCCGCGGGTGGCCGGTGTGCCGCTGCTGGTGCATCTGCTCTCCCCGGCCGGCCGCCCGGCCGCCGTCACCGCCGATCTCGCCTCCTTCTGGAAGGACGGCTACCGGGGTGTCCGCGCGGAGCTGCGCGGCCGGTATCCGAAGCATCCGTGGCCGGAGGACCCGGCCACGGATGCTTCGGAT
>NZ_MUND01000003.1 GCF_002154375.1 Streptomyces glaucescens | reverse complement strand
GTCGTAGAAGTCGCCGCCGACCCGGGCCTCGACGTCGGCGGGCAGGTAGACCTCCGCGTGCTCCAGGCCGCCCCAGCGGGGCGGCAGCGGGCGCAGTACGGTGGCGCGGATGGTCTCGGCGGTGTGCTGCATGCGCAGCATCCGCTCCTGGCCGCGCACCCGCACCGCGCAGGCCAGCGTGGCGAGGATGCCGCCCAGGGTGACCAGGATGAAGTCGGGCAGGCCGGCCTGGTACGCGTCCGGCCACAGGCTGTCCACGGCGGCGTACGTCACGACCGAGAGCACGGCGAAGACGGCGGTGCCCCACACCCCGCAGATCGCGGCGGCGATGCCGGGGACCAGCACGATCCAGGAGACGATCCGGAAGTCCGCCCCGGTGTTCACGTCGGCCAGCGCGATCGCCGCCAGCAGCACCAGCGGCGGCACCCAGGCGACGCTGCGCCCGCGCACCCGCAGCACCTGCTGCCGGTACGGCACCGCCCGGCGCGCGGCCTGCGGGTACCGCTCGCGCAGGCGCCGGCCGCCGCCTCGGCCGTCGCACGCGGTCACGGGCTCCATGGCCCCCAGCGAAACACGCGGCCGGTCGGCCCGCATCCGGTCCCGGCCGCCCGGGCCCCGCCCGGACACGGTGCGTGAGCCGCCGACTTGCCGGGGCCGACGGCCCGGTGTGCCCTGGAAGACGGGGGCGAGGAGAGAGGAGATCTCCCATGGCTCACGCGGCACCGGTCCACCGCAGGACCCGCGGCGGCACCCGCGGCACCCGCGCACCCGACGTCTTCTCGGCGCGCGCCCACCGCATCGCGAGCTGGGCGTGGCCCGTCACCGCCGGTCTGGTGTACGGCTACTGGGCGGCGGCCATGCGGCGCAACGGCGGACCCATCACCGGCTGGAACCTGCTGTTCGGGTTCGTGGCGGCGCTGGCGTTCATCGCGCTCTACCTCGCCGTGCGTGAGCTGGGCCGCCGGTCCCAGCGGGAGCTGCACGCGGTGATGTGGGCGGCGTTCGTGGGCAGCGCGGTCGGCTTCCTGTACGTACAGGCACCCAGCGGCACCGTGCTGGGCGCCGTCGGCAGGTCGCTGCCGGTCGCGGCGGGCGTGTTCGCGATCCTGTTCTACCGCTACTACACACGGGAGGACGCGGAGGGCCGTACTCCTGACGACCGCGTCTCCGGCGACCGTCCCCCAGGGGACCGGACCCCCGGCGACCCCGCCTTCGGTGACCGCATTCCCGGCGAAGGCAATCTCGGCGGCCGGGCCACCGGCGGCCGGGCTCTCGACGACGGTGCCACCGGCGGCCGTTCGACCGGCTAGTCGCCTCGCATCGACCGGCTGGCCGCCTCGCAGCACGCGGGCGCGCGGGCCCCGGCTTCACAGCCGCGGCCCGCGCGTCTCCCTCATCCCCGCTCACCGGACGACGGGCAGCCATCCCCAGTCGCCCGACGAGGATCCGGAAGCGCTGACGCTCCAGGAGCCCGAGATGGCGAACGAGCCGGACACGGTCCACGACCGCGCCCAGTCGGGCTCGTTCCAGTTGGCCCACTTCCCGTCCTTCCACTGCGGACAGGGGTCGTCGCAGGCCGGCACATGCCGGTCCGTCTCGACGAACGCGGCGCTCGCCCAGCCGTGCGCGCCCACGAGCCAGTACCAGTTCGGGTCCCCGTTGACGTGCTGTCCGCGGACCTTGCACTTGACACGGTCCTGGCTGCCCGGGTCGAGCCGGGCGACGGCCTTCGAGTGGACCGTGGGTTCCTCACGGACGTTGAGTGCGGTGCGCGAGACGACAGTGCCCCGGACCGGGTCGTCACCACCGCGTCCTTCGGACGGGGCCGACGGTGCCGCTCCCGCCGTCGTGCCCACCGCGGTGGCGGCGAGCGTTCCGCCGGTGAGCAGAGCCGCGGTCAGAATCCGCAGGCCCGGAGTGGTGCGCATGGATCGCTCCCTTCTCCCCGACTCCAGGAAACACCCGTTCGGGTGAAGGCTCCACCGGAGAGCGGAATGCGCAGTTCCCCGCGGGTGGGGGCGGGCGCGGGCGGTGCGAGGCGGGCGTCCGAGGCGCGCCCGCGGACCGACCGACGGGCGTCCGACGGGCGTCCGAGGGGCGTCCACCCGTACGGCGGCCCCTGTGTCGCGCCGTACGCGTCCGCGCCGTTGCCTTGAAGCGTGTCCCCCCGTCCGTCCCCCCGTGCGTCCCTCGGTACGCCGCCCCGCGTCCGTGACGGCCTGTCGGCCGCGCTGATCGTGCTGGCCTGCCTGCTGCTGCCGTTCGGCGCACTGGCGGCCTGGGCGGCGTACGGACTCACGGACACCGGACGGTACGTGCGCACCATGGCCCCGCTGGCCGGCGACCCCGCCGTACGGGACGCCTTCGCGGACGCCGTCGGTGCCGAACTGACCGACGAACTGGAGCCGCGGCTGCGGGGCATGGCGGGCCCCTTCGTGCGGGACGCGGCACGCTCCTTCACCCGCACCGACGCCTTCCGCGCGGGCTGGGACACCGCGAACCGGGTCACCCACACGGCGCTGCTGCACGCCGTCCGGCAGGACGCCGGCGGACGGCCCGTCACCGTCGACATCGCCCCCGTCGCCGCCGAGGTCAAGCGCCGGCTCGCCGCCGGCAACGTCCCGTTCGCGCACCGCATCCCGGTGCCGCACACCGAGGTCGCCGTACTGCCCGCCCCGGAGGCGGACCGCCTGCGAAAGGGATACGACGTGCTCGAAGTGGCCGCCTTCTGGCTTCCGTCGACCACCGTCGCCCTCGCCGTCACCGGCATCGCGATCGCCGCCTGCCGCCGCCGCGCGGTCGTCGCGACCGCGCTCGGCATCGCGCTCGGCGGCGCGCTGCTCGCCCTCGCGATCGCCGTGGGGCGCCATCTGACCCTCACCGACCTCCCCGTCGGCCTGCACCGCCCGGCCGCCGAGGCCGTCTACGACGCCCTGACGGCCACCCTGCGCACCGCCTCCTGGCTCCTGCTCGCCCTCGGCCTCACCGCGGCCACCATCACCTGGCTGACCGGCCGTCACAGCCGTGGCGCGCGCCGCGCACACGCCTGCGCGCCCGCTGTCCACGGCAGTGCGCCCGAGCCGAACCGGACCCGTGCCTGACCGCGAGGCGGCCGGTCAGGGCCCCCGGTGGGCCAGTTCCGCCAGGGTGCGCAGGGCTCGTTCCAGGTCCGGTTCCGGGGCCGAGGCGAGGCCCAGGCGCACCGCGTCCGGGGTGCGGGCGGGGTCGACGGCGAAGGACGGGCCCGGGGTGACGGCGATGCCGTGGGCGGCGGCGGCCGCGGTGAAGGTGTCGGCGCGCCACGGGGCGGGCAGCTCCCACCAGGCGTAGAAGGCCGTCGGGTCGGACCGTACGGCGAAACCGCTCAGCCGGGCGGCGAGCAGCCGCTGGCGGCGGGCCGCCTCGGTGCGCTTGGCGGCCACCAGCCGGGCCACCGTGCCGTCCTCGATCCACCGCACGGCCGCCGCCAGCGCGAACCCGCCCGCGCTCCACCCGCCGGATCGGATCGCGGCGGCCACGGCGGGCACCCGCTCCTCCGGTACGGCCAGGAAGCCCACGGTGAGACCGGGCGCGACCCGCTTGGACAGGCCGTCGACGACATGGGTGAGGCCGGGGGCGAGCGCGGCCAGCGGGGGTCCGGGGCGCAGGAAGGACCAGATGCGGTCCTCGACGACCGGCAGGCCCAGGGCGGTGACGGTGCGGGCGAGGGCCTCCCGGCGCGGCCCGGGAGTGGTGAGGGACGTCGGGTTGTGCAGGGTCGGCTGAAGGTAGAGGGCGGAGAGCGGAGCCGTGCGGTGGGCGGCGGCCACGGACTCCGGGAGCAGCCCGTCGTCGTCGGCGGCGAGCGGCACCAGCGTGATGCCGAGCCGGGCCGCGATCTCCTTGACCAGCGGATACGTCAGCGGCTCGGCACCGACCCGGCCACCGGGGCGGACCAGGGAGGCCAGGGCGGCGGCGATGGACTGGCGGGCGCTGCCGGTGAAGCTGGCTCTTATACACATCC
>NZ_MUND01000299.1 GCF_002154375.1 Streptomyces glaucescens | reverse complement strand
CTTGGGGGCAGCCTTGCGCGGGGCGGGCTTGCCGGCGGACTTGCCGCTGCCACCGCCCTGGAAGGCGTCAGTCAGTTTGCGTACAACCGGCGCTTCGATCGTCGAAGACGCCGAACGGACGAATTCACCGAGTTCCTGGAGCTTGGCCATGACGACCTTGCTCTCCACACCGAACTCCTTGGCGAGTTCGTATACCCGGACCTTAGCCACTTCGCTCCTTTGAGGTCCGGGTTGCGTCCGGACCGTCGCTAGTTCATGGGCGTACTCATCGCGTACTCATCGAGTGCTCATCGCAATCTCGACCTGCTTTCGACTCGCGAGGTACCAAGCCGCACGGGGGGTTCCGCACGGCACGCTTCTTACCGTGTTGCCTGTTCGGCAACTGTTGTCCGCTCGACGTAGAGGCGCAACGCCTTTGTTTCGAGCGCTCCCGGGGCGCGCAGTGCCCGCGTGAACGCCCGGCGGCGTACCGCCTGGTCGAGACAGACCGGTGTGGGGTGAACGTACGCACCCCGGCCGGGCAGCGTACCGCGAGGATCGGGGACGCACTCGCCCTCGACCGCCACGATGCGCAGCAGCTCCGTCTTGGCCGCTCGTTCCCGGCACCCCACACAGGTGCGTTCAGGGCATGCGCGGATCCGCGTCCGGCCAGACACTCTTAAGTCTACCTCCCCGTACGCACCTCACCCCTTTGGGGCAGGATTCGAACAGTTCCGCGCACGAACCTGTCGTGATCTCAGCGCCGCGCGGCTCGGATCTATTCCCCGGTCTGGTTCCCGGACTGCTCGGTGTCCGGGCGGATGTCGATCCGCCAGCCGGTGAGCCGGGCCGCGAGCCGGGCGTTCTGGCCCTCCTTGCCGATGGCCAGCGACAGCTGGTAGTCCGGCACGATCACCCGCGCGGAGCGGGCGGCCAGGTCCACGACCTCGACCTTCGACACCCGGGCCGGGGAGAGCGCGTTCGCCACCATCTCGGCCGGGTCGTCCGACCAGTCGACGATGTCGATCTTCTCGCCGTTCAGTTCGCCCATGACATTGCGCACCCGGCCGCCCATGGGGCCGATGCAGGCGCCCTTGGCGTTCAGACCCGAACGGGTGGAACGGACGGCGATCTTCGTACGGTGACCCGCCTCACGTGCGATGGCGGCGATCTCGACGGACCCGTCGGCGATCTCCGGCACCTCCAGCGCGAAGAGCTTCTTCACCAGATTGGGGTGGGTCCGGGAGAGGGTCACGGACGGACCGCGGACACCCTTCGCCACGCGCACGACGTAACTCCGCAGGCGCATGCCGTGCGGGTAGGTCTCGCCGGGGACCTGCTCCTGCACCGGCAGGATGGCCTCCAGCTTGCCGATGTCGACGAGCACGTTCTTCGGGTCGCGGCCCTGCTGGACCACGCCGGTGACGATGTCGCCCTCGCGGCCGGCGTACTCGCCGAGCGTCGCGTCGTCCTCGGCGTCGCGCAGCCGCTGCAGGATGACCTGCTTGGCGGTGGTGGCGGCGATACGGCCGAAGCCGGACGGGGTGTCGTCGAACTCGCGGGGCTCCTGGCCCTCCTCGAGGTCCTCCGGGTCCTCCTTCGCCCACACGGTCACGTGACCGGTCTCGCGGTTGAGCTCCACACGCGCGTGTCGGCGGCTTCCCTCGGTGCGGTGGTAGGCGATGAGGAGGGCCGACTCGATGGCCTCGACCAGCAGGGAGAAGGAGATCTCCTTCTCCCGTACCAAGCCCCGCAGGGCACTCATGTCGATGTCCACGGCTACGCCTCCTCTTCCTTCTTGTGGGACTTCTCGTCCTTGCGGTTGAACTCGACCTGGACGCGCGCCCTGGCGATCTCCGGGAAGGCCAGCCGGCGCGCGGTGGCCTTGCGGCCCTTGACTCCGGGCACCTCCAGCTCGACGCCCTCGTCGTCGACGTCGAGGATCCTGGCGACCAGCTCGCCGCCCTCCGTCAGCTGGAACCTCGCCAGCCGGCCCGTGGCGCGCACATAGTGCCGGTGTTCCGTGAGGAGGCGTTCCGCGCCCGGGGTGCCGACCTCGAGGGTGTACTCGCCCTCGCCCATCGCGTCCGTCTCGTCGAGCCTCGCCGAGAGCGCGCGGCTCACATCGGCGATCTGGTCCAGGTCCGCCCCGGTGTCGGAGTCGACGACGACGCGCAGCACCCGCTTGCGTCCGACCGAGTCCACCGCGATCTCTTCGAGATCCAGGCCCTGGGAGCTGACGAGCGGTTCCAGCAGTTCTCGCAGCCTCTCGCTCTGGGTGGTGCTCATCCGGGTGACTCCTCGGCCGCGTGTGCTGTTGTGGGATGGGTCGCGTGTCAGGTGAAAGGGTATCCGGTCCCAGGGTGTGTTGCCGTCCACCGGTGTCCGTCCCCGGTGTCGGGGCGGTGCCGGTGAGTGGTGTCGGACACATGCGCGGGTACGGTGATCACGGGCGGCCCGCCGGGTGCCGCTCATGACGTTCGTACGAGCCTCCGAGGACGCCAGCCGTGCCGTACCCTCCGCCGTCGCGCACCCCCTCGGGGCCGCGCCGCAGAACCCTGCTCGCCTCGGCCGCCGGGGCCGCCCTGCTGTCCGGCTGCACCGCCGGGTCCGAGGACTCCGGCGGTGCAGCCGGCCCGTCGGCCGCGGACCGGGTCCGCGCGCGGGCCGCCCGGGACAGCGGACGCCTGGTCGAGCGGTACGACGCGGTGCTCGCCGCGCACCCGGGGCTGGCGGAGCGGCTGGCACCGCTGCGGGCCGAGGTCGTACGGCACCGGCAGGCCTTCGGGGGCGGGGCGAGGCGCTCCGCGCAGGGCTCGCCCCCGGCGTCGCCGTCCGCCTCGGCCGCGCCCCCGGTGTCCCCGTCGCCCGCCGTGCCCAGCGACGAGAGGGCGGCCCTCACCGAGCTGGCCGTCGCCGAGCGGGCGCTCGCCGACCGGCGGGCGAAGGCCCTGATGGACGTGCCGGGCGAGCTGGCCCGGCTGCTGGCCTCGGTGGCCGCGGCCGGGGCGGCGCACGCGTATCTGCTGACGGAGGCGGCGAAGTGAGCAAGGCGTCGAAGCAGGAGCTGGGGGCGCTGCAGGCGGCGCTCGCGGCGGAGCACGCGGCCGTGTACGGCTACGGGGTCGTCGGGGGGCGGATCCGCGAGGAGCGGCGTGCGGAGGTCCGGGCGGCGTACGACGCGCACCGGGCGCGGCGGGACGCGCTGGCGCGCGAGGTGCGGGACCTGGGCGGCGAGCCGGTCGCCGCGGCGGCCGGCTACGCGCTGCCGTTCCCGGTGACGGACGCCGAGAGCGCCGGCCGGCTCGCCGCCGAGCTGGAGGACCGCGTGGCCGGGGTCTACTCCGACCTGGTGCGGGCGGCCGAGGGACAGCGCCGGGGCACGGCCGCCGCCGCGCTGCGGGAGGCGGCGGTGCGGGCGGTGCGCTGGCGGGGCGGGAGCGTAGCCTTCCCTGGGCTCGCCGAACGGGCGGGTGCCGCCGGGGCGTCCGCGACGCCCACGACGTGACGCACCGGAAGGGAACGACTCGCGTATGGCTTTCGAACCGCCGCGGCGTCTGGTGAGGGCGCTCGGTGAGACGGCACCGGACGGTGACGACTGGTTGGAGAAGCTGCCCGAGACGGCCCGGCGGGCCGTCGCGCTACGCGAGTTGACCGTCGAGCGGGTGCAGGTGCCGGGTGGCCGCAGCAGTCTGGTGGTGCTGGTGCGGCGCCCGGACGGGACCCCGGCCGTGCTGAAGCTGGCACCGTCCCGGGCGCGTCCCGAGAGCGAGCGGGCCGCGCTCGCCCACTGGGGCGGACGGGGTGCCGTGCAGCTGCTGGAGGAGGGCTCGCCCGACAGGGCGCTGCTGCTGGAGCGGCTGCACCCGGATGTGTCGGTGCGGTCGCTGCCGGAGGCGAAGGCGCTGCTGGAGGCGGCGGGCACGCTGCGCCGGCTGTGGGTGACACCGCCCGAGGGGCACGCTTTCGAGACGGTGGCCGGGCGCACCGGCCGGCAGGCCGCGGCGATGCGGGCGAGCGCGGAGGCGGACGCCGAGGTGGCGCCGCTGGTCGAGACGGCGCTCGCGGCGCGTGAGGAACTGCTGGCGGCGCCGCCGGAGGAGAAGCTGCTGCACGGAACGCTCCGGCAGAGCAAGGTGCTCGCCGGGGAGCGGATGCCGTGGCTGGCGGTGGGCCCCGATCCGGTGGTCGGCGAGTGCGCGTTCGACCTGGCGCGGCTGGTGCGGGACCGGGTGGAGGATCTGATCGCCCAGCCGTCGGGCGCGGCGACGACCCGCCGCCGGGTGAAGCGGCTCGCGGAGTCGCTGGACGTGGACCAGGAGCGGCTGCGCGGCTGGACGCTGTTCCGGGCGGTGGAGTCGGGCGTACGGGCCCGCAGGGTCGGCCGGGAACAGGACGCGGAGCTGCTGCTGGAGTTCGCCGGCTGGCTGTAGGCCCGGGGGCCCGAGGGCGGCGGCCCCCGGACCCCCGGATGGCTCACGCGGTCAGGCGCGCGACGGCCTCCTCGACCGTCAGCTCCTCGCGCTCGCCGGTCCTGCGGTCCTTCAGCTCGACCACGCCCTCGCCGGCCCGGCGGCCCGCGACGAGGATCTGCGGCACGCCGATCAGCTCGGAGTCGGTGAACTTCACGCCCGGCGAGACGCCCGCGCGGTCGTCCACGAGGACCCGCACCCCGGCCGCCGCCAGCCGCTCGGAGATGTCGAGGGCCAGCTCGGTCTGGAGGGCCTTGCCGGCCGCGACGACGTGGACGTCGGCGGGGGCGATCTCCTTGGGCCAGCACAGGCCCTTGTCGTCGGCGGTCTGCTCGGCGAGCGCGGCGACCGCGCGGGAGACGCCGATGCCGTAGGAGCCCATGGTCACGCGGACCGGCTTGCCGTTCTGGCCGAGGACGTCCAGTTTGAGGGCGTCGGTGTACTTGCGGCCCAGCTGGAAGATGTGGCCGATCTCGATGGCGCGGTCCAGCTTGAGGCCGGTGCCGCACTTGGGGCAGGGGTCGCCCTCCTGGACCACCACGACGTCGACGTACTCGTCGACCTCGAAGTCACGGCCCGCGACGACGTTCCTGGCGTGAGTGTCCGGCTTGTTGGCGCCGGTGATCCAGGCGGTGCCGGGCGCCACGCGCGGGTCGGCGACGTACTTCACCTTGCCGAGGCCCTGCGGGCCGACGTAGCCGCGGACCAGGTCGGGGCGGGCCGCGAAGTCGGCCTCGGTGACCATCTCGACGGCCGCCGGGGCGAAGTGCGCCTCGACCTTGTCCAGGTCGACCTCGCGGTCGCCGGGGACGCCGACGGCGACGATCTCGCCGTCGACCTTCACCAGGAGGTTCTTCAGCGTGGCGGAGGCCGGGACGCCGAGGGAGGCGGCCAGGGTCTCGATGGTGGGGGTGTCCGGGGTGGGGATGTCCTCGGCGGCGGGCACGCCGGCGGCGTCCACGGGCTTCAGCTCGTAGGTGATCGCCTCGGTGTTGGCGGCGAAGTCGCAGTTCGGGCAGTCGGCGAAGGTGTCCTCGCCGGCCTCGGCCGGGGCCAGGAACTCCTCCGACTTGGAGCCGCCCATGGCGCCGGCGGTGGCGGCGCAGATGCGGTAGTCGAGGCCGAGGCGCTCGAAGACCTTCTGGTAGGCCTGGCGGTGCAGGGCGTAGGAGCGGGCGAGGCCCTCGTCCTCCAGGTCGAAGGAGTACGAGTCCTTCATCAGGAACTCACGGCCGCGCAGGATGCCGGCCCGGGGGCGGGCCTCGTCGCGGAACTTGGTCTGGATCTGGTAGAGGATGACCGGCAGGTCCTTGTAGGAGGACGCCTGGTCCTTCACCAGCAGGGTGAAGATCTCCTCGTGGGTGGGGCCGAGCAGGTAGTCGCCGCCCTTGCGGTCCTGGAGGCGGAACAGCTCGGGGCCGTACTCGTCCCAGCGGCCGGTGGCCTCGTAGGGCTCGCGCGGCAGCAGGGCGGGGAGCAGCACCTCCTGGGCGCCGATGGCGTCCATCTCCTCGCGGACGACGCGCTCCACGTTGGCGAGGACCTTCTTGCCGAGCGGCAGCCAGGTCCACACGCCCGCCGCGGTCCGGCGCACATAGCCGGCGCGGACGAGCAGCTTATGGCTGAGGACCTCGGCGTCCGCCGGGTCGTCGCGCAGGGTCTTCGCCATCAACTGGGACATGCGCTGGACCGGTGCGTTGGCCATGGTTCTCGTACTCCTGCTGACGGGGGTCCCCCCGCCCGGGCGAAGCCGAGAGTGGGGGAAGGTGGTGGCTAGGAGGTTAGCCGGGCGGTGCTGGGCGGTGGAAATCGGTTAACGGCGGCGCAGCGGCAGCGGGGCGCCCATCACGGCGTACGGCCGGGGCGCGCTGGGGAACAGGACGCGGCGGGCGAGGTCCTGGTAGCCGAGGGAGTGGTAGAGGCCGCGGGCCGGGCTGTCGGTGTCGATCGCGGAGAGGATCGAGCGGGGCTCGGCGGCGCTGTCGGTGATCGCCGTGATCAGGGCGCGGCCGATGCCGCGGTTCTGGTGGTGGGGGTGGACGTGCAGCTCGGTGATGACGAAGGAGTCGTCGAGCCAGCCCTCGTTGCCCTGGGCGCGCAGATAGGGCTCCACGACCGTCGACCACCAGTGGGTGCGGCTGTTGGGCATGCCGTAGACGAACCCGGCGAGGCGGCCGTCGGCCGTGGTGGCGCCGAGGGCGCGGGCCCCGCGGTAGGTCATGTGGCGCAGCACGATCTGGCGGCGTACGGCGACTTCGTCCGGGCCGAGTCCGAACGCCAGGGCTTGCACGGCCAGCGCTTCGTCGACGTGGGCGGGGAGGTCGAGGGGGGCGATCGTGATGTCGCGAAGCATGTCGGCGAGCCTACAGCGGGCGGAGCCGTCTCAGAACAGCACGCTCATGAAGGCTCCGGCCTCCCGGAAGCCGACTCGCCGGTACGTCCTGCGCGCCGCCGTGTTGTAGTCGTTCACGTACAGGCTGGCCACGGGGGCCACGTCGGCGAGGGCGTAGCGCAGGACCGCCGCCATGCCGGGGGCGGCCAGTCCCTTGCCCCGGTGCTCGGGGGCCACCCAGACGCCCTGGATCTGGCAGGCCTGCGAGGTCGCCGCGCCGATCTCCGCCTTGAACACGACCTTGCCGTGCTCGTCGATGCGGGCGAAGGAACGGCCGGAGCCGACGAGTTCGGCGACCCTCGCCTGGTAGAGCAGGCCGCCGTCGCCGGCCATCGGGGAGACGCCGACCTCCTCGGTGAACATCGCCACGCAGGCCGGCATGATCGTCTCCATCTCGTCCTTGCGGACGCGGCGGACGTACGGGTCCGGGGCGATGTCGTCGGGCATCCGGTCGGTGACCATCAGCGGCTGGCGGGCGCGGACCTCGCGGGCCGGCCCCCAGTGCGGTTCGAGCAGCCGCCACAGCTGGGCGGTGGGCTCCGCGGGGCCGACGATCGAGGAGCAGCGGCGGCCAGCCCGGCGGGCGCGGTCGGCGAAGGCGCGGACCGCGCGCGGGGTGGCGCAGATGGGGACCAGGTTGGCGCCGGCGTAGCACAGGGACGTGAGCATGCCGTCCTCGTACCAGCCCCATATCTCGCCGCCGAGGCGCCACGGGTCCAGGCCGGCGACCTGGACGCGGGAGGTCACGAAGGCGTTGGTGACCGGCTCGCGGTGCAGGACGGCGAGCGCGGCGTCCAGGTCGCTCGGTTCGAGGACCCGGGAGGTGGTCTGGGTCAGCACGTGCGGGAGCCCTCCGGGGTCAGCTGCTGGTCTCCGCACTGTACCCGCGGATGCGCTGCGCTTGCTCGGGCGGCGGGCGCCCGGGGACCCGGGGGGCGTGGCGGCGCGGCTGCGGGCCGTGAGGCTGACCCGGGGTTACCCGC
>NZ_MUND01000298.1 GCF_002154375.1 Streptomyces glaucescens | reverse complement strand
GCGACGGCGCCGACCCGCGGCGCCGACCGCGACACGGCGGACGCTCACCGCTCCAGCAGCATCCGCTGCAACTCCCTGGCGGCCCGGCCCGGAGCCACATCGCTGCGGTGGGCCAGCGCGATCGTCCGGTGCAGCCCCGGCCGGGCCAGGGGGGTGACCCGCAGGCCGCGCCCCGACCGTGCCGCCACCATCCGGGGGACGACCGCCACGCCCAGGCCCGCCCGTACGAACCCCAGCACCGCGTCCATCTCCCCGCCCTCGACCGCGAAGTCCGGTTCGAAGCCTTCGGCCCGGCACGCGGCGACCGTGAGTTCCCGCAGGTCGTAGCCGTGCCGGAACATCACCAGGCGTTCGCCCGCCAGGTCGGCCACGCGCACGGTGCGCTGTCCGCCGCCCGGCCGGGGCGCCTCGGGCGAGGACACCACGACCAGGTCCTCGCGCAGCAGGTCCACCGTGGTCAGCGCCGGGGACGGCGTCGGCAGCGGCAGGACGACCAGGGCGAGGTCGAGGGCGCCGCGGGCGAGGTGCCGTACGAGATCGTGCGAGCCGCCCTCCTCGATGAGCAGCTGGATGCCCGGATAGCGGTCGTGGAAGGCGCGCAGCACGTCCGGCAGCAGGCCGGTGCACAGGCTCGGGGTGGCGCCGAGCCGGACCCGGCCGCGCCGCAGCTGCACCAGCTCCTGCACCTCGTGCCGCGCCGTGTCCGCGTCGGCGAGGATCCGCCGGGCCAGCGGCAGCAGCGCCTCCCCGGCGTCCGTCAGCGTGATGTTGCCCCGCGCCCGCAGGAACAGGTCGGCGCCCAGCTCCCGCTCCAGTGCCTTGATCTGCTGGGACAGCGAGGGCTGGGCGACGTGCACCAGCTCGGCGGCCCGGGTGAAGTGCCGGGTCTCCGCGACGGCCACGAAGTACTGGAGCTGCTGGAACTGCATCCGCCCAGCATAGGCCCGCCCTATGGAAACGAGCTGGACCATGTCTTGGACCGATGAGGGGTGGCGGGCCTAGCGTGCTGAGACATGGCTCTGGCAACGCGGACGGGCCGACGGCCGTCCATGGCACGCACGATGTGGGACAGCTCCGTCGGCAAGAAGACAGTGATGGCCGTCAGCGGCGTGATCATGCTGCTGTACCTGGTCGCCCATGTGATCGGCAACCTGAAGATCTTCTTCGGCCCGGAGGAGTTCAACCACTACGGGCACTGGCTGCGCACGGTCGGCGAACCGTTCATGCACTACGAGTGGACGCTCTGGCTGGTCCGGATCGTCCTGCTCGTCGCGGTCGTCGCCCACGCCGTCTCCGCGTACCAGCTCAGCCGCCGTGACATCAAGGCGCGCCCCAGCAAGTACGTGCACAAGAAGCCGCGGGCCTCCTACGCCACGCGCACCATGCGCTGGGGCGGGATCATCCTCGGCCTGTTCATCGTCTGGCACGTCCTGGACCTGACCACCGGCCACGTCCACCCGGGCGGCTTCCAGGAGGGCCACCCCTACGAGAACGTCGTCGACACCTTCTCCACCTGGTACGGCAACGTCATCTACATCGTCGCGATGCTCGCCGTCGGGCTGCACGTCCGGCACGGCTTCTGGAGTGCCGCCCAGACCCTCGGCGTCGGCAGCCGCACCCGCGACCGCGCCCTGAAGACCATCGCCAACGTTCTCGCGCTGCTGCTCACGGCCGGATTCATCGCCGTACCCGTGGGCGTCATGACCGGAGTGGTGAGCTGACCATGACTACCTACGCCGACTACACGACCGGCGACCCGGTCGCCGACACCAAGGCCCCGTCCGGCCCGGTCCACGAGCGCTGGGACAAGCGCCGTTTCGAGGCCAAGCTGGTCAACCCCGCCAACCGCCGCAAGCACACGGTGATCGTCGTGGGTACCGGACTCGCGGGCGGCTCGGCCGGCGCCACCCTCGCCGAACAGGGCTACCACGTCGTCCAGTTCTGCTATCAGGACTCCCCGCGCCGCGCCCACTCGATCGCCGCGCAGGGCGGCATCAACGCGGCGAAGAACTACCGCAACGACGGCGACTCCATCCACCGCCTGTTCTACGACACCGTCAAGGGCGGCGACTTCCGCGCCCGCGAGTCCAACGTGCACCGGCTCGCGCAGATCTCCGTCGAGATCATCGACCAGTGCGTGGCGCAGGGTGTGCCGTTCGCCCGCGAGTACGGAGGCCTGCTCGACACCCGCTCCTTCGGCGGCGTCCAGGTCTCGCGGACGTTCTACGCCCGCGGCCAGACGGGCCAGCAACTCCTCCTCGGCGCCTACCAGGCGCTGAGCCGGCAGATCGCGGCGGGCAACATCGAGATGCACCCGCGCACCGAGATGCTGGACCTGATCGTCGTCGACGGGCGGGCGCGCGGCATCGTCGCCCGCGACCTGATCACCGGGAAGATCGACACGTACTTCGCGGACGCCGTCGTCCTCGCCTCCGGCGGCTACGGCAACGTCTTCTACCTGTCGACGAACGCCATGAACTCCAACGCGACCGCGATCTGGCGGGCGCACCGGCGCGGCGCCTACTTCGCCAACCCCTGTTTCACCCAGATCCACCCCACCTGCATCCCGCGCACCGGCGACCACCAGTCCAAGCTCACCCTGATGAGCGAGTCGCTGCGCAACGACGGCCGGATCTGGGTGCCCAAGGCCAAGGGCGACACCCGGCCGCCGCACCGGATCCCCGAGGACGAGCGCGACTACTACCTGGAGCGCATCTACCCGTCCTTCGGCAACCTGGTCCCGCGTGACATCGCCTCCCGCGCCGCGAAGAACGTCTGCGACGAGGGGCGCGGCGTCGGCCCGGGCGGGCAGGGCGTCTACCTGGACTTCGCCGACGCCATCCAGCGGATGGGCCGCAAGGCCGTCGAGGCCAGGTACGGCAACCTCTTCGACATGTACCAGCGGATCACCGACGAGGATCCGTACGAGGTACCGATGCGGATCTACCCTGCCGTGCACTACACGATGGGCGGCCTGTGGGTCGACTACGACCTCCAGACCACCATCCCCGGCCTGTTCGCCGTCGGAGAGGCCAACTTCTCCGACCACGGCGCCAACCGGCTCGGCGCCTCCGCCCTGATGCAGGGCCTCGCCGACGGCTACTTCGTGTTGCCGGCCACCATCAACGACTACCTCGCACGCCATCCGCACCAGGGCGAGGTGACCGGCGACCACCCCGTCGTGCAGGAGGTGCTGGCCGAGACCGAGGACCGGATCAACCTGCTCCTCTCCGTCGACGGCGACCGCACCCCCGACTCCTTCCACCGCGAGGTTGGCGAACTCATGTGGGAGTTCTGCGGCATGGCCCGCAGCGACGTTGGGCTGCGCAAGGCGCTGGAGCGGATTCCGCAGATCCGCGAGGAGTTCTGGCGGCGGATCAAGGTGCCCGGCACCGGCCAGGAGTTCAACCAGTCGCTGGAGAAGGCCAACCGCGTCGTCGACTACCTGGAGCTCGCCGAGCTGATGTGCCTCGACGCGCTGCACCGCACCGAGTCCTGCGGCGGCCACTTCCGTGAGGAGTCCCAGACCCCCGACGGGGAGGCCGCCCGCAAGGACGAGCAGTTCTCCTACGCCGCCGCCTGGGAGTTCACCGGCACCGGCGAGGCGCCCGTCCTGCACAAGGAAGACCTGGTCTTCGAGTACGTCCACCCCACCCAGCGGAGCTACGCATGAAGCTCACCCTGCGCGTCTGGCGGCAGAAGAACGCCGACGCCGACGGCACCATGTCCACGTACGAGGTGGACGGCATCTCACCCGACATGTCCTTCCTGGAGATGCTCGACACCCTCAACGAGGAACTCATCCTCAAGGGCGAGGACCCGGTCGCCTTCGACCACGACTGCCGCGAGGGCATCTGCGGTGCGTGCTCCCTGGTGATCAACGGGGACGCGCACGGACCCGAGCGCACCACCACCTGCCAGCTGCACATGCGGTCCTTCCGGGACGGCGACACGATCGACATCGAGCCGTGGCGGGCCGCCGCCTTCCCGGTGATCAAGGACCTGGTCGTGGACCGCTCGGCGTTCGACCGGATCATCCAGGCCGGCGGCTACATCACCGCGCCGACCGGATCCGCGCCCGAGGCGCACGCCACGCCGGTGCCCAAGCCGGACGCCGACCTCGCCTTCGAGCACGCCGAGTGCATCGGCTGCGGGGCGTGTGTGGCGGCCTGCCCCAACGGCGCGGCGATGCTGTTCACCTCCGCCAAGGTCAACCACCTCAACGTGCTGCCGCAGGGGGCGCCCGAGCGGGAGACGCGGGTGCTCGACATGGTGGCGCAGATGGACGAGGAGGGGTTCGGCGGGTGCACGCTGGCCGGCGAGTGCGCGACCGCCTGCCCGAAGGGCATCCCGCTGATGTCGATCACCAGCATGAACAAGGAGTGGCTGCGGGCCACGCGGAAGGTGAAGCGGTAGTGCCGTAGGGAGCCGGCGTCCGCGGGCGCCGGAGTGAACGTTCGCCGAAGGTGCGGACGGGCGGGGCCGGGAGTGGTGCTCCCCGGCCCCGTCTCGTGTTCCCGGCCTCGGTACGCTCCCGGCATGATCTTCACAAGACAGCGGAGGGAGCGGTTCCTCGAGGCCGTGACGGGCTTCGAGACCGCTGTGCGGGCCCAGGACCCGGACAGGGCGGAGCGGGCGTTCCAGGAGCTGCACCGCAGCCTCGGGGACGCGGGCCCGCACGAGGTCGCGCAGGCCGCCCCGCGGCTGGCCGCGCTGCTGCCCGAGGTGCCGCCGGGACCGCGCGGGACCGTGGCCGTGATCGTCGGAGCCTGCGTGGAGCGCGGCGCCGACCCGCTGCCCTGCGCACCCGCGGTCTTTGCCGAGCTGGCCGAGACGCTCGCCGCCGTGGGGGAGTTCTGCGAGCGCTGGGCGCAGACCGGGGGAGGGGAGTTCCCCGACCCGCGGGACGGCGAGGCCGGCCCGGCGCTCTTCGACCGGGTGGGGGCGGAGGAGGCCCTGGCCTGGTTCTCCCTGCCCCAGTGGGAGATGGCGTCGGTCGCCCTGCTCAACCACCGGCAGGTGCGGACGGCGCTGGACGGCTCACTGCGCGCCCGGCTGCTGCGGGCGCTGCACACCGTGCGGGAGGCGACCGGGCACGACACGAAGTGCCTGACGTACGCCCTGCTCGTCCTCGACGACGAGCCGCTGGTCGTGCTGCACCGTCCGACCGGCACCGGCTACGCGATGCGGATGAGCGGCATCGGCGACAACTTCCAGCTGCACACCCTGCTCGCGGACGTCCTCGTCGGCGGCGGCCAGGTGCCCGGCCGGGCCCCGTCCGCGCAGGAGGCCGCCGTCTGCCGGGACGTGCCCGGCCAGGTGCTGACCACCGGTTCCTTCAACCTCATGACGCCCGGCGGGGAGTGGGTGTGGAACGAGGGCACGCCCAGCGACATCCCCGTGGTCGACGGCGTACGGCTGCTCGTCCTCGACCCGCCGCCCTACGAGCGCAGCTGGCCCGCCGGCCGGTTCTTCCCCGGCATGCGGGGCGACCTCGTCCTGGAGCGGGTCCTCGACGCCGCGGAGACGCGCCGCCGGCTCGGGAGCTGCACACCGCCCAGCTGACGCCGCGCTCGGCTCCGGTCCGTTCAACGACCCCACATCCCCGCTCCCGTCACCCGTCATGTACCGGCCAGACGGCCTCGGAAGAAACGGGGGGTACCACCTCCGTCCCCCTTCCGGCCGTACCAGGAGTGAGCCATGACCGGTGTGTCCACGCTCGACCGTCCCCCGCAGCCCGCGGCGCCCGCCCGCTACACGGTGTCCCTCGCCCGCGACGAGGAGGACGTCCGGGCCGCGCAGCGGCTGCGCCACGATGTCTTCGCGGGCGAGCTGGGCGCCCTGCTGACCAGCCCCCGGCCGGGCCTGGACATCGACGCCTTCGACGCCTACTGCGACCACCTGCTGGTCCGCGAGGAGACCACCGGTCAGGTCGTCGGCACCTACCGGCTGCTGCCGCCCGAGCGGGCCGCGGTGGCCGGCCGGCTCTACTCCGAAGCTGAGTTCGACCTCGCCCCGCTGGCCCCCATCCGGCCCGGCCTGGTCGAGGTCGGCCGCTCCTGCGTCCACCCCGACCACCGCGACGGCGCCGTGATCGGGCTGATCTGGGCGGGGATCGCCCGCTACATGGCCGACCGGGACCACGAGTGGCTGGCGGGCTGCTGCTCGATCCCGCTGGCCGACGGCGGCGCGCTCGCGGCGGCCACCTGGGACCGGGTGCGGGAGCGCCACCTCGCGCCCGAGGAGTACCGGGTACGGCCGCTGCTGCCCTGGCCGGCCGAGGGCGTGGCCCGGCCCGCCGGGCGTGTCGAGCTGCCGCCCCTGCTGCGCGGCTACGTCCGGCTCGGCGCCTGGGTCTGCGGCGAGCCCGCGCACGACCCGGCGTTCGGCGTCGCCGACCTGTACGTGCTGCTGCCGATGAGCCGGATCCACCCGCGCTACCTGCGGCACTTCCTCTCCCTCGGCCCGGCCCGATGAGCGCCTGGCTGCCCAGCGCCCCCTGCACCCCGGGCGCCTGCGTGGAGGCGACGGCCCGCCTGCGGGCCGTTCCGCGCGCCGTGCTGCGGCTCACGGCGGTCACGGCCGTGCTGCTCGCCGGGATCGCCCTGTCCCCGCTCGGCGGCCGCATCCCGGCGGACCTGGTGCGCCGGTGGTGCCGGGCGCTGGTGCGGGCGGCCGGGGTGCGGGTCCGGATCACCGGGGCGGCACCGCCCGACGGCGGGCTGCTGCTGGTCGCCAACCACATCTCCTGGCTGGACGTGCCGCTGCTCGCCGCCGTCCGCCCGGCCCGGATGCTCGCCAAGACCGAGATACGGCGGTGGCCGGTCGCCGGGCCGCTGGCCGCGCGCGGGGCGCTGTTCATCGAGCGGGACCGGCTGCGCGCGCTGCCGGAGACGGTCGCCCGCCTCGCGGGCGCCCTGCGGTCCGGGGCGGCGGTCGGGGTCTTCCCCGAGGGGAGCACCTGGTGCGGGCGGGCGCAGGGCGAGTTCCGGCGGGCCGTCTTCCAGGCCGCGCTGGACGCGGACGTGCCCGTCCAGCCGGTCGCCCTTTGCTACCGCCTCGCCGACGGCCCCGCCAGCACCACCCCCGCCTTCGTCGGTGACGACTCGCTGCTCGCCTCCCTGTGGCGGGTGGCCACGACCCGGCACCTGGTCGCGGAGGTCGACGTACGCCCGCTCATCCCGCCCGGCGCGCATCCCGACCGCCGCCGTCTGGCCCGGGCCGCCCAGCCGGCCCGCAGCCCGCAGCCGTGCTGGACGCATGCGGCGCTGGTGACCTGAGGAGGCTCACGGCAGTGCGCGCGCCAGATACGGGGCCGTGCGGCTCTCCGGGGTCCGGGCCACCTCGGCCGGTGGGCCCGCCGCCACGATCCGGCCGCCCTCGGTGCCGCCGCCCGGACCCAGGTCGATCACCCAGTCGGCGCCCGCGACCACGGACATGTCGTGCTCGACGACGATCACCGTGTGCCCGGCGTCCACCAGGCCGTGCAGCTGCCGCATCAGCACCTCGACGTCGGCCGGGTGCAGTCCGGTCGTCGGTTCGTCGAGGAGGTACAGGGTGTGGCCGCGACGCCCGCGCTGGAGTTCGCTCGCCAGCTTGATGCGCTGGGCCTCCCCGCCGGACAGCTCGGTCGCGGGCTGTCCCAGGCGCAGATAGCCGAGGCCGACGTCGAGCAGGGTGGTGAGGCTGCGGGCCACCGGCGGAGTGTCGGCGAAGAAGTCCGCCGCCGACTCGACCGTCAGGTCCAGCACCTCGGCGATGTTCCGGCCGCGGTACGTCACCTGGAGCGTGTCGGCGTTGTAGCGGGCCCCGCCGCAGTCGGGGCACGGTGCGTAGGTGCTCGGCAGGAACAGCAGCTCGACGCTGACGAACCCCTCGCCCTGGCAGGTCTCGCAGCGTCCGCCGGCCACGTTGAAGGAGAACCGGCCGACGCCGTACCCCCGCTCCCGGGCGGCGTCCGTGGCCGCGAACACCTTGCGCACCACGTCGAACAGCCCGGTGTAGGTCGCCAGGTTGGAACGCGGGGTCCGCCCGATCGGCTTCTGGTCGACGGACACCAGCCGTCCCACGCCGGGGAGTTCCTCGGTGATGCGGCCGATCAGCGTCGACTTCCCGGACCCCGACACCCCGGTGACCGCCGTGAACACCCCGAGCGGGAACTCGGCCGTGACGCCGCGCAGGTTGTGCCGGGTGACGGGACCGACCTCCAGCCGCCCGCGCGGCTCCCGCAGACGGCGCGCCGGAGCGGGGGAGCCGTCGAAGAGGAAGCGCGCCGTAGCCGACTCCGCGACCGACGCCAGCCCGGCCACCGGCCCGCTGTACAGCACCCGCCCGCCGTGCTCGCCGGCCCGCGGGCCCACGTCCACGATCCAGTCGGCGCCCCGCACCACGTCCAGGTGGTGCTCGACCACGAACACCGAGTTCCCCGCCGCCTTCAGCCGCTCCAGCACGGTGCGCAGGGCCTCCGTGTCCGCCGGGTGCAGGCCCGCGGACGGTTCGTCCAGGACGTACACCACGCCGAACAGCCCCGAGCGCAGCTGGGTGGCCAGCCGCAGCCGCTGGAGCTCGCCCGCCGAGAGCGTCGGGGTCGCCCGGTCCAGGCTCAGATAGCCGAGGCCCAGCTCGACGACGGGCGCGATCCGGGACTTCAGGTCGTCGGTGAGCACGCGCGAGGTCTCCGACGTGCCCTCCAGCACGCCCGCCAGCTCCGCGAGCGGCAGCGCGGCCAGCTCGGCGATGGTGCGCCCGCCGAACGTCACGGCCAGCGCCTCGGGCCGCAGCCGGCTACCCCCGCACCCGGGGCAGGGCGCGCTGGTCAGGAACCGCTCCGCCCTGGCCCGCAGCGTGGGGCTCCTGGAGTCGGCGAAGGTCTTCATCACATACTGGCGGGCGCTCATGTACGTGCCCTGGTACGGCCGCTGGATCCGGTCCGCGTCCCGCACCGGGTGGACCGTGACCACCGGCTGCTCGTCGGTGAAAAGGATCCACTCCCGCTGCTCGGCGGGCAGTTCGCGCCACGGCCGGTCCACGTCGTGGCCGAGGGCGTCGAGGATGTCCCGCAGGTTCTTGCCCTGCCAGGCGCCCGGCCAGGCCGCGATGGCGCCCTCCCGGACCGACAGCGAGGGGTCGGGGACCAGCAGCTCCTCCGTGGTGGCGTGCACCCGGCCCAGCCCGTGGCACTCCGGGCACGCCCCGGCGGCCGTGTTCGGGGAGAAGGCGTCCGAGTCCAGCCGGTCGGCGCCCGGCGGGTAGTCGCCCGCCCGGGAGAACAGCATCCGCAGCGAGTTGGACAGGTTGGTGACGGTGCCGACGGAGGAGCGGGAGGTGGGCGCCGAGCGGCGCTGCTCCAGCGACACGGCCGGCGGCAGCCCGGTGATCTCGCCGACCTTCGGCGCCCCGACCTGGTGGATCAGCCGGCGGGCGTACGGGGCCACCGACTCGAAGTAGCGGCGCTGGGCCTCCGCGTAGACCGTGCCGAACGCCAGCGACGACTTCCCGGAGCCCGACACCCCGGTGAACACCGCGACCACGTCCCGGGGGACGTCGACGTCGACGCCCCGCAGATTGTGCTCACGGGCACCGCGGACACGGACGTACGGATCGTGCGGGCTGGTCATGCGGCGGACTCCGAACGGACCTGGGTGGGACAAACCCCGCGATTCTACGCCGGGGACAGTCCGGCGATCCGGGCCAGCCGCCGGTAGGAGTCCAGCAGCGCCTCACGGTCGTACGTACTGGTGGTGACCAGTACCTCCTGCGCGCCGGTCTCCTTCAGCACCGTCTCCAGCGCGTGGGCGACCTCCTCCTCGGTGCCCGCGAGCTGCCCGGTGAGACCGGACTCGTAGAACCCTCGCTCCTTGGCGCCCATCTCCAGCGCCTCCACCCGCTCGGCGGGCGGCAGCGGCGGGAAGGTGCCGCGGGTGCGGGAGTGCGCCATCGACCAGGCCTCGGGGATCAGCAGCCGGCTGGCCTCCCCGGGAGTCGCGGCGACGGCGATCGTGCCGGAGATCACCACGTACGGCTCGCTCGCCCAGGGGGAGGGGCGGAAGTGCGCGCGGTAGTGGTCGATGCCGCGCCGCATCTTCTCCCGGTCCCGCAGATCGCCGATGACCATCGGCAGGCCGGCGCGGGCGGCGATGGTGGCGCCCTCGCCCATGGCCAGCACGAACGGCGGCACGCTCAGACCCTCGGACGGCCGGGCCCGCACCCCCGTCGGTGACGTGCCGCGGAACCAGCCCAGCAGCTCCTCGAGCTGGGCCGCGAAGTCCTCGGCGTCCCCCTTGTCGCGGCCCAGTGCCTTGCGCACCCCGTCGGTGAAGCCGACCGAGCGGCCGAGACCCATGTCGATCCGGCCGGGGAACAGCGACTCCAGCACCCCGAACTGCTCGGCGACGACGAGCGGTTGGTGGTTCGGCAGCATCACTCCGCCGGTGCCCACCCGGATGGTCCGGGTCGCGCCGGCCACGGCGGCGGCGAGCACGGTCGGCGCGGAACCGGCCACACCGGGCACCCCGTGGTGCTCCGACACCCAGAACCGGTGGTAGCCGAGCCGCTCCGCCTCCCGCGCGAAGCGCACGGTGTCGCGCAGCGCCTCGCCGTCCGGGCGCCCTTCCCGGGTGCGGGACCGGTCGAGCACGGAGAAGCGGGTGGCGGCGATCACGGAACTCACACCAGGTTCAACGCCTGTGCCCCGCGCGCATTCCCGCCTGCCCGGCGGCATCTGGCACGCACGCTCGCCGCGTT
>NZ_MUND01000297.1 GCF_002154375.1 Streptomyces glaucescens | reverse complement strand
TCGCCGCAGGGCCGTCCTGCGGACGACGACGGGAGTTTGACGACACCCCCTAGGGGACGAAGCAGACCAGAGACCGATGCGGCCCTTATGTCTGGGAATCCACCATGGAGACATGAGTGCAGCAGCCATCACCCCCATAACGGTCTCCGCCCGGCCCCCGTCCGGCGCGACCGCCGTCGCCGGCAGCCACCGGCACCGGCTCGGCGACGCGCTCCGTGCCGTGAAGGTCTTCGCGGGCGCCGCCTTCGACGTGATCATCCTCGGGGAGTACGGCGAGGAGGCGGGAGTCCGCCGCCACTGACGGTCTAGGGTCACCGGCGTGACCCGCCGTGCACGCAGCGCGACTCCCTGGCTCCTCCTCGCGGCCTCCCTCACGGCGTTCGCCGTGCTGTGCGTGGCCCAGCGCGTCCCCATGGCCGACGCGCTGGTCTACCAGGCGGAGGGCGAGGCGGTCCTCGACGGCCGTGACCTGTACGGATTCACGGTCACCGAGTGGCATCTCCCGGCCACCTACCCGCCCTTCGCCGCCCTTCTCTTCACCCCCACGGCCTGGCTTCCCCCGGCCGCCCTGAAGGCGGCCTTCCTGGCGGGCAACATCCTGTTGCTCGCCTGGCTGGTGCACCTCTCCGCCCGCCTGGCGGCCCTGCCCCTGCGCCTGCCCGCCCGGTGCGCGGCGACGGCCCTCGCGCTGTGGCTGGAGCCCGTCTTCCAGACCCTCCTCTTCGGGCAGATCAACCTCGCCCTGGCCTGCCTGCTCCTGTGGGACCTGACCCGGCCGGACGGTGCCCGCGGCAAGGGCGTGGCGGTGGGGATCGCGGCCGGGATGAAACTGACACCGGCCGTCTTCGTCCCGTACCTGCTGCTGACCGGCCGCCGGCGCGAGGCGGCGACGGCGACGGCGGCGCTCACCGGGACGGTCCTGCTCGGCGCCCTGCTCCTGCCCGCCGCGAGCGCCGACTTCTGGCTGCGCCGCCTCTACGAGACCGGCCGGGTGGGAAAGCCGTGGATCGTCGACAACCAGTCCCTCCAGGGGCTGGCGGCACGGCTGCTGGGCGATCCGGTGCCGGGCCCGGCGTGGTGGCTCCCGGCGCTTGTGACGGCGGCGGGCGGCCTCTGGCTGGCGGCCCGCACGTCCGACGACCGCCACGGCGTCCCGCTCACCGCGCTCACCGCACTTCTGGTCTGCCCGATCAGCTGGTCCCACCACTGGGTGTGGTGCGTCCCGCTGATCGCGGTGCTCCTGGCGGACGGCCGCCCCCGCCTGGCGGCGGCGACGGCGCTCGTCTTCACCGCCCGCACCATGTGGCTGGTCCCCCACGAGGGCCCCCTGGACCTCCACCTCCCGTGGTGGCAGCAGCCGCTGGCGTCGCCGTATCCGCTGGCGGGGGTGGCGGTGCTGGTGCTGCTGCGGCCTCAGCTCTCCGTCAGCAGCTCGTCCGCGTCCATGATCCGGTACGCGTAGCCCTGTTCGGCGAGGAAGCGCTGGCGGTGGGCGGCGAAGTCCTGGTCGATGGTGTCGCGGGCGACGACGGAGTAGAAGTGCGCCTGGTGGCCGTCCGACTTGGGCCGCAGGACGCGGCCGAGACGCTGGGCCTCCTCCTGGCGGGAGCCGAAGGTGCCGGAGACCTGGATGGCGACGGTGGCCTCGGGCAGGTCGATGGAGAAGTTGGCGACCTTGGACACCACCAGGACGCTGATCTCGCCCTGCCGGAAGGCGTCGAACAGCTTCTCGCGCTGGGCGTTGGTCGTCTCGCCCTTGATCACGGGGGCGCCGAGGTGTTCGCCGAGTTCGTCGAGCTGGTCGATGTACTGGCCGATCACGAGGATCTGCTGTCCGGCGAAGCGCCGCACGATCGCCTCGGTCACCTTCCGCTTGGTCGCGGTCGTGGCGCAGAACCGGTACTTCTCCTCCGCCTCGGCCGTCGCGTACGCCAGCCGCTCGGAGTCGGTCAGGTTCACCCGGACCTCGACGCAGTCCGCGGGCGCGATGTACCCCTGCGCCTCGATCTCCTTCCACGGCGCGTCGAACCGCTTCGGCCCGATGAGGGAGAACACGTCGGACTCGCGGCCGTCCTCGCGGACCAGCGTCGCGGTCAGCCCGAGCCGCCGCCGCGCCTGGAGGTCGGCGGTGAACTTGAAGACGGGCGCCGGCAGCAGGTGCACCTCGTCGTAGACGATCAGGCCCCAGTCCCGGGAGTCGAACAGCTCCAGGTGCGGGTAGACGCCCTTCCGCCTGGTCGTCAGCACCTGGTACGTGGCGATGGTGACCGGCCGGATCTCCTTGCGCGTCCCGCTGTACTCGCCGATCTCGTCCTCGGTCAGCGAGGTCCGCTTCACCAGCTCGTGCTTCCACTGCCGCGCGGAGACGGTGTTGGTGACGAGGATCAGCGTCGTGGACCGGGCCTGGGCCATCGCCCCGGCTCCGACCAGCGTCTTCCCCGCGCCGCACGGCAGGACGACGACACCGGACCCGCCGTGCCAGAAGTTCTCCACGGCCTGCCGCTGGTACGGCCGCAGCGCCCAGCCGTCCTCGGCCAGGTCGATCGGGTGCGCCTCGCCGTCCACGTACCCGGCGAGGTCCTCGGCCGGCCAGCCCAGCTTCAGCAGCGTCTGCTTGATCTGCCCGCGCTCCGAGGGGTGCACGACGACCGTGTCCGGGTCGATCCGGTCGCCCACCAGCGGGGCGATCCGCCTGGAACGCAGGACCTCCTCCAGCACCGGCCGGTCGGTGGCGGTCAGCACCAGCCCGTGCGCGGGGTGCTTGACCAGCGACAGCCTCCCGTACCGGTCCATGGTCTCGGCGATGTCGACGAGCAGCGCGTGCGGCACCGGGTAGCGGCTGTACTCGACCAGCGCGTCCACCACCTGCTCGGCGTCGTGCCCGGCGGCCCGCGCGTTCCACAGTCCGAGGGGCGTCACCCGGTAGGTGTGGATGTGCTCGGGCGCCCGCTCCAGCTCCGCGAACGGCGCGATGGCCCGACGGCAGTCGTCGGCCCGCTCGTGGTCGACCTCGAGCAGCAGAGTCTTGTCCGACTGGACGATCAGCGGTCCGTTCACGTACATACATCCTTCCGCGCGGCCAAACGTCCAGTGTGCCTGATCCACGGCGGGACGGCGGGCCCTGCGGCCCACTGTTCCTACAGGATGTCTATTCAGTCCTGCGGGTGGCCGCATGCGGCC
>NZ_MUND01000296.1 GCF_002154375.1 Streptomyces glaucescens | reverse complement strand
GGGCTGAGTCGGGAGGGGGAGGGGCGGACGGGCCGCGCCCGGTGGCTCCCCTCCCCGTAATACCGTGGGCGTCAGCCGGAGGGGGGCCTGGTCCAGGCCGCGTCGGAGGACGAGTGACGGCGTACGGCCAGGAACACGCCCGCCAGCAGTACGGCGATCACTCCCAGGACGAGGGTGACGTCCGTGTACCGCAGCAGCACCGCGCCGCCCAGGGCGGCGAGGAACATGGCGAGGACGGAGAGGATCCGCCGCCCCGGCCGGGGTGCCGCCCCGCCGGCCGGGCCGGAGTCCGCGGCCAGCCCCGTCAGCGTCAGGACGGTCGTGGTCGGATCGGGCACGCCCAGCCGCCGGGCGACCGCGTTCTGCAGGCCCATCGCCGGCCCGAGGGCCACGATCAGGACGTGGCGCACCGCCGTGGTCACCTGCCGTGCGCGACGGCCGCCGCCGCGACGGCCACCGCGACCAGCACCAGCTGCACCGCGCAGGCCCGGGCCGGCAGCCGGGCCCGGTGGGCCGCGAAGCGGGTGCCGAACCGGCCGCCCGCCAGCGCGCCGCCCAGGAACGCGGCCATCGCGGCGACGGACGCGAGGGCGGACAGGCCCTCGGCACCCGCCAGGACGAACCCGAGGAAGACCACGTTGCCGGTCATGCCGGCGACGAAGACGTGGCCCAGGGCCAGATGGCTCACCGCGTCGACCAGGCCGGTCACCACCGTCAGCGTGAGCATGAGCGGCGGCAGCGGACCGTGCGGGTCCCCCGGGGGGCGGCAGCAGGGTGCGGGCGGCGTCAGTCAGCAGCTTGCGCATACCGATGCGTCCCCTCCGGCGCCGTGGGGCGGTGCAGCACCACCCGGCTGAGCAGTCCGCTGACGGGGCCGAGCACCAGGGCCGCGGCACAGACCCGCACCGGCCAAGGGGTGACGCCCAGCGCGTGGTCGGCGGACCAGCGGCCGGTGAGCGCCAGCGTCGCGGCGACGACGACCAGGACGAGGGGATACTCGTAGCCGTCGTTCTGGACCCACAGGCCCTTGGCCACGGACGGTGCGCGCGGGTGTCCCGGAAGTGCACCGAAAGGCGTGCCGACAGCGCACCGGACGCACCGTGCGCTGCGGGGTCACCGCCGGTGCACTGGCGGTCAATTCCCCCGTGCCACACGGTCCTAGCGTGACGGGGCAGCGGAGCACGGCCGGTGCCGGCGCCCCGTTCACGAGACCGCCGGGGCGACCGGCGCACCACGAGAATGCAGGAGTGTGCGATGTCCGATGTTGTGGAGCCGGTGCGTCCGGTGCTGGAACCGCAGGCGGCCGCGTTCGCCGAGGCCACCGCCAACCCGCCGTACCTGTTCCAGCTGCCGCCCGCCGAAGGCCGCAAGGCGGTCGACGAGGTGCAGTCCGGCGACACCCCCAAGCCGGAGATCGACGAGGAGTGGATCACCGTCCAGGGCGGCCCGACCGGCAGCGTCCGCGCCCGCATCGTCAGGCCCGCCGGCGCCGAGGGCACCCTGCCGGTGATCCTCTACATCCACGGCGCGGGCTGGGTGTTCGGCAACGCCCACACGCACGACCGCCTGGTCCGCGAACTCGCCGTGGGCGCGAACGCGGCCGTGGTCTTCCCCGAGTACGACCTCTCGCCCGAGGCCCGCTACCCGGTCGCCATCGAGCAGAACTACGCCGTCGCGCGGTGGGTCGTCCAGGAGGGTGCGGCCAGGAACCTCGACGGCTCCCGGCTGGCCGTGGCCGGTGACTCCGTGGGCGGCAACATGACCGCCGCGCTGACCCTGATGGCCAAGCAGCGCGGCGACGTCCGGCCGGTCCAGCAGGTGCTGTTCTACCCCGTCACCGACGCGAGCTTCGACACCGGCTCCTACCACCAGTTCGCCGAGGGCTACTTCCTGCGCCGCGACGGCATGCGGTGGTTCTGGGACCAGTACACCACCGACGAGGCCGAGCGCGCCCAGATCACCGCCTCCCCGCTGCGCGCCACCGCCGAGCAGCTCACCGGTCTGCCGCCCGCCCTGGTCATCACCGCCGAGGCGGACGTCCTGCGCGACGAGGGCGAGGCCTACGCGAACAGGCTCCGCACCGCCGGCGTCCCCGTCACCGCCGTCCGGTTCCAGGGCGTCATCCACGACTTCGTCATGCTCGACGCCCTGCGCACCACCCATGCCGCCGAGGCCGCCATCACCCTCGCCGCCACCACCCTGCGCACCGCCCTGCACGCCGGCTGACCCGGCCGCCCACCCCACCGAACCAGGAGAAGAACACCCATGGCCACCCAGCCCACTCCCACGGTCGTCCTCGTCCACGGCGCCTTCGCCGACGGCGGCAGCTGGTCCGGGGTCGTCGCCGAACTCCAGCGCCACGGCATCCCCGTGGTCGCCGTCTCCAACCCGCTGCGCGGACTGGCGTCGGACGCGGCCTACATCGCCTCCGTGGCCGCCCAGATCGACGGCCCCGTCGTCCTGGTCGGCCACTCCTACGGCGGCGCCCTGATCACCGTGGCCGGCGCCACGGAGAACGTCACCGGCCTCGTCTACATCGCCGCGTACGCGCTGGAGGAGGGGGAGAGCCTCGGTGAACTCCAGGGCCGCTTCCCCCTGTCGCGCCTCGTCAGCAACTTGAAGCAGGCCACGTACCCGGTGGACGGCGGCGAGCCGGCCGTCGAGGTCACCATCCAGGAGGAGGCCTTCCCCGAGATCTTCGCCGCCGACGTCCCGGCCGACGTCACCAGGATCCTGGCCGCCTCCCAGCGCCCGCTCGCCGCGGGCGCCTTCGAGGAGAAGGCGGCCGTGGCCGCGTGGCGCACCAAGCCCTCGTGGGCTCTCGTCGCCGCCGCGGACCAGGCGATCAACCCGGAGGTGGAGCGCTTCGGCGCCCAGCGCGCCGGTGCCACGACCGTCGAGCTGGTGGGCGCCTCCCACGCCGTCGCCGTCTCCCGGCCGAGGGAGGTCGCGGACCTCATCCGCGACGCGGTACGCGCGACGAGCTGACACCGCACACAGGGGTACGGCGCGCCCGTCGGGCCGGGTGCGCGGGGCCGGGGAACGGCACCGGCCCCGCTGGTCCGGCCCGGACCACCGCCGGTCCGCCCACCGTGCCGCCACCACCGCCCCACTCCTGACCGGTGACGCGCGCCCCGCCGGTGTCGCGTCGTCCGGCGGGGCGCGTGGCTGCTCAGCGGCGTTCGGTCAGCAGGTGGAGTTCGTCTGCGTGAGCAGACCCATGCGCCAGGGCAGGCGGAGGTAGTCGCCGCCGGCGTTGGGGTCCATGCCCTGGTAGACGTACCGCAGTCGGCACGGATCGATGGTCAGGGTCTGGTCGTTGCTCGCGCGGATCAGCTCACCGTGGCTGATGTCCTGGGTCCAGGCACCGCCGGGGAAGGAGACGTTGGCGCGGCCCGCGAAGGGCTCGTTCTCCGTGGCGGCGAGGGGAGTCCAGGTGCCGGTGAGACTGGTGGAGGTGTAGGAGCGGAAGTAGCGTCGGCCGGTGGAGCCGATGGCCTCCTGGAGGAGCAGGTACTGGTTGCTGCCCGCGACCTTGTAGACGTTGGACGCCTCGAACAGGTTGAACTTGGTGTCCGACAGCACGATCCGCGTGTTGCCGAAGCCGTTCGGGAAGTTGGCCAGGCTGGTCTGGGCGCGGTAGATGTGGCCGTTGTCGTCGCTGAAGAACAGGTGGCAGTCGGCCGTGTCGCAGATGACCCAGAAGTCGATCCAGGTGCCGTCGCCCTTGTTCTGGGTGACGATGGGCGGCTCCTGGGAGATGAAGGTGCGCGGCGCGGACCAGGAGCGCGGATCGGCGGGGTTCGTGCTGGTGGAGTAGGTGGGCGGACCGGTCTGGTAGACCATGTACCACAGGTTCTGCGGCGCGAAGTAGAACACCTGCGGGGCGGCGCGGTATCCGGGCCCGATGGCCGACGCGGTGTCGAGGTAGGTGTGCGGTGCGGAGGCGGCCTGCGACCAGTCGGCGAAGTTGAACTGGACCAGTCCCCAGCCGGAGGGGCTGGCGGTGGTCGCGTACGTCAGCCACTGGTTGTTGTGCCGCACGACGGAGAAGTCCTTGATCGCGAGCGCCTGCGGGTGCTGCGCGTCCGGCTTCGGACCGGCCAGGACACCGCTGGAGGACCAGCGGAACGTCGACGGCAGTGTGCCGCCGCTCCCGGAACCGACGCGGACCAGTTGCCACTGCTGGTTGGCCCCGCCCCAGTCGGCGTACTGCACGACCTTGGCGCCGTCCGCGGTGGAGCCGCCCTGCACCTCGACGGCCTTGCCGCTGTTGCGGTTGATCAGCCGGACGTGGCCGTCCGGTGAATCGGCCAGCCGGAACTGCTGGTTGGTGCCGTTCAGGTCACTCCACTGCACGATGCCCGCACCGTCGGCGGTGGAGTAGTTGTACACGTCGAGCACTTTGCCGGAGTGCTGGGCCCGCAGGCGGTAGTAGCCGCCGCCCGAGTCGACGAACTGGAACCGCTGGTTGGCGCTGTCGCTGCGGGTCCACTGCTGGACGGACGCGCCGTTGGCGGTGTCCGCGCCGGACACGTCGAGCGCCTTCCCGCTGCCCCGGTTGACCAGCACGTACCACGCGTTCGGGTCCACGGTGGCCGCCCGCGCCGTCCCGGCGGCACCGAGCGTGGACAGGAGTGCCGCAAGCAAGGCGGTCACGGCGGTCAGCACCGCTGTTCGTCCGCCGCGCCTCGGCCGTCGGGATGGATATGCCATGTGCATGCCTGTCATGTACGGACTCTCCTTGGCTGAGTGCCGGGTGAGCGACCGGGCGGCGGGGCGGCGCGCGGAGCTCACCGGTGGGGGAGGGCTCTGTTGAACGAAATGTCGAACAATGGTCGATCGTTGGAGCAGCAGTAACCCCAAGGCCCCGGGAACCGTGGCCCTGGAAACCAAGGGCCCCGGAAACCCAGGGCCCCGGCCGGGATCAGCGGTTGAACTTCAGGCGCGGTGCCGCATTGCGGGCCAGCGCGTGGGCCTGATCGGGCCACCAGGTGCCCGCGGGCGGGTCCACGATGCCGTACTCGGGGTCGATCGCGCCGCCGGTGTTCCGCGTGCAGCTGCCGTCGGACTCACCGGGGATCTTGACCCACAGGTAGGCGTCGACGAGGGGGACACCGGTGTCGGCGGTGGGGCGCGGGCCGAGACCGCGGCCGGGCGCGTTGCACCAGATCTCCGGGTCCCCGCTGTACTTGCCCGGCTCCGGGGTCCAGGCACCCCGGCCGTTGCGGCTGGTGTCGATCACGAAGTGACGCAGCTCGCCGGCCGGCGGGGTGCCCACGTTCCGGTCGAACCAGGCGTCGGTCCACCGCCAGGTGGCGGGGTCGGTGGAGGAGACGGCGTTGCCGGGGGTGCCGTCGTTGGGGGCGGCGGACGAGTAGTACTGGCCGGCGCAACGCTCGGCGTGGCCGCGCGCCTCCTCGGGGCCCTGGGTGGCGTACCACATGCACTTCGCCACCCAGGTGCCGTACTTGGCGTTGTGGTCCGTGGGATGGGTGTTGGACACGTTCAGCGCGAAGCCGTCGCCGTACCGGACCCCGGCGTCCAGCAGCCGCTGCGCCATCTCACCGACGGGGCGCCACTGGACGTTGCCCGCGTCCAGGTAGACCGCGGTGCGGGGCTTCGCCTTCAGGGTCCTGACGGCGTATGCGAGGTCGGCGATCCGGGCGGCCGTGAGTTCGCCGGCCGGGTCCACGGCGGGCCCGCAGTCCTTGGGGAGGAGGGCCGTGCCGTCGGGTTCGACGACGACCACCGCCTTGCTGTCGCCGAGGCCGGCGGCGAAGGCGTCGATCCACTGCCGGTAGGCGGCGGACGACGCGGCTCCGCCGCTGGAGTACTGCGTGCAGTCCCGGCCCGGGACGTTGTAGGCGACCAGGACGGGCGTCCGGCCCACGGCGCGGGCCCGATGGACGAGCCTGCTCACCTTGGAGCGCACCTCGCCGGGCGTCCCCTCGGTGAACCACTCGGCCTGCGGCCAGCTCGCGACCTTGGCCATGTTCACGGCGTTCTCGACGTCGCCGTTCCGGAAGTCCACGAGAGCCTGCTTCGCGGCCTTGCTGTGCGGGTCCACGTAGAACTCTGTGGCCGGGGTGATGACGTCCTGCGTGGGTGAGGCCTGCGCCTGCGTCGCGGTGAGAGCGGCGCAGGCGGTGAGGGCCGCGACGACGGCGGCCGCGCGGCGCCGTGGACTGCGTGGGTTCATGGCTGCTTCCTGGTCGTTGAGCGGGTCGCGGGAACGCCCGCCACCTCCGGCGGACCGCCGGTTGCCGGGGCGGGCGGCGGGAGTCCTGGATCAGTAGCCGTGGATCATCTTGTAGGCGACCTCGGGGAGGAACTGTCCGGCCGTGGAGCCGGTACCGACCCCGCAGTTGCCGTCCGACTCCCCCGGGGTCTTGATCCACAGGAGCATCTCGGCGCCTCCGCCCGTCCGGGTGGGCGTGCCGATGCGGCGGCCCGCGGGGTTGCACCACTGTCCGTCGGAGCCGTTGCCGTTGCGGCTGGTGTCCACCACGAACGGCTTGGTGTAGCCGTAGCGGGCGCTGAGTTGGCTGTTGACGGCGTTGCCGTAGGCGGTGTTCTCGGCGGTGGTGAAGTAGTTGGAGACGTTGAGGGAGAAGCCGTGGGCCTGACGGAGGCCGGCTTCGTGGAGGCGCTGGGCCATGGTCGCCGCGTCGGCCCAGCGCGGGTTGCCGGCGTCCAGGTAGACCCAGGTGTTGGGAGCCTGGCGGTTGAACTGGGCGAGGGCGCCGCTGAGCATGCCCTCGCGTTCGTCGATCTGCGCCTGGGTCATGCAGCCGTAGTCCCCGAGGGAGTCCGGTTCGAGGATGACGACGGCCGGGCGCGTGCCGATACCGCCGGCGAACTGGGCGATCCAGTCGGCGTAGGCGGCCGGCGAAGCCGCTCCGCCGCCGGAGTGCCCACCGCAGTGGTCTCGGTGGTAGATGTTGTAGGCGACGAGGATGGGCAGTTTGTCCCGCTGGTCCGCCGCCCCGACGTAGGCGCCCGCGGCGGTGCCGATGGTGCCGCTCCAGGAGCCGAACCAGCGGGCCATCGGTGTGTTGGCGATCGAGGTGTTGATGGCGGCGGCCCGGCCGTCTCCGGGGTTGGCGGCCACCCACCTCTTCGGGCTGGAGTCGGGGTCCACGTAGAACCCACTGGTCATGGTGGTCGGGTCGGCCGCGTGGGCGGACGGTGCGGCGGCGAACGCCAGCGGCAGGGCGAAGAGCGCTGCGGCCAAGGCGCGGAGTCTGCGGCGCATGACGGGACCTCGTTCTCCTGGCAGGGATGGTCGCATGCGCTCGTCCCGAGCATGCGACGCGCTGAGGAAGTGCGGGGGCAGGGGCACCTGGGAGCGCTCCCATTGGAAGCGGTCCCAGTGTGCGGTGAAGGTGTTGGGCGTGGTCGGTATGGTGTGACGGGGTAGTTGAGCTGTCAAGAGCCTCTGCGCAAGTAAGAGTGCAGGCGGTCCGTCCGCGAAGATTGGGAAACAAAAACTGGAAGCGGTCCCAGTCCTTCGGTCGCTGATGGCTCCGTGCCGGTCCCCTGCCGTCCACCGGGCGGGTGGCAGCCGCAGGGGCCGAGGTGAGAGGCTGCCCCTCCGGTCGAGAGGGAGAGGCTCAGGTTCATGGCAGAGGATGCGCCGCGTCGGCAGCCGACGCTCGACGAGGTGGCCGAACGCGCCGGTGTCTCCCGCTCCGTGGCCTCCCGCGCCCTCAACAACGCTCCGCACGTCAGCCGCGCCAAGCGCGAGGCGGTCGAGCGGGCGGTCCGGCAACTCGGGTACGTACCCAATCCGACCGCCCGCGCGCTGGCCACGCGTCAGACGGGAGCGGCCGCCCTGGTCGTCTCCGGCGAGGACCCGTCGATCTTCGCCGATCCCTTCTTCGCCCAGGTGATCGTGGGGGCGTCGGCCGCCCTGGAGGAGGCCGACCTGCATCTGATGCTGTGCCTGGCCGCCTCCGACCGGGGCCGCAAGCGGGTCGAGGAACTCCTTCGCTCCAAGGGGGCGGACGGTGTGATGCTGATGGCGCTGCGCGAGGACGATCCGCTGGGCCGCATGGCGGCCGAGGCGCAGATGCCCGTCGTGTTCGGCGGACGCCCGGTCGGTCCGGCTCCCCGGTGGTACGTGGACGTCGACAACGCCGGCGGAGCGCGCGAGGCGACCGAGCACCTGGTCTCGCGCGGCCGGAGGCGCGTGGCCGCGATCTGCGGGCGTCTGGACACCGAGGCCGGACGCGCCCGGTACCGCGGCTACCGGGACGCCATGCTGGGCGCAGGTCTCGATCCGCTCCCTCCGCGGGAGGGGGACTTCACCGAGCCCAGCGGAGCCGCCGCCATGGCCGCACTGCTGGCCGACCATCCCGACGTGGACGGGGTGTTCGCCGCCAACGACAACATGGCGGCGGGAGCGCTGCGCACGTTGCGGGAGGCCGGCCGGCGGGTCCCCGCCGATGTCGCCGTGGTCGGTTTCGACGACCTGACGGTCGCGCAGATCGCCGATCCGCCGCTCACCACCGTCCATCAGCCCATAGAGGCCTTCGGACGGGAGATGGCGCGCATGCTCGTCGCACTCGTCAACGGACAGGATCCCACCCCGCTCATCCTCCCCACCCGCCTGGTCATCCGCTCCAGCGCCTGACGGCCGTGCCCGCACCCGGTCAGCGGGCCGAGTCGGTCTGGGTGAGGAGGCCGAGCCGCCGCGGGAGGAGGCTGTCGTCACCGCCCGCGCCGGGGTTCATGCCCGGGTAGAGGCACTGGAGCCGGCAGGCGGGGATGGTGAGGGTCTGGTCGCGGCCGGCCCGGATCGTCTCGCCGCGGCTGATGTCCCGGGTCCAGGCGCCCGCCGGGAAGCTGACCTTGCCGGCCCGTGCGAACGGGTTGCTCTCGGAAGCGGGGAGGGGCGTCCGGGAGGGCAGCGCGGCGGCGGAGCGCGCCGAACGGGTGGTGGTCCGCGGGGCCGGAGCAGAACGAGCCGCGGGACGGCTCGGTCGTGTCCCACTTCATCTCGTTCTCGGGAGTGACCGAGGCGAACTCGCGGTCCAGGACGGTGGTGCATGGGCCGTCGCCGAGCCTGCCGGCGGCCACGGCGGCTCCGAAGTGCCGCCCGGACCGGGCCGCCTGGGCGCCCGGAGCGGAGGCCCGGACGGCATCGGGTGAGCCGGTCGCGGTACCGGGTGTCACCAGGACGGTGGCGGCCAGTGGGCCCAGGACCGAGGCCCGGCGAAGGCCGGGCCGCTTCAGCGGGTTCACGGCTCTCCTCGTCGGCGTGGGGGGTTGGGCGATGCGGTCGGTGGCTCGGCTCAGGGCGTGGACAGCTCGAACTGTGTGACGCGGACCGAGCCGCCGAGCGCCTGAGTGGCGTGGTTGAACAGGGCGAATCGGTAGCCCATGAAGAACCGCCAGTCGTTGCCCATGGAGAAGGCGGGTCCGAGACGGGTGAAGGTGGTTCCGTCGGTGCTGTAGGAGAAGGTCCCGGGGCGTGGCGCGCCAGGGCGGATGTCCGCGCTCGCGCGCAGCCAGATCCGGCCGCCCGGGACGGGCGCGCTCGCGAGCTCGGTGCCGGTGTGGGTGGTGTTCCAGTTGGTGTCCATGGTCGGCCCGCTGACCATCACCACCCGCGTCACGCCACCGTCGCGCTTGAGGCCGATCCAGGCGGAGGAGTCCCGCAGCAGCGCGAGTCCGGCCCGGTCGCCGTCCCGCATCGCCGCGTGGTCGAGCTGGACCGTGGCGGTGGAGGTGGGGCCCTGGATGCGGTGCGTGAGGGTGTTGCGGGCCCAGTAGAGGTCCTGGGTGACGGTCGCGGTCCGCAGGGTCAGGCCGTTGCCGACGGACCACTTGGTGGGGTCCGGGTTGTGGTTCCACTCCCATCTCGGCTTGAGGGCCGTGCCGTCGAAGGTGTCGACGCCGGTCATCGGGGTGACCTGGCGGGGCGGCGTGGGGACGGCCGGGCGGGGATACGACGTGCCCCACGCGCCGTTGTCGAGCTGCACGACGGGCCAGCCGTCCGCGGTCCAGGTGACCGGCGCCAGGGCAGGCATGCGGCCGCCGGGATACGCGTCGACGAAGGCCAGGTAGTACCAGGCGCCGCTCTGCGTCCGCACCAGTCCGCCCTGGTGGGGGACACCGCCGCCGGGGATCGGTCCGCGCAGGTCGAGCAGGACCTGCCGCATCGTGTACGGACCGAAGGGGCCACTCGACGACTTCAGGATGTACTGGCCGTTCGCGGGGCGGGTCAGGAAGATGTAGTACTGGCCGTTGATCTTGTAGAAGCGGGCGCCCTCCAGGGTGCCCACGCTCGACGGTGTCCTGAAGACCTCCTGCGTACGGACCTGGCTGCGGCCGTCGGGGGAGAGCTGGGCCACGCTGATGGTGGTGTTCCCGTACGCCACGTACAGGGTGTCGTCGCTGTCGACGAGCAGCCCGGCGTCGTAGTAGGGGGTGCTGATCGTCGTCAGCCTGTTCCACGGCCCCTCCACCGCGGTGGCGGTGTAGATGTACGTCCGGGCGAAGTCGATCTGGCCGAGCCAGTAGAAGGTCCTGTTGCTCGGCCGGTAGGCCAGTGACGACGCCCAGATGCCTCTGACATAGCCTCGGGCGCCGTTCAGGTCGTACTTGGCGCCGAAGTCGAGCACGGGGACCGAGTGGCCGGCGATCTCCCAGTTCACCAGGTCGTACGAGCGCAGGACGGGTGCGCCAGGCGAGTAGTGCATCGTCGAGGCCGAGGCGTAGTAGGTGTCGCCGACGCGGATGACGTCGATGTCCGCGAAGTCCTGCCAGATCACCGGGTTCGTGTACGCCGCGGCGGTCGCGAGGGCGGGCCCGTGGGGAAGCAGGGCGCCGACGGCGAGGCCGGTGGCGGCAGCGAGCGTGCGACGACGCGTGAGTGGGTGATCAGTCCATGACAGATCCATGTGAGGGCTCTTCTCGCCTTCGTCCAGTGGGGAGTCGGCTCCACCGAGATGGATAGCCGAGGCGGATGTTCGGTATGTCGAACGTAGATCGACCCATCGAGCATCCTGGATGATAGGAGGCCGATGTGACTCGTCAACCCCTCTCGCAGATTCGGTTCTTCCGTCGAAACATTCGGAGGACTCCGCCGCCGAGTAGTGCCAGGTCGATGCCCGCTTGCGGCAGATGGGCCACATGCGCGGTCTCCCTGATCGCGCCGGAGGTGGACCTGGCGCGCGGTGTTGACATGCTCGGCCACCTCTCTAGGATCCGTGGAGCCGTCCCACTTTCCGAATGTTGCTCGAAATTTCGAACTGACTCTTCTTGCTCCGCGTACCGAAGGAGACCTTGGTGCCCAGACGATCAGGCGGACGACTGCTCCGCCTCCTCACGGCCGCCGTGCTGACAGCGGCCGCGTCCGTGACGGTCACAGCCCGGTCCACCGCCTCGGCCGCACCGGGCAGTCCGGCGCTCACCCCACCGCTGGGGTGGAACAGCTGGAACAGCTTCGGGTGCGGGATCACCGAGGCCCAGGTCCGCCAGGCCGCCGACGCGATGGTGTCCTCGGGCATGCGGGACGCCGGCTATCGGTACGTCGTGGTCGACGACTGCTGGTTCGACCCGCAGCGCGACGCCCAGGGCAACCTCCGGGCCAACCCGGCCAAGTTCCCCAGCGGGATGAAGGCGCTCGGGGACTACATCCACAGCAAGGGCCTGAAGTTCGGCATCTACCAGGCGCCCGGCGAGCGCACCTGCGCGCAGGCAGTGGGGAGTTACCCGGGAGCCACGGGCAGCAAGGGCCACGAGGCGCAGGACGCCGCGACATTCGCCTCGTGGGGCGTCGACTACCTCAAGTACGACTGGTGCTCCCCGAGCGGGACCCGTGACGAGCAGGTCGCGCGGTTCACCCTCATGCGCGACGCCCTGCGCGCCACCGGGCGGCCGATCGTGTACAGCATCAATCCCAACAGCCTGCACGCCCCCACCGGCGCCACGTACGACTGGGGCGAGGTCGCCGACCTGTGGCGGACCACCGAGGACCTGCTCGACATCTGGCAGAACGGCAACACCAACAGCTATCCCATGGGCGTCGGCAACGTCCTGGACGTCACCGCGCCGCTGGCCGCGCAGTCGGGGCCGGGACACTGGAACGACCCCGACATGCTGGTCGTCGGCCGTCCCGGCCTGTCGCTGACCGAGTCCCGCTCCCATTTCGCCCTGTGGGCGCTGCTGGGTGCCCCGCTCATGGCCGGCAACGACATCCGCACCATGTCCGCCGACGTGAGCGCGATCCTGCGCAACCCGCGTCTGCTGGCGGTGAACCAGGACCCGCTGGGCGCGGGCGGGCGCAGGGTGCGCGACGACGGCGCCACCGAGGTGTTCGCCAAACCGCTGGCGGACGGCTCGGTCGCGGTGGGCCTGTTCAACCGGGGAGCCGGCACCGCGACGGTCACCACAACGGCCGCCCAGGTCGGGCTCGCCGGCGGGCCGTTCACGCTCACCGACCTGTGGACCGGCGGCACGTCGAGCACGGCCGGGCAGATCTCGGCGAGCGTCCCCGCACACGGCGTCGCCGTGTTCCGGGTGACCGGCGGCAGCCCGCTCACCGCCACCACGTCCCGCCTGCGGGGCAACGCGTCCGGTCGCTGCGCGGACGTGGACAACGCCTCCACCGCCGCGGGCGCCACGGTGCTGATCTGGGACTGCCACACGGCCGCCAACCAGCTGTGGACCACATGGGCCGGCGGTGAGATCCGCGTCTTCGGCGACAAGTGCCTGGACGCCTACAACCAGGGCACCACCAACGGCACCCGTGTCATCACCTGGCCCTGCAACGGCCAGAGCAACCAGAAGTGGACCGTTGGCACCGACGGGTCGATCCGCAACGTCCACGCCGGCCTGTGCCTGGACACCAACGGCGCCGCCACCGGCAACGGGACCCCGCTGGTCCTGTGGACCTGCAACGGCCAGGCCGGCCAGAAGTGGTCCCGCGCGTGAGCAACCGAGGCACGAGCAGAGCACCTTCATGACGACGAGGACAAGGACCCTCTTCGGCCCGCCGTGGTCGCGGCGCTGGTCGCCCTGAGCATGGCAGGCACGGCACTGGGCCGCAGCCGGGGCGAGAACGCACCGCTCACCCCCCCCCGCACGGCTGCCGCATCCGTCGGCGCCACCGCCCCAGCCCCGGATGCGGCAAGACCCCCACCCTGAGGAGCGTGACCCACACCATCGTCAGCGGCGGCAAGGACCGCACCTTCGTCCTGAGATCCCCGACGGCAACGACCGCAGCCGCGCCCACCGGCTGGTGTTCGGATTCCACTGGCCGGGCGGCACCTCGACCGATGTCGCCACGGGCCGCACCGTGGAGACGGGCACCTGGGCCTACTACGGGCTTCAGCGGCTGGCGGACAACAGCGCCGTCTTCGTCGCACCACAAGGCCTCGACAACGGCTGGGCCGACACCGGCGGGGAGGACGTCACCTTCGTCGACGACATGCTCAGGCGGATCGAGGCGGACCTGTGCGTCGACACCACACAGCGCTTCGCCCTGGGGTTCAGCCACGGCGCCGCCATGTCGTACGCCCTCGCGTGTTCCCGCGCGACGGTCTTCCGCGCCGTCGCCATCCAGAGCGGCGGGCAGCTCAGCGGTTGCGGCGGCGGCACCCAGCCCATCGCCTGCCTCGGAGCGCACGGCCTCAGCGGCAGCGTCCTCGGCATCGCCGGCGGACGGGCGATGCGCGGCCGGTACGTCAGGAACAACGGCTGCACCCCCGGAACCCGCCCGAACCGGCACCGGGCAGCCTGACGCACCGGGTCACCACCTACTCGGGCTGCTCGGCCGGGCACCCGGTGGCCTGGGCCGCGTTCGACGAAGGCCACATCGCCGCCCCGCAGGACGGGGCCCCGGTGACAGCGGCACCAGGACCGGGCCGCCGGGTGAGGTGTGGAGGTTCTTCACACAGTTCCAGGCCTCCGACCCGCCGCCGGGTCCGGCGACCTGCCGGGTCACCACCACCGTCCATGCCGGAACACCGGCCTGACTTCGAACGCCACCCTCACCGGCACCGGCGTCACGGCGATCGACGGCCGGTCACTCCTCTTCACCCTGCCCGACGGCCGGACCATCACCTCCGGCTGGAACGCGGTGTACGCACCCGCCTCCGGCCCGGTGACGGCCAGGAACGTCGCTCACAACACCACGATCGCTCCAGGGGCATCGCTCGGCATCGGCTTCAAGGCAGCCCACACCGGCAACACCACCCGCCGGGCTCCTACACCCTGAACGGCACCGCCTGTGCCGTATCCCTCGGGTGCGCGTCGTGACCGGGCGCCTGACGCGATGAGGATGCCGCGAACGGCGCACGGTCCGGGAGCTCGTCCAGTAGGGGGCGTCGTCGTCACACCGCCGCAGGGGCATGGCCCCTGCCCCGCCTCGCTCACGCTGGGCGGGAACCAGGAAAGCGCTCGTGCCGAATCAAAATCTGTGCCCGCGGGCTGAGATTTCAACGGAACATGCGGACAGATTCTCTGCCGTAATAAGAAGGGTGGCATTCTTCACCGCACGCGAGCCGCTGCGGCGTGCTACTGTCGATCTCAGTTGCAGTTGTGGTTCCCGAAACTTCAAGTGCTGTCCGGTCGGCTGTGCCGCTGGGAGCGCTTTTGTATTTCCGGTCTTTTCCGGGCGGGGTGATCATCGCGGCGACACGAGGTTCGCACGGTGCGGATCCCGTATGCACTGCCCCGAAGGAGATATGACATGGCTGCTGGTACCGTGAAGTGGTTCAACGCGGAAAAGGGTTTCGGCTTCATCGAGCAGGACGGCGGCGGCGCTGACGTGTTCGCCCACTACTCGAACATCGCCACCCAGGGCTTCCGTGAGCTGCTGGAGGGCCAGAAGGTGACCTTCGACATCGCGCAGGGCCAGAAGGGCCCGACGGCCGAGAACATCGTTCCCGCCTGACGCTGACTGTCGCATCACTTGTAGCTGGGGCCCGCATCCCTCGGGGTGCGGGCCCCAGCTACATGCGTTTCCCACAGTGGGTTCACCTGTGGATGACAACCAGGAAATCCGTGGGCTCACCCCACACGGACCGTCCTTCAGGGGTACAGGCGCATCCTTTCAGCGCTATATCGCAGTGGACACTCCGAATGGTGAGTCCACATTGCGCCACTCATTTCAGCGCCTGAGCCTGCACGGCTTTTCCGTCAGTCAGATTCGCTGTCGCGTTCCACGGCCCATTCCTGGGATTCTCCCTGCCGCTCGTTGTTGCGGGTCCGGGACAGCTCCGGGTACACGGACCGTGTCAGCCTGCGCGACATCGCCGGCGACGAGGGACCCTTCGCATCCCCGCTGCACGCACGATGGCCGAGACCGGGAACGTGATGCGCCGCCGACTGCCGGGACCCGGCCCGCTGCCCGACTGGCCTGACCGAGAACGGCGTGTGCCGTGGCGCTCTCGGCGCGGTGGCCGGTCAACGGGTCAGTGGTCGGAATAGCTGAAGTCACCTACGGTCCAGGCACTGACGGCCTCGATCGCGACGCGATACATCCCGCCCGTCTCCGGAATCCCCACGGGGCCCTGGAGGATCCGGGCGACATGGAAGTGCAGATGCGTGGGCGGCCCGTCCTTCTTCTCGGGGGTGTCGAAGGCAGGGGAGAACTCGCCCAGGTGGGCGGAGTCCGTCAGTACCTCCGACACCCTCTGCCGCCACACGGCTTCAGGAGCCAGGCGTCCGGTGATGACAGCACCATCGGTGACCACGGTCAGGGACATCTGATTGCTCTGCCCGGATTCCACAAGGGCTGCGATGTCAACGATCAGCTCGTCAGGCTTAGGCATGAGAGCGCATCCTATCCACCGGCCCGGCCGGGCGGCTCGGGTGGGTGGCCAGGGCGGCGGCACTGGCGGACAGGGCGGGCGCCTACAGCGCCGCCGATGCCGCGCTGAAGGGCTCGCGTGCGCATGCGCGGCGCCCGCGAACCGGGACGTGCACGGCCTGCCTCGATGGTGAGCGGGTGGGCCGCCAGTCCCAGTGCGCAGGTGGCCCCCGCCCTGTCGCAGGGCGTGCGCCTGCTCACTGGGCGTACGGTACTGCGGAAGGCGGTACCGCCTTCACCGGCCCCCGTCCCGGCCACCGGCGTGATCCGAACGATCCTGGGTACCCGTCGTAGTGCCCCCGACCCTGTCGGGAGAAGAGATCACACAGACAATGGATCATCCCCCCCACCCTCCGGGTAACGTCAAGGTATGAGTCATCCGCACCCCGAACTGAATGCCGCTCCGCCCCTTCCCGAAGGAGGGCTGCGGGTCATCGGCCTGGGCGGCCTGGGTGAGATCGGCCGCAACATGACCGTCTTCGAGTACGCCGGCAAGCTGCTTGTCGTCGACTGCGGCGTGCTGTTCCCCGAGGAGACCCAGCCCGGCGTGGACGTGATCCTGCCGGACTTCACCTCGATCCGGGACCGGCTGGACGACATCGTGGCCGTGGTGCTGACCCACGGGCACGAGGACCACATCGGCGGTGTGCCCTATCTGCTGCGCGAGCGGTCCGACATTCCCCTCGTCGGCTCGAAGCTGACGCTGGCGTTCCTCGAGGCCAAGCTCAAGGAGCATGGCATCCGGCCGCGCACGGTGCGGGTGCGGGAGGGCGACCGGCGCGGGTTCGGGCCCTTCGACTGTGAGTTCGTGGCGGTCAACCACTCCATCCCGGACAGCCTCGCGGTCGCGATCCGCACCGGCGCCGGGATGGTGCTGCACACGGGCGACTTCAAGATGGACCAGTTCCCTCTCGACGACCGCATCACCGACCTGCGCGCCTTCGCCCGCCTTGGTGAGGAGGGGGTGGACCTGTTCCTGACCGACTCGACCAACGCCGAGGTACCCGGCTTCACCACGTCCGAGCGTGAGCTAAATCCGGCGATCGAGCAGGTGATGCGCACCGCGCCGCGCCGGGTCATCGTCTCCAGCTTCGCCAGTCATGTGCACCGCATCCAGCAGGTCCTGGACGCCGCCCATCAGCACGGCCGCAAGGTCGCCTTCGTCGGCCGGTCGATGGTCCGCAACATGGGCATCGCCCGTGACCTGGGCTATCTGAAGGTCCCCTCCGGCCTGGTGGTGAGCACGAAGGAGCTGGAGAAGCTCCCGGACCACAAGGTCACTCTGGTGTGCACCGGCTCCCAGGGCGAACCGATGGCCGCACTGTCGCGTATGGCCAACCGCGACCACATGATCCGCATCGGCAAGGGCGACACCGTCCTGCTCGCCAGCTCCCTCATCCCCGGCAACGAGAACGCCATCTACCGGGTGATCAACGGACTCACCCGGTGGGGTGCCCACGTGGTCCACAAGGGCAACGCCAAGGTACACGTGTCCGGGCACGCCAGCGCCGGCGAACTCGTCTACTGCTACAACATCGTCAAACCCCGCAACGTCATGCCCGTCCACGGCGAATGGCGCCACCTGCGGGCCAACGGCGACCTCGCCATCCGTACCGGCGTCGACCCCGACCGGGTCGTCATCGCGGAGGACGGTGTCGTCGTCGATCTCGTCGACGGGCGCGCGTCCATCACCGGCAAGGTCCCCGCCGGCAACGTCTACGTGGACGGCATGGAGGTCGGTGGCGCCACCGAAGCGTCCCTCAAGGACCGCCTCACCCTCGCCGCCGAAGGTGTGGTCACGGTCGTGGCGATCGTCGACGCGGACACCGGCGCCCTTGCCGAGGCCCCCGACTTCCTCGCCCGGGGCTTCGTCCACGACGACACCACCTTCGAGCCGGTCGTCCCCGTCATCGAGAAGACCCTGGCCACCGCGGCGGAGGAAGGCGTCGGGGACGCGCATCAACTGGAACAGCTCATCGCCCGCGCCGTGGCGAACTGGGCGTTCCGCACCTATCGCCGCAAGCCCCTCATCATCCCGGTCATCATCGACGCCTGAGCCACAGTCCGGCAGCAGAACCGATCTCATCGGCCGACATCCGTGACATCGAGAGACGCGTGCTCCCCGCCCAGGACGTAGGCCGTCTTCGTCCTCACGGCCACAGCCTCCTCGCTCGCCGTACGTCGCCGCGCTCGCCGGCGACGTACGGCTGTGTGCGGGCCGGACCCGGACGCCCGCTACCGCCGGCGCCCGCTGTCACCCGGCGACCGAGCGCCCGGCACGGAACGCGACACCGGGTGCACGAGCGACGACATCACTGCCCCCGGAAGCGTCCGGCCGAGGGCCGGCCGGAGCGAGGTGTCGGAGCAGTCCACGCGTTACGACCCGGGAGCGGTCCGCCCCGTCTGTGACGGAGCAGAGGCGTCGGCGAGGTCGGCGCCGGTGTCGGCGTCCCGCCGGGAGTGACCGACGCCGTACCGGTCCAGACACATGACGGTCGCGTCGTCCTGCAGGTGACCGTGGTGGACGTCGACGGCCGCCGCGACGAGGCTGCGGGCGGCCTCACGGGGATGCAGGGCGCGGGTACGGACGATCAGGTCCGACAGATCGACGCGAGGGCACGCTCAGCACAGTCTGACGGCCGTCGGCCCAGGCACCCGGACGTCGCCCGCCTGTGACTCGCCAAGCGGCGCGGAGGCCGGGCTCCGTGCCTCACGTCGCGGGGTCCTGCCGGTCGGGGCGGGCCCGTACCGGCGGGCCGGCGCTGGTGCGGCGGCGTGCTCGCTCCCGCGATCCGGGCGCGTGCGTGCCGTCTCATTCCTCTTGCCCGGGTGCTCCTTGCCCAGGCTTCATCAGCTCTGCGTTGAACTGAGCGCCGATCAGAAGCGCCAGGTTGGACAGCCAGAGCCACACCAGGAAGACCACGACGCCTGCCAGTGAGCCGTACAGGCGGTGATAGGTGCCGACCTGGGAGGTGTAGACGGCGAAGCCGAGCGACGCGGCCAACAGGAGCGCCACCGCGAGTGTGCCGCCGGGCGCCATCTTCCCGACAGGGCGGGAGGACGCCGGGCCCGAACGGTACAGGACGAGCACCAGCGTGACGGCGACCACCGTCACGACCGGCCACCGCAGTGTGTCCCAGGCGTCCTGCGGCCCGGTACCCAGCTGCAGGGCCCGGCCCAGACGCCGGGCCAGGCTCCCGGTGAGAAACAAGGCGAGGGTCGACGTGAGAAGCAGGAAGATCAGGACGAGAGCCGTGATGATGATGCGCGGAGCGGTGCGCAAGACGGGCCGGTGCGCGCTGACTTGATGCATGGCGTGCAACGCCCGGCGGAAGACGCTCAGATAGCTGCATCCCGACCACAGGGCTCCCGCCCCTCCGAAAAAGATCAGCGTCCATGCCGCCGAGGACTGTCCGGCCATCTGCCGCAGGGTGCTGCGCAGCAGCGCGCGGGACGCTTCCGGGGCGGCTCGCGATATGCGGTCGATGAGCTCCGGCTGGGCCGTGGGCATGGTCAGACCCAGGATCGAGACGATCACCAGCAGCAGGGGAAACAGGGCCAGGACCGCGTAATAGGTCAGCGCGGCGGCCCAGTCCGTGACGTCATCGTTCCAGACGGCCACCGGCGTCCGGCGCAGCGCCGCCCACCATCGGGACCCGTGACCGTTTCCGTCATCCATGACGGGGATGCTCTCACCTTCGGTCAATGGACGTATGAACGGTACGCGTTCCGGGCCACCGTCCCGGTCGGCGGACGGTCCCAGCGGGCCCGGGCTTCCGCCCTCCGCCCACCGGAAAGGGGCCCTCCCGCAATGACGCGGCGCAGGCCCCTTTTCGGATCAGCGGTTGGGACGCGTGGTCAGTGCTTGAACACGTCCTTGACCTTTTCCTTTGCCTCGCGGGCATCTCCCGTGCTCTTTTCCGCCTGTCCCTCAGCGGCCATTCGGTCGTTGCCGGTAGCGCTTCCCAGAGCTTCCTTCGCCTTGCCCTTGGCCTGCTCGGCCTTCGCCTTGGCCTTCTCGTCGGCAGCCATGGAAGAGCACCTCCTCTAGGTTTTTCCGCTGTTGCGGTAACCCGCTCGTGCCCCGGTGTCTCCTTCACAAACAAAGCGTCGTGGATGAATGAAGGAAGATATGCGGGACAAGCGAGTGTGCAGGAGGTTGGTAAACATGGTTCCCCTGCTGCTTGTTCTGCTTCTTGCGCTGATCCTCTTCGGCGCCGGTTTCGCCGTCGAGATCCTTTGGTGGGTCGCTGTCGCCGTCCTGGTGCTGTGGCTTCTCGGCTTCGTCATGCGGTCCACCACAGCCGGTGGTGGCCGAGGACGCTGGTACCGATGGTGATCTGACCCGCGCATACCCCTCATCACGGGGCCCGGCCGATATGTCGGCCGGGCCCCGCGCGCGTGCCGGACGTGCCGGCCTCACCGGGGCAGTGCGTGCGGCGGCGGCCGGAACAGCACCCGCGGGTGCGCCACGGCTCTGCCGCGGACAGGCGGAGGTTCGTGTTGCCGCCGTGGTCTCCCCGCCGGGGAGATCCTGGGTACCGAGTCGTTTCCGGCAACGGCGGCCGGCTGCAGTCGCCTGCTCGTCTGGGCCTGACGCTGGGGACGGTGCGCCGGGCTGGTGTGGAGGGCACCGGCACGTTCGGAGCGGGCCTGTCCCGTTATCCGCCGGCTCGGCACGTCGAGGTGTACGAGGCGAACCGGCCCGACCGTTCGGCCCGCCGTCTGCTCGGGAAACCGGACCCGTGTGACGCACAGGCTGCCGCGCGGGCCGTGCTCAGCGGTCACGCCAGGGCGCGGGCCAGATCAGGCGACGGTCCGGTGCGAAGCGCCCGGATGTTCAAGCTCGCCAAGGACTCCGCGGTGCTGTGCGAAGTCAGTCCCGTCGAGTACTCGTCGGGCCGGCCGAGCTCGCGCCGACTCAGTCATGGCGGCGACCGGCAGGCCGACGCAACTGCGCACCGCAAGGTCTTCACCCGGCTGCGCCACGACCCGCGCCCCCAGGCGTACTGCGAACGCCGCACCAGGAGGGCAGGACTCGGCGCGAGATCGTCCGATGCTTCGATCGGCATGCCGCCCGAGAGGTCTCCAACCTGGTCAATAGGGTACCCAGCGTCCCCCGCTACAGGGGCGTCCGTGATACGTGAGAGGGTCTGGGGCGTGAGTGAGACACCGACGAACACCCTGCAATACCGCTTCGACGGGAGAGAAGACGCCCCGGTCCTGATCCTGGGTCCCTCACTGGGCACCACCTGGCACATGTGGGACCGGCAGGTCCCGGAGCTGACCAAGCAGTGGCGCGTCTTCCGGTTCGACCTGCCGGGCCACGGCGGAGCCCCCGCCCACCCCGCCGGCTCCGTCAGCGAACTCACCACCAGACTGCTCGCCACCCTCGACAGCCTCGGCGTCCAGCGCTTCGGCTACGCGGGATGCGCGCTCGGCGGCGCCATCGGCGTGGAGCTGGCCCTGCGCCACCCGGAGCGCCTGGCGTCCCTGGTGCTGATCGCGGCCTCCCCGCGGTTCGGCACGGCGGACGAGTTCCGCCAGCGCGGGGTGATCGTCCGGACGAACGGCCTGGACCCGATCGCCCGCACCTCGCCCGACCGCTGGTTCACCACCGGCTTCGCCGCCGCCCAGCCCGCGATCACCGACTGGGCGGTGCAGATGGTGCGCACCACCGACCCCGGCTGCTACATCGCCGCCTGCGAGGCGCTGGCCACCTTCGACGTGCGGCCCGAGCTGGGCCGGGTGGGCGTGCCGACCCTGGTGCTGGTGGGCTCGGAGGACCAGGTCACCGGCCCCGCCGAGGCCCGCACCCTGGTCGCCGGGATCCCCGACGCCCGGCTCGCGGTCGTCCCGGGCGCCTCCCACCTGGTGCCGGTGGAGCAGCCCGCCGCGGTCACGGACCTGCTGGTGACCCACTTCTCCACGGCCTGGCAGCCGCTCGTCGACCCGGGCACCGGCCAGATCGCCATCGCGGCGACGCCGGTCAAGCCGGTCCTCGCCGCCGTGCCCCCGCAGACCGCGCCGACCGCGCCCATCGCCGAGATCGCCCCGCCCGCCGCCCAGCCGCAGGCCGTGGGCCGGCCGGACCCGTACGACGCCGGGATCAAGGTGCGCCGTGAGGTCCTCGGCGACGCGCACGTCGACCAGGCGCTGGCGCAGGCGGACGAGTTCTCCGGCGACTTCCAGGAGTTCGTCACCCGCTACGCCTGGGGCGAGATCTGGGACCGCCCCGGCCTGGACCGGCGCACCCGCAGCTGCATCACCCTCACCGCCCTGGTCGCCGGCGGGCACCTGGAGGAGCTGGCCTTCCACACGCGCGCCGCGCTGCGCAACGGCCTGACCCCGGCCGAGATCAAGGAGGTGCTGCTGCACGCCGCCGTCTACTGCGGCGTACCGGCGGCGAACAGCGCCTTCAAGGTGGCGCAGGAGGTCATCCGGCAGGAGACCACCCCCCAGGAGTGAGCACCCGTTCCCGTCGGGCGGCAGGATGGCTCCATGAAGCTGAAGCTCACGAAGAAGTCGCACGCCTGCGTCCGTCTGGAGAAGGACGGGCGCACGCTCGTCCTCGACCCCGGCGGGTTCACCGAGGCGGACGCCACCGTCGGCGCGGACGCGATCCTCGTCACGCACGAGCACCCCGACCACTTCGACGAGGGCCGGCTGCGGGCCGGCCTGGAGGCCAGTCCGGCCGCCGAGATCTGGACCCTGAAGTCGGTCGCGGAGCGGATCTCGGCGGCGTTCCCCGGGCGGGTGCACACCGTCGGCCACGGCGACACCTTCACGGCCGCGGGCTTCGACGTGCAGGTGCACGGTGAGCTGCACGCGGTGATCCACCCGGACATCCCGCGCATCACCAACGTCGGCTATCTGATCGACGGCGGGAAGGTCTTTCACCCCGGCGACGCCCTCACCGTCCCCGACCACCCGGTGGAGACGCTGCTGCTGCCGGTGATGGCCCCGTGGAGCAAGATCTCCGAGGTCATCGACTACGTCCGCGAGGTCCGGCCGAGGCGCGCCTACGACATCCACGACGCGCTCCTCACCGACCTCGCCCGCCCGATCTACGACCGTCAGATCGGCGCCCTGGGCGGCTCGGAGCACCTGCGGCTGACGCCGGGCGAGTCCGCCGACGTGTGAGGCAGCCCGGGCGGGCCGCGTTGTCAGTGGCGCCGGGTAGGTTGTGAGGCATGCGCATCGCGACCTGGAACGTGAACTCGATCACCGCCCGCCTGCCGAGGCTGCTGGCCTGGCTGGAGAGCAGCGGCACCGACGTGCTCTGCCTCCAGGAGGCCAAGGTCGCCGAGGAGCAGTTCCCGTTCGACCAGCTGCGCGACCTCGGCTACGAGGCGGCGGTGCACGCCACGGGCCGCTGGAACGGCGTGGCGGTGCTCTCCCGCGTCGGCATCGAGGACGTGGTCAAGGGCCTGCCCGGCGACCCCGGCTTCGACGGCGCGGTGGAGCCCCGCGCCATCTCCGCGACCTGCGGCCCGGTCCGCGTCTGGTCGGTGTACGTGCCGAACGGCCGCGAGGTGGAGCACCCGCACTACGCGTACAAGCTCCAGTGGTTCGAGGCCCTGCGGGCCGCCGTCGCGGGGGACGCCGCAGGCAGCCGCCCCTTCGCCGTCATGGGCGACTACAACGTGGCCCCGACCGACGACGACGTCTTCGACCCGGCCGCCTTCGAGGGCTCCACGCACGTCACCCCGGCCGAGCGCGCCGCCCTCGCCGCCCTGCGCGAGGCGGGCCTGAACGACGTGGTGCCGCGCCCCCTGAAGTACGACCACCCGTTCACCTACTGGGACTACCGCCAGCTCTGCTTCCCCAAGAACCGCGGCATGCGTATCGACCTGGTCTACGGCAACCAGCCGTTCGCCGGGGCCGTCAAGGACGCCTACGTCGACCGTGAGGAGCGCAAGGGCAAGGGCGCCTCGGACCACGCGCCGGTCGTCGTCGACCTGGACGTGTAGGACGCCGGGTCACCGCGGCCGCACGGTCACAGCAGCCGCAGGTCCACCGACTCGGCCATGGCCGAGAGCCCGGCGTCGCCCGGGTGCAGATGGTCCCCGCTGTCGTAGGCGGGGAGCATCCGGGACGGATGCGCCGGGTCCCGGATCACCGCGTCGAAGTCGAGCACCCCGTCGAACACCCCGGCGCGGCGGATCCAGTCGTTGACCGCCACCCGCTCGGCGTCGACGGCGGGCGTGCAGTGGACCTCGCCCCCGCAGGGCAGGATCGTCGCCGCCAGCACGCGCAGCCCGCGCGCGTGCGCCCGCTCGGCGATCTTCCGCAGCCCGGCGGTCACCGCGCCCGCGGTGGCGCCCGTGCGCAGGTCGTTGACGCCCTCGAGGACGATCAGCGTGCGGGCCGAGGTCTGGGCGAACACGTCCCGGTCGAGCCGGTGCAGGGCGCTCACCCCGCCGGAGTCGGTGGAGATCCCGTCGCCCGGGTAGCGGTCGGTGACCACGCGGTTCGCCGAGATGCCCTGGTTGAGCACCCCGTAGCGCGGCACCCCCGTGCGGGCCGCCAGCCGCCGGGCCAGCACGTCCGGCCAGCGTCGGTTGGCGTCCACTGTCGAGCGGGCCCCGTCGGTGATCGAGTCACCGAGCGCCACCACCGATCCCGGTCCGCCGCCCACGTCCACCCCGGTCAGCAGCGGCCAGCTGGTGAGGACCGTGGTGTACGCGGTCGCCGCCCTGTCGGCCGTGTGGTCGCCGGGCTCGCTGACGTACGACCGCTGCAGCGCGAGCCGGTGCACGGGGGCCGCCGGGACCGTGCCGGGAAGGTGGAAGCTGACCAGGAGATCGCTGTCCGGCGGCACCTCGAAGCCGACGGGGTCGCTGTAGGCCTGCGCGCCCGCGGCGATCTGCGTGCCCGCCGCGCCGCCGAACGTCACCCGCGCCGGTGTGCCGAGTGCCGCGGCGCCCTTCGCCCGCAGCGCGACCGTGACGCTGCCGATCCGCACCGGCGTGGCGGCGAAGGTGTTGTCGAACCGCAGCCGCACCCGGGGGCCGCCAGCCGAGGTGTGCACCACCAGGCGCAGCGTGCGGTCGGTCCACGGGCCGACGCTCAGGTACCCGGAGGTCGCCGCCGCCCAGCTGCCGGTCCAGCCCGCCGTGCGCGCCCGCACCGACACCGCGAACACATGCAGTCCGGCCGCGCGCGGCAGCCGTACCGAGGTGACCGGGCGGCCCGGCTCGACGGGCACGGTGACGACGTACAGCCGGGCTCGTTCGGCGAGCGGGCCGCCGGGGGTGTTGATGTGCGGCAGGGCCACCGCCTTGGTGGCGAGCGGTCCCCGGCGCCAGTCGGGGGCGGTCAGCACGTACGGGGAGGCGGAGCCGTCGGCGTAGCCGACCGTGCCGGAGCCGGTGACGTCCTGGCCCGCGGTGCCCGCGACCAGGAAGGCGAGGGCGTCGCCGCGGCCGCTCACCCGTACCGTCTGCCCGTCGGCGACGACGTTGTCCGGCTCGCCCGCGGCCCGCTTCGGCCAGGTGAGCCGGGCGCCCTGCACGGTGAGGACGCGGCCGGGGGTCCAGCCGGCCGCGGCGAGGTCCCGCGCGGACAGGGAGGCGCCGGTGCCGTCGAAGTCCGCCTCGGCGGGGCGGGCGTCGTCGCTGACGGCGGTGTTGTCGAACAGCTGGGTGAGTGGCCGGGGCTCGGCCGGCCGCCCGATGCCGGTCCGGGCGGCGGCGTCCGTCTGGAGCACGGGTTCGGCCGGTCGCTCGATGCCGGTCCGGGCGGCGGCGCCCGTCGGGAGCACGGACGCGACCAGGAGCAGGACGACGGCGACCCCTCGCACGCCTCGACGCACCAACCGGACCTCCCGACACAGCGACACGAGCATCGCTCTGTGAAGCTAGAGAGGGCTCCGCGCGTCGTCAACGAACGGGGCGCGAACACGGCGTGAAACCGCCCGGACGCGTGGCCGGGACCGTCCGCGTGCCCTGTGGTGCGTACGCCGGTACGAATGTCAGGCTGGAAGTATGAACATCCCTTTTCTGGGCGGCCGGCGCAGCACGCGGGAGGCTGTCGACCCCGCGGGCATCGCGGAACTCCTGGCCGAATGCGAGCTGCTGCGGTCCCAGGCGGGCCAGGCGGGGGTCCGGCTGGACGACACGGCGGCCTCGCTGGAGGCGCTGGACCAGCTGCCGCCGCGCTGGCGGGACGACGCGGAGACGCTGCTCCGGCTGGGCAACGACGCGGGGCTGTACCTGGGCACCGTGGTGGTGCGGACCGTGCCCGGCGCCGCCTGGGGGATCCGCTCGGACGGCCAGCCGGTCATCCTGCTGCCCTCGGGGCGCGAGGCCGACGTGGTGGCCGCCGGTCAGGAGTGGGCGGCCTCCGGGGTGCCGGAACTCTCCCAGCTGTACGCGGAGATCGCGGGGGCGTGAGGCGGAGATCCGGGGCGGGGATGCCAGGCGGAGGCCCGAGACCGAGGCCTGGGACGGAGGCCTGAATCGGGCGCCCGCACCGGAGGGTTGGTGTAAATAAGGCTAATGCTCGAAAGGTGCGTGTCGCGTCTTCGCCGCGTCCCGGGGTGGATAGCTTGCGGCAACCACGACACAGCCGAAAGTGGGTAGCGCTGAGCATGGTCGTCGATCCGTTGATCGAGCCGGGAGACGTCAGCAAGGACAACGGGGAGCCGCACGTCTCCCTTGCCGGCGAGTCCTTCACCGCGCCCCGCGGCGAGCGCGCCCGCGTTCTCTGCGCCAGGGTCCCCCACCGCTGAGCAGGGAGCACGCGCCCGTGGTCCCTGCCACCCGTGCGCCCGGCACCCGGTGGACACCCCGTCGGTCCGGGCGCATCCACCGGGTGGCCATGACCGGTCCTTCAGATCTCGACTACGATGTGCCGTTCATCCCCGTGGCGAGGATGGTCTCGCCGATCTGCGTCGGGATGCGCGGACCGTAGGGGGCAGCAGTACCCGGAGCCGAGCCGTCCGGCCGCGGCCGCCGATCACTGCTCGCGCAGCGGAATCGACACGTATGACGGGTCGTTCGCGGGCGAGGAGAAGGTCAGCCGTGCGCCGGACGGGTTGTGCTCGATGTAGAGCGGGTCGACCGTGTCGACGACCAGGGCGAGCCGATGCCCTGCCGGGACGTCGTAGGCCGTGGAGAACAGCTCCAGGTCGACACCGAACGGCTTTCCGGGCGTCCGCCCGTGGAAGGTGTACGGCGCGTTGCTGACCAGCTTGCCGAGGCCGAGCGGGCCCACGTCGTACAGGTACGCGACGAGGGTTCCGCTCTCCTTGGTCGGGGTGAGCGTGGTGTGCAGCCGCGCGGTGCCGCGCACCCGTTGGGCGGTGGGGTACTTCCCGGACTGCCAGACGGCGGCCCAACGGCGGGGGAGCAGGGGGATCGAGGCGACCGGGGGGAGCCGGGCGATCTGGTCCAGCACACTGGACAGCAGGACGATCCCGCCGTCCGCCCCGGAGTTGACGTTCGCGGCGATGGTGGTGGTGCCGCCGAGGGCGATCTTCCGCTCGGTCGCGGCGACCGACTTCCAGTCCGGGTAGCCCTCGTAGCCCCCTCCGGAACGGGACCTGAGCCGCACCGGCTGCTCGCGGTCGACGCCGTTGTCCTCGCCCTTGAGGTGGTGGTCGAACCAGCGCCCGGTGTCGGTCCACACGTCGTTGGGCAGTCCGAGCAGGCCGGTCGCCTCTGCGGTCGCGTGGTCGCCGGGCCGCAGCTGGAGTCTCTTCGGGCCGGTCAGCTTCTCGTAGAAGTCCGCGTACTGGTTCGGCGGGAAGACGGTGTCGCCCCAGGCGTTGGCGAGCATGACCGCCGTGCCGTGGTCGTTGATCCGGTCGACGTACGAGGCGGGGGAGCGCTTCTTCCCCCAGGCGAGCATCTCGTCCTCCTTGTCCAGGTCGGAGGCGAAGAAGTGGCGGAGGACCTCCTGGAGTTCGGCGCTCGGCCGGCCGGTGACGCCGCCCGCGCCCTGGAGCAGGGCGGCGGCCTGGGCGTGCTGGGTGCGGCCGGAGTAGATGGAGTCGATCAGGTCGGCCCAGCCGCTGAGCGCGGCGACCGCCTTGACCCGCTCGTCGTGCGCGGCGGTCAGCAGGCTGATGCCGGCGCCGTAGGAGACGCCCGCCATGCCGACCTTGCCCGGGTCGGCCGGGGTGTGGGCCAAGGCCCAGTCGATGACGCGGGACGCGTCCGCTATGTCAGGTGGGCCGGCGACTTCGATATGGCCGCCGGACTGCCAGAACCCGCGCACGTTGTAGGTGACGACCACATAGCCGGAGTCGGCGAGCCTCTGCGCCTGCGCCAGGTACTCGATCTGCGGCGTGGCCCAGCTCGTGGGCAGCACGATCAGCGGGTGGCGCCGCGGGCCGTCGGCGCCCGAGGGGGTGACGACGTTCGCCTTGAGCGTCGTACCGCCGTCACCGGCGATGTCGACGAACCCTACGCTCGGCGGCGCGGCATGGGCCGCGGGGGCGGTGGTGAGGGTGCCCGCGGCGACCAGGGCCGCGGAGATGGCGCCCACGGCGGTCGTGCGCAGGGCCTTGCGATGAGGTCTCACGGGTCACTCCTCACTCGTGTCAACAAAAGTGACCCGACGGTAACCTCGGGGCCTCACCGGCAAGAACCCGTCGGTAAGTTACGTGAAAGTAACAATCATTGAAGGGCAGACGGCCGCGGTGCCGTCGGCAGCGGCGCCCGCGCCGCCCGGGTCACGTCCGCCACCAGCTCCACCACGTCCGGCCCGTACGCCTGCGAGTTGACCACCTTCAGCAGCAGCACGAAGGAACCCGTGCGGTACTTGCGGGACAAGCGCTCGTGGTTGCGGGCGAGGTAGCGGGTGGCGGCCTGGTTGGTGATGGCGGTCTGGCCGCAGAAGAGGAACACCGGCCGGTCGCCGTGGCTGTGGTCCACGGTGAGCCGGGAGAGCAGCACGTACTCGGTCCGGCCCAGGTCCAGGCGGTGGCGCTCGGAGCCGATCTGGAAGGCGCCGCGCTCCGGGCCCGGTTCGGCGTCGGTGTTCACCCGCACGCCGGGCAGCAGCGACGACAGGTGCGCGGCCATCCGACGGTTGGAGGCCGGGCCGCCCACGCAGAACTCGGTGCGCTCCCCGAAGCCCTGACGGGCCGTGTCGTGCGGCAGCACCTGCGCGTGCGCCCGGCAGTCCTTGATCAGCGCGGCGAGTTCCAGCAGCGCGAACACGTCATGGCGCATCACCGCCATTTCGGGCCCGGCGGCGTTCCGGTTGACCACCAGCAGGGCCTCCGAGGCGTCCGGCAGCCCGAAGAACGCCTGCTTGCGGCGGAGCCGGCGCTTCCAGAGGTACGTACGGGTGAACCAGCCCAGCGCGGCGCTGATGCCGGTCGCCAGTACACCGAGGACGATGTTGCGCACGTCGTCGTTCATGGCCGGGCATCGTAGCCGGGTGCTCCTGACGTGCCCATGGTCATGGACTACGCTGCCCGAACGGCCTTTCTCTGGAGGTGGGATGCGTCGTCCTGTCGCACGAAAGCTGTCCGTCCTCGCGGTCTCGGCCGCGGTGGTGTCGGTGGGGGCCGCAGCGCCACCCGCCGCCCCGCCCACCCCGCCCGGGAAGGTCCCGGTCGCCGCCGGCTGGGGCGGCGCCGTCGCCAGCGTCGACCCGGACGCCTCCGCCGCCGGCATCGAGGTGCTGCGGAACGGCGGCAACGCGGTGGACGCGGCCGTCGCCACCGCCGCCGCCCTCGGCGTCACCGAGCCCTACTCCGCGGGCATCGGCGGAGGCGGCTACTTCGTCTACTACGACGCCCGCTCCCGCACTGTGCACACCGTCGACGGCCGCGAGACCGCCCCGCTCACCGCCGACTCCGGCCTCTTCCTGGAGAACGGCAAGCCGATCCCCTTCGCCGAGGCCGTCAGCAGCGGCCTCGCCGTCGGCACCCCCGGCACACCCGCCACCTGGCGCACCGCCCTCGACAAGTGGGGCAGCAAGCGGCTCGGCGCCCTGCTGAAGCCCGCCGTACGGCTGGCCCGCGACGGCTTCACCGTCGACCCCACCTTCCGCGCCCAGACCGCCGCCAACGAGACCCGGTTCCGCCACTTCCCCGACACCGCCGAGCTGTTCCTGCCGGACGGGAAGCTGCCGGTCGTCGGCTCCACCTTCAAGAACCCCGATCTGGCCCGCACCTACGAGGAACTGGCCCGCAAGGGCGTCGGCGCGCTCTACCGGGGCGACCTCGCCGAGGACATCGCCGACACGGTGAACAAGCCGCCCGTGGACCCGGCCTCGGGCTGGAACGCCCGTCCCGGCGACCTGTCCGAGAAGGACCTGGCCGCCTACCGCGTCAGGCTCCAGGCGCCCAGCCGGACCTCGTACCGCGGACTCGACGTCTACTCCATGGCACCCTCCTCCTCCGGCGGCACCACGGTCGGCGAAGCCCTCAACATCCTGGAACGCACCGACCTGTCGAAGGCGAGCCAGGCGCGGTACCTGCACCGCTACATCGAGGCCAGCCGGATCGCCTTCGCCGACCGCGGGCGCTGGGTCGGTGACCCCGCCTTCGAGGACGTACCGACGAAGGAACTGCTGTCGCAGCGGTACGCCGACAGCCGGGCCTGCCTCATCAAGGACGACGCGGTGCTCACCAGCCCGCTCGCCCCCGGCGACCCGCGCCGGCCGGCGGCCTGCGGAACCGGGGGCACGGCGGTGCCCACGACGTACGAGGGCGAGGACACCACCCATCTGACGGTCGCCGACAAGTGGGGCAACGTCGTCGCCTACACCCTCACCATCGAGCAGACCGGCGGCAGCGGCATCACCGTGCCGGGCCGCGGCTTCCTGCTCAACAACGAGCTGACCGACTTCTCCTTCGCCCCCGCCGACCCGGCCGTGCACGACCCCAACCTGCCCGGACCGGGCAAGCGGCCCCGGTCCTCCATGTCGCCGACGATCGTGCTGGACCGGCACGACCGGCCGGTGGTGGCGCTCGGCTCGCCCGGCGGCTCCACCATCATCACCACCGTGCTGCAGACCCTGACCGGGTTCCTCGACCGCGGCCTGCCGCTCGTCGACGCCATCGCCGCACCGCGCGCCAGCCAGCGCAACGCCGCCCAGACCGAACTCGAACCCGGCCTGTACGACAGCGCACTGCGGGCCGAGCTGGAGGGCATCGGGCACTCCTTCCGCCTCAACCCCGAGATCGGCGCGGCCACCGGCGTCCAGCGGCTGCCCGGCGGCAAGTGGCTGGCGGCGGCCGAGACGGTACGGCGGGGCGGCGGCTCGGCGATGGTCGTCCGGCCCGCCTTCCAGCCGGAGGCGATGTCCCCTCGATAACGCTGAAGGACCGTGCCGGCGTCGTGAGGCTCTCCTGTGGCCCCGCCGGGCACGTTCCGGCGGGGCTCCCGCGTAGGTGAGGCGGTGGACAGGGGCACAGCCGGCCCTGACCTGGCTCGGCACCGCACTCGGTGACGCCCGGTCAGGAGCCGGCGTGCGTCGTACCCACCCCGGTGTCCAGGTCGATGGCCGGGTGGGTTTCAGCCGGTGGAGGACACCAGCCCGACCCGGTAGGCGAGGACGACGGCCTGGACTCGGTCGCGCAGGCCGAGTTTGGCCAGGATCCTCGACACATAGGTCTTGACCGTCTCGGGGGTGATGAAGAGCTCCGCGGCGATCTCCGCGTTCGACAGCCCCTCAGCGATCTGCCGGAGCACCTCCAGCTCGCGCGGGGTCAGTGCCCGTACCACGTCCTCCCTGGCCGGCCGGGAAGTATCGGCCGGGCGCAGGTGTTCGGCGAAGTGGCCGATGAGGCGGCGGGTGACGGTGGGGGCAAGCAGGGCCTCGCCCCTGGCGACCGTCCGAATGCCGTTGACCAGCTCCCCCGGGGGCGCGTCCTTGAGGAGGAAGCCGCTGGCCCCGGCACGCAGCGCGTCGTAGACGTAGGCGTCGACGTTGAAGGTGGTGACGACCAGCACCTTCGGCGGTGCCTCGGCGCCGGGACCGGCCAGTTGCCGGGTCGCCTCAATGCCGCCGAGCAGGGGCATCCGAATGTCCATCACCACCACGTCGGGACGCAGGCGCCCTGCGGCCTGGACCGCCTCGTGCCCGTTCTCGGCCTCTCCGACGACCTCCATGTCGGGCTGGGCGGAGAAGATGGTGACGTAGCCGGTGCGCACCAGTGCCTGGTCGTCGCAGACGAGCACACGGATCGGTGGCGGCGCATCGCTCACGGGATCACTCCGACGCGGGCTTGGACGGAATTGTGGCGTGGACCTCGAACCCGCCCTCGGGCCGGGGTCCGGCCTCCAGTTCACCATCGACCATCCGCGCCCGTGCACGCAGCCCCGCCAGTCCACGCCCGCCCGCAGGGTCCGGCTTCCGCACGGCAGGTGCGGCCGCCGGGGAGGCGGTGGGCCCGTCGGTGGTCACCTTGATCTCGAGGCGCTCCTCGCCGTGCCGGACCAGGACCCGTGTCGTCTGCCCGGCGGCGTACTTCATCGCATTGGTGAGCGCCTCTTGCACCACCCGGTACGCGGCCAGCTCCACCTCCACGGACTGCGCTCGCCGCTCGCCCTGCTCGCTGAACTCGACCGGCTGCCCCGACCTGCGGGCCTGTTCGACCAGGTCCCCGAGCCGTCCCAGGGTGGGTGCCCGGTCCGCGGACGCTGACTCGCCGGTCGCCTCCAGCACGCCGAGCAGGTATCGCAGCTCTGTCAGCGCCCGACGGCCGGTGTCGCTGACGGCCGAGAGTCCCTCGCCGGCCTTGTCCGGTGCGGAGGTGAGCAGGAACTGTGCCGCGTCCGCCTGGACCACCATGGCCGTCACATGATGGGTGACCACGTCGTGCAGCTCGGCGGCGATTCGTGCCCGCTCCGCGGCCGTGGCCACTTCGGCGGCCAGCCGCCGCCGCTGCGCCTCTCCCGCCCGCCGTGTGCGCACCGTGCTGCCCACCATCCAGAACGCGGCCAGGGTCAGATAGAACGCGAGATAGTCCGCGATGTCCTGCGGTGAGCCGAGCCGGTCCAGGACGAGGGCCAGCACGGCATAGCCCGCACTCACCACGCCCGCCAGACCATGGCGGAAGCGGACCTGGTGGGCCCCGGCCGAGTACAGGGCCAGATACAGCCCCAGACTCCCGAACGTCGTCGCGAAGCCCAGCGCCTGGTGCGCGGCGAACGCGCCCGCGACGACAGCCAGACAGCCCGCAGGCCACCGCCGGCGGGCCGCCAGCGGCAGCGTCTGGGCCAGGACCAGCCCGACGCTCAGCGCGCTCGCCGGCCGCTCGGGCAGATCCCCGATCTGCGATCCGATGTTGGACAGCGTGGGCACGAAGGCCAACGGGGCCAGCACCAGGGCGAGAACGCCGTCCTTGAGGAAGGCGTCCCGCTGCTCCCACCAGTCGAGCGGCGCCCGGAGCAGCGCACGGCTCCAGGGCGCCTGAGGTGACGTCATCACCGTTTCCTCCGGTCAGCCGGCCTGAGTGTGTCGTGCGGACCGACGGGGCAGCAGACGGCCGCCGCGGCGGGCGAGGACGAACATGCGGACGGCGAGCAGCACACCGATGACGACGGGCACCAACGCCGCCTCCAGGCCGAAACCACCGCCGGTCAGCACAGCGGGGCCATGCACGTCGACGGTGAACAGGCCCTCGGAGGTGTGCCCGGAGACCGGGATGCCGAGCAGCTGCTCGGTGGTGTTCCAGGCGAAGTGCAGACCCACGACGAACCAGATGTTACGCCGCCACAGGAACGCGGCGCCGAGCATCACGCCCGCCTCCGAAGCGATCGCCAGCGCACTCCACGCACTGGCCTGCGGAGTTCCCAGATGGGCGATGCCGAAGAACAGTCCGGTGAGCACGATGGCGGCCCTACTGCCCCACAGCTGCTCCAGAGCCTGCAGCGCGAGACCGCGGAACAACAACTCCTCGGTGACCGCGGTGCCGATCTGCACCATGACCGCGGACCAGACGACCGCCATGAAGCCATGGCCCGCCCAGGAGAACGAGTAGCTCCCGAACGCCGTGATCAGCAAGACGGACACCAGCACGAAGCCCAGGCCGACCGCGCCGCCCAGCAGCGCCTCCCGGCCGGCTCCCCGCCGGGCGATCTCGGGCGTCGGGCGTCGCGCGACACGGCGCATGACCAGCCAGTACACGGCCACCGCGGCCACCGCGCCCAGCACCGGAACCGGACCAGGACCCGTGGCGGTCAGGCCCGAGACCAGGCCGACGCCGACCAGGCCCGTCAGCATCCAGCCGAGCGGAGAGCGGACGATCCGGCCGAGGCGACCACCGCGAGCGTCCTGACCGTCGGGGCCCGTGTCCGGGCCGGGGCCTCCGGCGTGCCGTGCGGTGGACTTTGTACTCATCGTGGCCTCCCCTTGTCTCGGTCGCACAGGCTGCGGCCTGACAACCACGCTAGGAATCCGGCGCCGTCCGCGAATCACCCGCACAAGGACAGCTCCTGTAGCTCTCGCGGGGGATGCGCCCCGACAAAGGATCAGGCACTCGTACGAGAGCCGGACACCATGACCGCCGCGGCGGCGAGGACGAGGTGGGAGTTCATGCCGAATCCCCGTGCCGGGCCCTGTCCTGGCCCACTCGGGCGGGCCAGGACGGGCACACGACCTCGACCCTGCGGACGCGAAGACCACCCCGACTGCGGCCTCCGCGACGTCCTGGACCGCATCGGCGACAAATGGTCGGTACTCGTGATCGTCGAACTAGCGAGCGGGCCACGTCGGTTCCGCGAGCCGCAGCGCGCCATCGACGGCATCTCCCAGCGCATGCTCACGCTCACCGTACGCAGGCTCGAACGCGACGGCCTCGTGCTGCGCACCGTCTACCCGACCGTCCCAGCCCAGGTCGACTACCGCCTGACCGAGACCGGGGCCGGCCTGACCCACCTGGTCAAGGCGCCTGCGGACTGGTCCCTTGCCCACCGTGCTGTCATCGCCGAGGCACGGCACGCATACGACCAGACACCCCCCGACATCCGCTGACGTGACCCGCATGGTCGGGCCGGTGGCCGTGCCCCGTGCGCCGGTTCACCGGCGGCTGCGACTGCCTCCCGGACTGCTGAAGTGGCAGCGGGCCATCGAGGGATGATCGCAGGAGTATCGGTCGGGGAGATGGAGAAGCAGCACGCGGATCGCATCGTACGTACCACGACACCATGATCTACCACCCGGGTGATGCGAAGACGGACCCTGGTCCGGGATGTCCCTCAGCGGGCGGGGGCGGGAAAAGGGACTGCCGGATCGTCACCGGAACGGTTAGGCTCACGGAGATGATCACCTACTCCTCGTGTGGATTGGGGGAATCGTTCGCTTCAGGTGAGTGCTGATGGCACCTCACATCGCGAACGACATTCCGCCCCGCCTGCTGATGTGGCAGCGCGTACGTGAGTACGCGGTGCCACCGTCCATGATCGAGACCGCGACCGCACGCCGTGCGGCCGGAGACTGGGCGGGGGCCTGCGCCGCCGCCCGGATCGACATCGATCTCGATCTGCGCGCCGTGCGCCACCGCCACGGCACCGACCTCGTCAGCCGCCTCCGCGCGGACCTGCGCCGGCTCGCGCCGGACCTGCTGCGCTGGCACATGCCCCGGATCGCCCCCGGCGGGCTGCTCCGGCCCGGCCTCACCCTCTCGCTCGCCCGATACGGCCCCCACGGCACCGCCCCGCTCGAACTGGTGGTGCGAACACCACCGGCCTGGGCGGACGCCGGACAGCGGATGTCCCTCACCCTGTGGGAGGGGTCCGCGAACCACACCCCACGGCACCACCCGCACCCGCATCCCGACCGGCGTTTCCGGCTCGACCTGCACCGGCACCTCTGGGACGCCACACGCAGCGGCGAACTGGCACGGCGCTGCGGCGCGCGGGAGACACCGAGTGCGGCGCCGTCCGGACCGCCCCCGGACCTCGGAGGGCCCGGCGCGTCCGAGGCCCCCTGGGCGGTGGAGCGCTGGGCCGCCGAGGCGGAACTGCTGCTGCGCGCCGAGGGGCGGGCCCGCGGGGCGTTCACCGTACGGCTCGGCGCCCGCAGCCGCGCCGGGCTCGAACTCGCCGCCCCCGACGACAGCCATGTCCCGGCCCTGCGGCCGCTGCGGGAGACGCTGCCGGCGCAGGAGGCCGCGGCGCTCCCGATGCTGCCGGAGGCGGCCGTCCGCGTCCTGCCGGATCTGGAACTGCTGCGGGCCGGGCTGGTCCCGGCAGGGCGGCTGCACCCGCTCGTCGCCGCGGCCCTGCCGGTGGCGCCCGGCTCCGCGCCCGAGGCCGCGCCGGCGGCCGGGACCGGCGACCCGCACCGGGTGCCGTGCCGGGGCGAGATCCACCGGATCGCCCTGCGGGACGGGGTGCTGACGGCCGTCGACCACGAACCGGCCCAACTGCGCCGGGAGGAACTGCTCGTGGCCCTCGGCGGCCCCGCACTGCCCTGCCTGCGGGCCATCGACCGGGTGCACCGCGAGCCCGAGGCCCTGCCCGCCGTCCGGGAACGGCTCCGCCACGGTGACGTCACCGGGGCGCTGGCCGTGGTCGAGGGCCTGCTCGGCCCCGCCGCGGTGCTGCGCGACGGACCGCTCCGGGACGAACTGGAGTCGGCCGCGGCACGCCGCGTCGACCACGGGCTCTTCCGCGCCGGACTGGTCGCCGTGCACCCCGCCGCCCGCACCGCCGAAGGCGGGACCGCGCAGGGCGGGGAGCACGCCGAGGCGGGCCACCGGCCCCGGTTGGACCGCCGAATGCCGCCCGCGATGCGCACCAAGCGCGCCGCACGGGGCCGGCCCCGCACCGGCCTGCCCCGCTGACGCCGCGAACTCCTCCACCCCGCGCCGTCGTTCGGCGCCGTACGCCCTGACGACCTCCGGGACAGCCCGTCCCGCTCTGTCCCGTTCCCTTCTCGCACCTCAGGTGATGCCCATGACCACCAGCACCCTGCTGCCCGCGTCCGTACCCACCGCCGCCGCCTCCCCGGCCGGCACCCAGCTCGCCCTCGCCGACGACCTCCTCGGCCTGCTGCGGACGACCACCACCGAGCCGCGCCCCGACGAACAGCTCGAAGCGCTCACCCTCGCCGTCGCCGCCGACCTGCCCGTACTGCTCTGGGGCGAGCCGGGCATCGGCAAGACCGCGGCCCTCACCCAGCTCGCCGCCTCCCTCGACCTGCCGCTGACCACCGTGATCGCCAGCGTCCACGAGCCGTCCGACTTCGCCGGGCTGCCCGTCGTCGGCGACGACCCGGAAGTGCGCGGAGTGCCGATGGCGCCGCCGCAGTGGGCCGTGGAACTGGTGCGCGCCGGGCGCGGACTGCTCTTCCTGGACGAGCTGTCCACCGCCACCCCGGCCGTCCAGGCCGCGCTCCTGCGGGTGGTCCTGGAACGGAGAGTCGGGGCGCTGCGACTGCCGGCCGGGGTGCGGATCGTGGCCGCCGCCAATCCGCGCGCCTCCGCGGCGGACGGATGGGAGCTGAGCCCGCCCCTGGCCAACCGTTTCGTCCATCTGTACTGGGTGCACGACCGGGACGTGGTGGTGCGCGGGCTGGGCGGGGTGTGGCCGCGCGCCACGCCGCCCCGGCTGGCGCCCGAGCGTCTGCCGGAGGCCGTGGCCTTCGCCCGGCGCGCGGTCTGCGGCTTCCTGGAGGTCCGGCCCACGCTCATCCACCGGCTGCCCAGCACCGAGACCCGGCGCGGCGGCGCCTGGCCCTCGCCCCGCAGCTGGGAGGCCGCGCTGACCCTGCTGGCCTTCGGCACGGCGGCCGCCGTCTCCCGCGAGGTGCTCGCGCTGCTGGTGCGGGGCGCGGTGGGCGACGGCCCCGGGCTCGAACTCCTCGCCCACCTGGACCGCATGGACCTGCCGGACCCGGAGTCGCTGCTCGCCGACCCGGCCGCCGCCGAACTCCCCGAGCGGGGCGACCTGCGGCAGGCGGCGCTGGAGGCGGTGATCGCCGCCGTCGGGGCCCGCCCGGAGCGGCAGCGGTGGGAGGCCGCCTGGGCGGTCCTGGTCCGGGCTCTGGAGACCGGCGCCCCTGACCTGCTGGTCGCCCCGGCCACCACCCTGGCCGCGCTGCGGCGCGACGACTGGGAGGTGCCCGAGGCGGTGGAACGGCTCACCGAGGTGATCGGCCTCGCCCGCCGCGCGGACCGGTCGGTGGAACGGGCCACGGCGCCCCGGCCCGGCCGGGCGACGGGGGCGGGCCGATGACGGGGGCCGCACGGGGCCCGGTGCCGTATCCGGTACCTTCGCCCGCGCCACCGCGCCGGGAGCCGACCGCACCACCGCGTCCGACACCCCGCCCCGTGTCCCCGCCCGCGCCGCCGCGCCCGGTGCGGGCAGCGCCGCCGGAGCCGCCGGTGGGATCCGGGGAACCGGCCGGGACTCCCGTCCTCCGGCTGGACCGGGAGAAACTGCTGGCCGCCCGGCTGCACGCGGTGAAGGTCCGCCCGTACCTGGCCGACGCGCTGTTCGCGCTGCACGTCGTGGAGGACCGGTCGGTGCCGACGATGGCGGTGGACGCGTACTGGCGCTGCTACGTCTCGCCCGCCTTCGTCGCCCGCACCCCCGTGGAGGAGCTGGCGGGCGTGTGGGTCCACGAGGTCTCCCACCTGCTGCGGGACCACCACGGGCGCGGCGAGCGCCATGCGCGGGAACACGACGAGCACGGGCCGGGCGAGCGGCTGCGGCGGAACATCGCCGCCGACTTCGAGATCAACGACGACATCTACGGCGAGGGACTGCCCCGGCCCGCCGGGGCGGTGCTGCCCTCGCTGCTGCGGCTGCCCGACGACCTGCTGATGGAGGAGTATCTGCGGATGGCGTCGATGTCCTCCCTCGCCGCGGAGCTGGCCTGGCTGGACTGCGGCAGCGGCGCCGACGGCCAGCAGCGGCCGTGGGAGCTGGGCGCCGACGGGGCCCACGGGCTGAGCAGGCAGCAGCGCGACGCGGTCCGCTTCCGGGTGGCGGAGGGCATCAAGGGCAGGCCCGGCGACGCACCGGAGGGATGGCGCCGCTGGGCCGAAGAGGCGTTCCATGCACCCCAGCCGTGGCGGCAGTTGCTGGGCGCGGCGGTCCGCTCGGCGGCGGGCGCCCCGGGAGCGGGGGAGAACCACAGCTACCGGCGCCCGTCCCGCCGCTCGGCGAGCGTCCCCGGGGTGGTGCTGCCGAGCCTGCGCCGTACGCCGCCCCGGGTCTGCGTGGTGATCGACACCTCCGGATCGGTGAGCGACGCCGAGCTGGGCGGCGCGCTGCTGGAGGTGGCCGCGATCTCCCGGGCGGTGGGCGGGCGGCGCGACCTGGTCTCGGTGATCTCCTGCGACGCGGCGGCCGGGATCGCCGTACCGATCTGCCGTGCCGAGAACATCGAGCTGGTCGGCGGCGGAGGCACGGACCTGCGCTCCGGATTCGCCCGGGCCCTGCGCTCCCGGCCCCGCCCGGACGTCGTCGTCGCCCTCACGGACGGCCAGACCCCGTGGCCTTCGGCCCAGCCGCCGTGCCGCACCGTCGTCGGACTCTTCCC
>NZ_MUND01000295.1 GCF_002154375.1 Streptomyces glaucescens | reverse complement strand
GGTCAGGACCCGGCGGCTGCCGCCGGAGATGTGGTGCAGGGGGCGGGGGGAGAGCGGGGTGTTGTGGGTCATGTACCGGGGATTCCCGCGCCCGATCCGTCCTTTAACCCCTGTTACACGCCCGTCGACACATCCGGACAATCCTGCGCTAAAGGACACATGTTCGGATGCCGATGGGATGCCGAAACCCCTGGTCCACGCGGGGTGGCCCAGGGGTTACGGGTGTTCATGCCTGAGTTTCGTAACGGTCACCCACGGCCCGAGCTTTGGCCAGAGCGACCGGGTGGCTCACTCCGCCGCCGCGTCGCACTCCTGCCCGCGCAGCGCCCGCGCCAGGTCGTCCCGGGCCTCCAGGACCAGCCGGCGCAGGGCCGGCGGCGCGTCCTCGTGGGCCGCGAGCCATGCGTCGGCCGCCGCCAGCGTCCCGGGGGAGTCCTGGAGCGACGGGAACAGGCCCCGCACCACGTCCATGCCGATCTGGATGGACCGCTCGGCCCACACCCGCTCGATGACGGCGAAGTACTTCTCCGCGTACGGGGCCAGCAGCTCCCGCTGGGACGGCTGCGCGAAGCCGGTGATGGTGGCCTCCACCAGCGCATTGGACAGCGAGTCGGACTCCACCACCCGCGCCCACGCCTGCGCCTTCACCGCCACCGACGGACGCGCGGCCAGGCAGCGCACCTGGTGGCGCTTGCCGGACGCGGTGTCGTCCCGGGCCAGTTCCGCCTCCAGCGCCTTCTCGTCCGCGTGACCGTGCACGACCAGCGGCTCGAGGAGCACCCACCGCAGCTCCTGGTCCACCTCCAGGCCGTCGATCTTCTCGGTGCCCGCCAGCAGGCCCTTCAGCAGCTCCGCGTCCGAGTCCCGGGACGCCGCCGAGGCGAAGAACCGGGCCCACGCCAGCTGGTGCTCGCTGCCCGGCCCGGCCGCCCGCAGCTCGCGCAGGGCGCCCTCCGCCAGCAGCCGCTCGCCCTCCGCGCGCCAGGCCGGAGCCGCGTAGTGGACCAGCGCCGAGTTCGCCCAGGCGTGCAGCATCTGGAGCACGCCGATGTCCGACTCGCGGCCCGCGAACCGCAGCACCAGGCCGATGAAGTCCCGCGCCGGGAGCAGCGCGTCCCGCGTCATGTTCCACAGCGCGGACCAGCACAGCGCCCGCGCCAGGGGATCGTTGAGGTCGCCGAGGCCGCCCTTCAGCGTCTCCAGCGACGTCGCGTCGAAGCGGATCTTGCAGTAGGTCAGGTCGTCGTCGTTGACCAGCACCAGCTCCGGCGCCTCGGCACCCGCCAGCTCCGCCACGACCGTGCGCGGACCGTCCACGTCGGCCTCCGCGCGCGCGTACCGCTCCAGCGCGCCCTGGGCCGTACGCCGGTACAGGCCCACCGCGACCCGGTGCGGGCGCAGCTCGGGGTGCGACTCGGCGGCCTCCTGCACCACCGCCAGCTCGTCGATCCGCCCGTCCGTGTTCAGCAGCACCTGCGGGGTCAGCGCGTTCACCCCGGCCGTCTGGAGCCAGGAACGGGACCAGGCCGCCATGTCCCGGCCGGACGTCTCCTCCAGCACCGACAGCAGGTCGCCGAGGCGGGTGTTGCCGTACGCGTGCCGCTTGAAGTAGCGCCGGGCACCCTCCAGGAACGCGTCCTGGCCGACGTACGCCACCAGCTGCTTGAGCACCGAGGCGCCCTTGGCGTACGTGATGCCGTCGAAGTTGAGCTTGGCGTCCTGCAGGTCGCGGATGTCGGCGGTGATGGGGTGCGTGGAGGGCAGCTGGTCCGCGCGGTACGCCCAGGCCTTGCGGCGGTTGGCGAAGGTGATCCAGCCGTCGGTGAAGCGGGTCGCGCCGACCAGCGAGAACGAGCCCATGAAGTCGGCGAAGGACTCCTTCAGCCACAGGTCGTCCCACCACTCCATGGTGACCAGGTCGCCGAACCACATGTGCGCCATCTCGTGCAGGATCACGTTGGCGCGGCCCTCGTAGGACGCCCGCGTCACCTTGCCGCGGAAGATGAACTCCTCGCGGAAGGTCACCAGCCCCGGGTTCTCCATCGCGCCGAGGTTGTACTCGGGCACGAACGCCTGGTCGTACTTGCCGAACGGGTACGGGTAGTCGAAGTGGTCGTGGAAGAAGTCCAGGCCCTGCTTGGTGACCAGGAAGACGTCGTCCGCGTCGAAGTAGGGGGCGAGGCCCTTGCGGCACATGGCGCCCAGCGGGATCTCCAGCCGCGTGCCGTCCTCGAAGGTCCGCACGTAGGAGTCCGTGACGTAGTGGTAGGGGCCCGCCACCACACACGTGATGTACGTCGAGATGGGCCTGGTCTCCGCGAACCGCCAGACCCCGTCGGCCCGTTCGCCGGTGCCGTTGCTCCACACCGTCCACTCCTGCGGCGCCCGCACCTCGAAGCGGAACGGGGCCTTGAGGTCCGGCTGCTCGAAGTTGGCGAAGACCCGCCGCGCGTCGGCCGGCTCGTACTGCGTGTAGAGGTAGACCTCGCCGTCCTCCGGGTCGACGAACCGGTGCAGGCCCTCGCCGGTGCGGGAGTAGGCGCACTGCGCATCCACGACCAGCTCGTTCTCGGCGGCCAGGTCCTCCAGCAGAATCCGGGAGCCGTCGAAGACCTCGCTCGGGTCCAGGTCGCGGCCGTTCAGCGAGACGGCCGTCACGCTCGGCGCGATCAGGTCCGCGAAACTGGACGCGCCCGGCTCGGCACAGCGGAAGCGGATCGTGGTGACCGAGCGGAAGGTGCGCGGGCCGTCACCGGCGTGGTCGCCGACGGCGGAGCGCACGTCGAGGGACACGTCGTACCCGTCGACCGACAGCAGAGCGGCCCGCTCCCGGGCCTCGTCGCGGGACAGATTCTCACCGGGCACGGGCGGTACTCCCTCGTACGTGATGACTACGCCTGAACAGCACCGATCCTGCCATGCGCCCCTGACGCGCGGCAGCAGGGAATGAGCGGGCAGGGCGGTGGTGTTCTCCCGGACGTTGCCGCGGTCAAGCGCCACTGCCAAGGAGAGACATGTCCGAGAAGACCCCCGTCGACTTCTGGTTCGACCCGCTGTGCCCCTGGGCCTGGATGACCTCCCGGTGGGTGCTGGAGGTGGAGAAGGTCCGGGACATCGAGGTCCGCTGGCACCTGATGAGCCTCGCCGTGCTCAACGAGGACAAGCTCGACGAGCTGGACGAGTGGTACCGCGAACTGCTCACCACCAAGGCGTGGGGTCCCGTCCGGGTCGTCATCGCCGCGCAGGAGGAGCACGGCACCGAGGTGCTGGGCGACCTGTACACCGCGATCGGCACGCGCTTCCACAACCAGGGCGCGGGCCCGGAGAAGGAGGCGGTCGCCGCCGCCCTCGAGGAGGTCGGCCTGCCCGCGTCACTGATGGACCACTGGGACGACACCCCGTACGAGGAGCAGCTGCGCGCCTCCCACAAGGAGGGCATCGAGAAGGTCGGCCAGGACGTCGGCACCCCGATCATCGCCGTGCCCGGCCCCGACGGTGAGCAGATCGCCTTCTTCGGCCCGGTCGTCACCCCCGCCCCGAAGGGCGAGGAGGCCGCCCGCCTGTGGGACGGCACGCTGGCCGTCGCCTCGGTCCCCGGCTTCTACGAGATCAAGCGCACCCGCACCAAGGGCCCGGACTTCAGCAACCTGTAGGGACTGCCCGGCGGTCCGGCGGGGTACGACTGCGGGCCCCGGCGGAGGGTGATCCGCCGGGGCCCGTACGACCGTTGAGCCGGTGAGTGGGTCAGTCCGTGCCGGACTCCATCGCCGCGCGGTCCAGGAGGGCCTCTTCGTCCGGGGCCTCGCCGCGGGAGGCGATCGCCTCCGCGCCACCGCGGTCCATGGCGCCGATCAGACCGGTGGAGGCCGCCTGGGCGGCGCCGATCAGGGTGGGGTGGTCGGGGCCGACCATGCCGAGGCCCGCGTACTGCTCCAGGCGGGCCCGGGAGTCGGCGATGTCCAGGTTGCGCATGGTGAGCTGGCCGATGCGGTCGCCGGGGCCGAACGCGGAGTCCTCGGTGCGCTCCATGGACAGCTTGTCCGGGTGGTAGCTGAGCGCCGGGCCGCGGGTGTCGAGGATCGAGTAGTCCTCGCCGCGGCGCAGCCGCAGGGTGACCTCGCCGGTGATCGCGGCGCCGACCCAGCGCTGGAGCGACTCCCGGACCATCAGGGCCTGCGGGTCCAGCCAGCGGCCCTCGTAGAGCAGCCGGCCGAGGCGGCGGCCCTCGGTGTGGTACGCGGCGACCGTGTCCTCGTTGTGGATGGCGTTGACCAGGCGCTCGTAGGCGATGTGCAGCAGGGCCATGCCGGGCGCCTCGTAGATGCCGCGGCTCTTCGCCTCGATGATCCGGTTCTCGATCTGGTCGGACATGCCGAGGCCGTGCCGGCCGCCGATCGCGTTGGCCTCCATCACCAGGTCGACGGCGGAGCCGAACTCCTTGCCGTTGACGGTGACCGGGCGGCCCTGGTCGAAGCCGACGGTGACGTCCTCGGGGGCGATCTCCACGGCCGGGTCCCAGAAGCGGACGCCCATGATCGGCTCGACGGTCTCGATGCCGGTGTCCAGGTGCTCCAGCGTCTTGGCCTCATGGGTGGCACCCCAGATGTTGGCGTCGGTGGAGTACGCCTTCTCCGTGGAGTCCCGGTAGGGCAGGCCGTGGGCGAGAAGCCACTCGGACATCTCCTTGCGGCCGCCCAGCTCGGTCACGAAGTCCGCGTCCAGCCAGGGCTTGTAGATCCGCAGGTGCGGGTTGGCGAGCAGCCCGTAGCGGTAGAACCGCTCGATGTCGTTGCCCTTGAACGTGGAACCGTCGCCCCAGATCTGGACGCCGTCCTCCAGCATCGCCCGGACGAGCAGCGTGCCGGTGACGGCGCGGCCCAGCGGGGTGGTGTTGAAGTAGGGGCGCCCGCCGGACTTGATGTGGAACGCGCCGCAGGCGAGTGCGGCCAGCCCTTCCTCGACCAGCGCGGCCTTGCAGTCGACGAGGCGGGCGATCTCGGCGCCGTACTGCGCGGCGCGGCCGGGCACCGAGGCGATGTCGGGCTCGTCGTACTGGCCGATGTCGGCGGTGTACGTGCACGGGACGGCGCCCTTGTCGCGCATCCAGGCGACGGCGACCGAGGTGTCGAGCCCGCCGGAGAAGGCGATGCCGACGCGCTCGCCGACAGGGAGGGAGGTGAGGACCTTGGACATAGCAAAACTATGCAACATCTCGCATTGTCATGCAAGCTCGCGCATTGTCATGCACCATCCCCGGCGTCCTGCCGCTCCCCCCACATCCCCAGCGCGATGTCCACCAGCGGCACCCTGACCAGCCCGTCCACCGCGTCCAGGGGGTGCCACGCCGCCATGTCCGTCGAGCCGCCGATCTCGAAAGTCAGCTCCCCGCCGACGACCCGCGCCGCGTACAGCAGCCGTACGGAGTGCTGGTCGACCGGACGGCGCAGACCCCGGCGGGGGGACTGGCGCCGGAAGGAGGAGACGCCGAGGAGACCGGTCACCTCCACGCGGTAGCCGGTCTCCTCCAGCAGCTCCCGGCGGACCGTGTCGTACGGGTCCTCGCCGTGCTCCATGCCGCCGCCCGGCAGCACCCACTCGCGGGTGCCGTCCTCGGCCGGGGAGCGGGCCAGCAGGACCTGGCCGTCACGGACGCATATGGCGTAGGCCGCCACCCTCAACATCTGCCGCATTCGGGGACGTTAGCGCGCCGGGAGCGGATTGGCGGGCGAGTATTGAGGCGCGGACCAGCGCAGCGGGAGCGCGCCGGGGGTCTCGACCGCCTCCGCGATCGTGAAGCGGACCGTGCGCTCCCCGTCCGGCGTGAACTCCGTGCGCGCCTCGCCGGTCAGCTGGAGCGTCGTGCCCGTCTCCCAGTCCAGGACCAGCAGGCCCGCGCGCGGATCGGCGGCCAGGTTGCCCAGGGTGAGGAACATGGCGTTGCCCGGGTAGTCGCGCCAGCTCAGCTCGTGCGGCGAGTCGACCCGGAGGAAGCCGGGCAGGCCGCCGCGATGGCTGGCGTCGGCGCCCCCGGGGCGGACGGTGGCGACGAACGCCGTGTCCGCCGCCGCCAGGAACGCCGCCTGAGCGGCGGTCAGCGAGGCGCCCCGGCGCCGCTCCCCCGGCACGCGGTCCGCGACCACCTCGTACGACTCCCGCTTCTGCAGGTACTTCGGGCAGTTGGCGAACACCTGTCGTGCCGTCACCGCGAATCCGCGCTCCGTCGGCTCGGCCACGCCGTTGAGGCGCATCCGGCGGCGGGTGCGCGGATCGAGGGCGATGGTGCCGACCTCGGTGCCCGGGGTCGCGAGGGCGGTCGCGAGCGGATCGGCCGAGGGCGGGCCTCCCCCGCTGCTCGCCGCGGAGGCGGGGCCCCCGGCCACCGAGACGCGGTGCGGGCCGGTGGCGCGGGCGAAGCCGGGGGCGCCGGTGAGCGCGGAGGCCCACACCCGGCCGGTCCCCGGATCGGCCGCGCCGGCCACCAGCAGCGGCTGCTGCTCCAGGAAGGCGGCGGCGACCGCCTTGATGCCGGATCCGATGGAGCGGCCGACGTGGTCGGCGAGGCCGCGGACGCCGACCCGCTCCTGCACGGCGAGCGAACCCGCGTGATAGACGCCGGCCATTAGAAGAATCCGCAGGTGGGAGCCGAACCGTTGGGCGCCGGGGCGTCTTCGGCGCCGCTCGGCGCGCAGATCTCCAGGCGGATGCCGTCCGGGTCGTGGAAGAAGATGCCGCCCGAGGCCGCGCCCTCCCGGTGGGCCACCACGCCGTCGTAGGCGAACTCGGCGCCGTACGCCCGCAACGCCTCCTCGTACTCCCTGACCCGCTCGACGGAGTCCACCTCCAGGGCGAGGTGATGCAGGCCGGAGCGGTCACCGTCGAACGGCTGCCCCGCCTGCTCCCACAGGGCCAGGGTCAGGCGCTCGCCGTCACCCAGGAGGGCGAACCGCCGGCCCTCCTCCTTGCCCTCGGTGAGCAGCGTGAAGCCCAGGAGGTCCCGGTAGAAGGCGAGGGAGCGGCCGAGGTCGGTGACGTTCAGGCCGACGTGGCCGGTGCGCAAGGTCATGACTGTCCCCTTCAGCTGACGTGGGCGGGGCCTCGTCTTTCTAACCCCTGTAAATGAGATTAAAGGTTAGATCCATTGAGCGTCAACCGGTGATCTAAGCTTGAGGGGTTAGTTCCGAAGGAGGCCGCCGATGCCCGCCGCCCGCGATCCCCGCCCGCTCACCGGTGAGCCGCTCGCCCTCGACCTGCTCAACACCCGGTGGGTCCACGAGGGCGCCCCGCACGACCTCCTCGACGACACGGACGGACTCGCGGTCTGGCTCGCGGCGAACGCGCTGGACGAGCGGTTCACCGCCGACGCGGACACGCTGCGGCACACCCTGCGGGCACGCGAGGCCTTGCTTGCGGCGGTGGACGGCTCGCTCGCGGCCGGCGCGGCGCGGGTGGACGCCGTCCTCGCGCACGGCCGGATCCGGGCCACCCTGACCGAGGCGGGACCGGGCGAGGAGGCCGAGTTCGCGGACGCCTCCTGGGGTCCGGGCTGGCTCGCCGCCCGCAACTACCTGGAACTGCTCGCCACCGCCCCGGACCGCATCCGCCCCTGCGCCCACGAGGCGTGCGTGCTGCACTTCTTCGACACCTCACGCAACGGCACGCGCCGCTGGTGCTCGATGGCGGTGTGCGGGAACCGGGCGAAGGCGTCGCGGCACTACGCCCGTTCCAAGGACGCCTGAGAGGCGTACCGGCGGGTCGACTCGCCCCTCTTCAGGGGTTATCCACCCAAATCACATCGCGGGTTTTCCCCATACATCCATATCGTTTCGGTCAACCCTCCCCAAAAACCGGTCTCTTGGGTAAGGCTGAGCGGTCGTCCGGTGTCGCATTCCGGACGACAAGCGACACGCTCGTTCCCTCACCTACAAGGGATGCCGATGACCCACACCCCCCAGAGCGACCCGATACCGGGCGCGAGACGCGTGGCCCGCATCGCCGTGGCCGCCGGTCTGGTCGCCGCGCTCTCCGCCGCCGGGCCGATACCCATGGCCTTCGCGGCGGACCCGGCCGCCCCCGCGGCGGCCGACCCGGGCGCCAAGTCCGCCCACGACAAGCTCGGCTCCGACGACGCCGACCTGCTCGCCGAGGCCAAGGCCGCCGGCGACAAGAGCGTGACCATGATGGTCGCCACCGCACCCGGTCGGACGGAGCAGGTCGCGAAGCAGCTCGACGCGGTCGACGGCGGTCTCGTGGGCCGTACATACGACCAGGTCGGCTACGTCCGCGCCACCGTCCCCACCGGCAAGGCCGACGCGGCCATCGCCGCCGCCGCCAAGCTCTCCTCCGTGCACGGCATCGACCTGCGCCAGGAGATCCCGCTGGAGGACCCGTCGCCGAACGCGGGCGCCGCCAAGGGCGCGAGCGCCACCGGCAGCTACCCGGCCCCCGGCGAGGACACCCCCGCCGAGAACCCGTACAACCCGTCCTTCGAGACCGGCGCCGTCGACTTCGTCGAGGACCACCCGAAGGCGGACGGGCGCGGCATCACCATCGGCATCCTGGACTCCGGTGTCGACCTCGGGCACCCGGCGCTGCAGAAGACGACGACCGGCGAGCGCAAGATCGTCGACTGGGTGACCGCGACCGACCCGGTCGCCGACGGTGACGGCACCTGGCGCCGGATGACCACCTCGGTCGCCGGCCCCGGCTTCGCCATCACCACCGCCGCCCTCGGCACGGAGACCTTCAAGGCCCCCGAGGGCGCCTACCGGTTCAACTACTTCTCCGAGTCCGCCACCACGGGTGGCGACATGGCCGGTGACCTGAACCGGGACGGCGACACGTCGGACGTCTGGGGCGTGCTCTACGACGCCGCCGCCGGCACCGTCCGCGTCGACCTGAACGACGACCTCGACTTCACGAACGACGAGGCGATGAAGCCGTACAAGGACGGCTTCCAGATCGGGTACTTCGGGACCGACAACCCGGCCACCGAGATCGCCGAGCGCATCCCGTTCGTGGTCGAGATCCGCAAGGACGTCGTCTACAACTCCTCCGGTGCCAAGGCCGACTACGTCAGCATCGGCGTCATCGAGGGCTCGCACGGCACCCACGTGGCCGGCATCACCGCCGCCAACGGCCTGTTCGGCGGCGAGATGAACGGCGCGGCGCCCGGCGCCAAGCTGGTCTCCTCGCGCGCCTGCACCTGGTCCGGCGGCTGCACCAACGTCGCGCTCACCGAGGGCATGATCGACCTCGTCGTCAACCGCGGCGTCGACATCGTCAACATGTCGATCGGCGGCCTCCCGGCGCTGAACGACGGCAACAACGCGCGTTCCGAGCTGTACACCCGGCTCATCGACACCTACGGCGTCCAGCTGGTGATCTCCGCGGGCAACTCCGGCCCCGGCGCCAACACCATCGGCGACCCCGCCCTCTCCGACAAGGTGATCTCGGTCGGCGCGACCATCTCCCAGGAGACCTGGGCCGCCAACTACGGGTCGCGGGTGGAGAAGGACTACGCGATGATGCCGTTCTCCTCGCGCGGTCCGCGTGAGGACGGCGGCTTCACGCCGACCCTGTCCGCGCCCGGTGCGGCGATCAACACCACGCAGACCTGGTCGCCCGGCGGCCCGGTCGCCGAGGCCGGCTACAGCCTGCCGCCCGGCTACTCCATGCTCCAGGGCACCTCGATGGCCTCCCCGCAGGCCACCGGCGCCGCCGCGCTGCTGCTGTCCGCCGCCGAGCGCAAGGGCATCGAGCTGACGCCGGCCACCCTGCGCACGGCGCTCACCTCGACCGCCGACCACATCCCGGGCACCCAGGCCTACGAAGAGGGCGCGGGCCTGATCAACATCGAGGACGCCTGGGACTCGATCCTGGACGGCGCGAAGGCCCACGAGTACACCGTCAAGGCGCCGGTCGACACCGCGATCGACCAGTTCCTGAAGACCCCGGGCTTCGGCACCGGCCTCTACGACCGCGAGGGCGGCCTGAAGGCCGGGCAGAAGAAGACGTACGAGATCACGCTCACCCGCACCTCCGGTGCCGACCGCGCGATCCGGCACGAACTGCACCTGGAGAACAACGCGGGCGGCACCTTCCGCATCGTCGGCTCCGACGAGGTGAACCTGCCGCTGAACCAGCCGGTCACCGTCAAGGTGCAGGCCGCGCCGAAGTCCGCCGGGCTCAAGAGCGCGATCCTGGAGGTCGACGACCCGCGCACCGAGGGCATCGACAAGCAGGTGCTGAACACGGTCGTGGTCGCCGCGCCGCTCGAGTACACCTACGCGGCGTCCGGTTCCGTGCAGCGCAACAGCCACAAGTCGTACTTCGTGACCGTGCCCGAGGGCGCCAAGTCGCTCGAGGTCGCCATCGGCGGGCTGAAGGGCAAGAGCCAGACCCGGTTCATCGCCATCCACCCGTACGGCGTCCCGGCCGACCCGACGTCGACGGTCAACTGCTACGCGAACTACACCAACCCGGCCAACACCTGCCGTCCGGACGTGCGGTCCTACGCCGACCCGCAGCCGGGCGTCTGGGAGATCGAGGTCGAGTCGCGCCGTACGTCGCCGCTGCTGGACAACCCGTACAAGCTGGACGTCACCGTGCTCGGCGCGGCCTTCGAGCCGGAGACCGTGACCGTGCCCGAGGCCAAGGTCGGCACCCCGGCCGCCGTCTCCTGGAAGGTGACCAACAAGTACGCCGCCCTGGAGGGCAAGCTGGCCGGCGGCCCGCTGGGCTCCTCCAAGACGGCCCGCCCGAGCATCGCGGACGGCGTCACCCAGACCACCACGGTCGAGGTGCCCGAGGGCGCGCAGTCGCTGGACGTCACCATCGGCAACGTCTCCGACGCCGCCGCGGACCTCGACCTGGTCGTGAAGAACGCGGCCGGCGGCGAGGTCGGCAGCTCCGCCGACGGCGACTCCGAGGAGTCGGTCTCCGTGCCGAACCCGGCCGCCGGGACCTACACCATCGAGGTCGTCGGCTACTCGGTGCCCGCCGGTTCCACCGCGTACGACTACCTGGACGTGTTCTTCTCCCAGGCGCTCGGCTCCGTCACGGTCGACGAGTCGGCCGCGGTGAAGCTCGGCACGGGTGACTCGGCGACGGTCTCCGGCAGCGTCACCGCCGCCGCGGCCGCGCCCGAGGGCCGCGAGTTCTTCGGCCAGGTCCAGCTGGTCAACGCGCGCGGCACGGCCGCGGGCCTGGGCAGCGTGAAGATCGAGAAGGTCACGCCGTAACACCTGCGGGACCTCAGGGGCGGGCGTCCGTTCGGGCGCCCGCCCTTCTCCGTGCCCGGGCCCGCTCACTCGCAGACGATGGTCCGCGCCTTTGGCAGGGCGCCCTCGATCGCCTGCCGCTGCGGGGCGATGGCCTCCTCCCCGACGAACCAGAAGTCGGCGGTGGTGCCGGCGCGCGGGACGGCGACCAGGACGTGGTCGCCCTCACGGAGCCGAGCGGGGGCGCCGAAGGCGGGTTCGTCGCCCTTGACGAAGGCGGCCGTCCGCTCGCCGCCCCCGGCGGGCCGGTAGGACCGCGTCACGTCCAGGGTGACGCGCTGCTCGCCGGTGCGCGGCACCGGGACCACCTCGGTCACGGTCCCCTCCACGAGCAGCCCGGTGCAGGCCAGGTAGGCGGGCGAGCCGAGCGGGCCCGTCGACTTGTTCCCAGGGCCCTCGGCGGCGGAATCGGCGGCCTTCGCCCCGCTCGCCATGGCGTCGTCGCCCGCCCCTGCCTGGACGGCCAGCCAGCCCAGGCCCGCGAAGACGGACGCGGCAGCGGCGGCGACCAGCCCGCCCACGACGAAGCGCACGGCCCGCGGCCGGCGCCCGGACCGCCGCGCCGGCACGGAGCGCTGGACGGCTCGCGGGGCGGGGCGGGACGCCGGCTCGGCACTCAGCGCGAGCCCGATCACCTCCAACTGCTCGCGCAGCAGGGCGACGTCGGCCTCGGCCTCCCGGTACTCGGCCAGCAGGGCGGCGTCGGCGCGGGCCTCCTCGGACAGCGGCTCACCGGTGACCACGGCCAGCAACGGGTCGTTGCGGCCGGAACCGTCCTGCCCGTCGTGTTCGACGGTCACGTCACACCACCTCGTCCTCGTGCAGCCGGGCCCGCAGGGACCGGACCGCCGTGTGCAGCCTGCTCTTGACCGTGCCCTCGGGGATGCCGAGTTCCTCGGCGATGGAGCGCACCGGCAGGTCGGCGTAGAAGCGCAGCACCACGACCTGCCGCTGGGCGTCGGGCAGTTCGTCCAGGCCCTGGGCGACGGCCACGGAGAGCACGCTGGTGTCCTCGCCGGACGGGTGCTCCAGCTGCCGCAGCGAGGCCAGGCGTTCGCCGATCCGTTCCTGGCGGCGCTTGGCACGGTGCCAGTCGACGGCGAGGTTGGATGCGACGACCGCCGCCCACGCGGAGACGTCCCGCGGTGCCTCGCGTCCGCTGGCGGCGCGCTCCAGCAACCGCAGGCGGACCTGCTGCACCCCGTCCGGCAGGTCCGCCTGCGGCACCCCGCCCAGGGCGAGCACCGCCCGTACCCGTCGTTCCTGGGCCGCGTCCAGCGGGTCGTCGGCACCGTGGTCCGCCCGGTACGCCCCCTGGACGCGGCGGGCCATTCTGCGCAGCACAGCCACCCCTCTCCTCGCCGCGTTTCCCCTAGGACGCGGCGGAGGGTGGAAACGTTCGGCCCGACTCGCGGAATCTTCTCTTCACATGATCGTCGCTGAGAACATGTGTTCCATGACGCACATCATCAAGGGCGCCAACACGCCCGTCCCGGCCGGTCCGTTGCGGGTCGCGGTCGGCCGCGGCACGGTCCCGGGCGCGCCGGCCGTAGACGCCTCGGCGCTGCTCCTGGACGCCGCGGGCCGGGTCCGGGACGACGCCGACCTGGTCTTCCGCGGCCGGCCGCGGCATCCCTCCGGCGCGGTGCGTCACGTGGGCGTCGGGCAGGGCGGCGGCCAGTTCGCCGAGTGGCTGGAACTCGACCTGCCGGACATCGAACCGGCCGTCCAGCGGGTGGTGATCACCGGGTCCTGCGCGGGCGGGACGTTCGGGCAGGTGCCGGGGCTGTACGCGCAGGCGGTGGCGTACGACGGCACGATCGCCGCGCACTACGAGGTGACGGACGCCTCCACGGAGACGGCCTTCGTGCTCGGCGAGTTCTAC
>NZ_MUND01000294.1 GCF_002154375.1 Streptomyces glaucescens | reverse complement strand
GTTGGGGAGGGAGCGGGCCGCGCCGGTCCGGAGGGGGCCGTCAGTAGGCGCGGCCCCGGCCGCGGCGCCACCAGGCCAGCCCGGCGCCGATCAGCAGCACGCCCACCGCGCCCGCGCCCGCCGAGGCGGCGATGAGCGGGGTGTCGTCGTCCCCGGCGGAGCCGGCCGGGCGCAGGGCGTCCCCCAGCTGGCTGCGGACGTCCGCGTCGCCCGAGGTGCCCTTGGCGAGCGGGCCGCGCGAGCCCTCCGTCGGCAGGGCGACGTACGGGAAGGCCTTCTCGAACTTCCTGTCGTTCGCGTCGACCGCGTCCCCCAGGTCGTTCTCGGCGCCGACCAGTTCGCCCTCGACGACCTGGAGGGCGATGTCGATCACGTCGTCGGTGAGCCGCCGCCCGTTCGGGAAGCCGGCGGTGTCGCCGTCGAGGACGCCGAGCCGCTCGGGGTGCTTCGCGGGCTTGACGGAGGTGTTCAGGCGCAGCTGCTCCGCCGGGGTCACGTGTGGGGGCTGGTTGAGGTCCTGCACGCCCTTGAGGAAGACGTCGACGAGGTCGTTGCGGGGCTCGGCCGGCGCCTTGATCTTGTAGATCGCCTCGATCAGCTTCGGCAGTTCCGGGTTGGTGACGTTCTTCAGGAACTTCGCGTCGTCCCGGGGGGTGGACGCGTTGAACACGTCCTTGTCCTTCTGCGGGTTGACGACCTCGTTCACCAGCGGATTGCCCAGCCGGGACACCTGGGTGAACCCGCCCTTGGCGGTGCGGCGCTGGGTGGTGGACCAGATGCCGACGACCGGCTGGTGCGCCGACTCGGTGATCATGTGGGTCGGCACCTGGAGGGCGATGGAGTTGACGTTGTAGCCCTTGAGGGTGTCGTTGCCGACCTCGGTGAGGTTGCCGCCGTACAGCAGGTCGAAGACGCGCAGGTCCAGGAAGAACGGGTCGTCCGCCTGCCCGGCGAACGTCTGGGCGCCGCCCGCCAGCTTGTGCACGGCCTGCCGGCGGAGCTTGGCGTAGTCCGGCATCGACGCCTTGCCGACGTTCGACGGCGCCACCGGCACCTCGTCGGCGATCTTCGTGCGGGACACCGCCCGCAGGTTCTTCAGCCGGATCAGTTCGAGGTCGTACGTCTGGGTGACGTTGAGGTCGGGGTCGTCCAGGCTGTCGACCGGACCGGTGTTGTACAGGAAGGTGTTCCCGTTCTTGACGTGCGTGCGGAAGGTGTAGCGGAACACCAGGTCCTCCCGCGCGTCGCCGTCGTTGTCGACCCGCAGGTCGTACTGGGCGTCCTCCGCGAAGGGGAAGAAGTTCGGTCCGCCGGCCGGCTCCTCGAAGGGGATCCAGTCGGCGACGATCGTCGTGGTGTCCGGCCGGTCCGGGCTCACGAACGCGTACAGGTCCGTGGTGTCGTACTGCGGGGTGCCCGAGATCAGCGGCGCCTCCCGGTGACTGGAGGCGGCGGCCTCCCCCGGCTCCAGCGCGGCCACGCCGGCGGCTGCGAGCCCCCCGGCGGCCAGCGCGCCACACACGAGGGCGGCGACGCCGCGTCCCGCCCCGCTCCTGGAGATAGCTGTCATGCCGTCCGTCCTCCGTGCCGATGTGCCTGACGCCGGGGATTCGCAGCGGACCGCCGGCCGGATTGGTCGGTGGACGGAAAACTTCTCCTCCGTCATTTCCTCGCGCGCGACCCGCGTTTTCGGCGCGCTGATCCGTACTCCCGTCCGAGAGGTGACAGGGAGGGGGAGCGGGTGGAGGCGGACGAGCTTCTGCTGCGCGTGGCGGGCGGCGACCAGCGGGCCTTCGAGGATCTCTACGCACTGGTGTCCGGCCCGGTCTTCGGGCTGGTGAAACGCGTGGTGCGGGATCCGGCCCAGTCCGAGGAGGTGGCCCAGGAGGTGCTGCTCGAACTCTGGCGGTCCGCCGGGCGGTTCGACCCCCGGCGCGGCAGCGCGCTCGCCTGGGTGCTCACCCTCGCCCACCGGCGCGCCGTCGACCGGGTGCGCAGCGCCCGCGCGGCCGTCGACCGGGAGCAGCGGGAGGCGTTGCGCGCCCAGGCGCCCGCCTTCGACCAGGTCGCCGAGGAGGTGGAGGCCGGACTCGAACGCGAGTGGGTGCGCCGCTGCCTGCACCGGCTCACCGCCCTGCAGCGGCAGTCGGTCACCCTCGCCTACTACGAGGGCTACACCTACCGTGAGGTCGCCGAACGGCTGTCGCTGCCGCTGGGCACGGTGAAGACCCGGATGCGGGACGGCCTGACCCGGCTGCGGGACTGTCTCGGAGGTGCGGCATGAGCGTCCTGGACCGTCTCCTGGGCCGCGAGGACCCCCACTCCCTCGCCGCGCCCTACGCGCTCGACGCCCTCGGCCCCGGGGAACGGCACCGCTTCGAGCGGCATCTGGCCCGCTGCGGGCGGTGCGCCGCCGAGGTGCGGGCCTTGGCCGAGGACGCGGTGCGGCTGGCCTGGTCGGCGGCCGAGCCCGCGCCGCCCGGCCTGCGGGACCGGGTCCTGTCGGCCGTACGCACCACACCGCAGGAACCGGCTCCGGCCGCCGCGCACGCCCCGCGGCTGCCGCCGCACGTCTGGGGCACGCGCCCGCCGCCCGCCCGCGCCCGCAGGTCTCGTCCGCGCCCCCTGTTCGTGCCGTTCGCGACCGCGACCGCCGCCGCGGCCCTCGTCGTCGCCGCGCTCTTCGCCGTGCAGGCGGACCGGACCCGGGACGAACTGGCCGTGGAGCGGGACCGGGCACGTGAGATCGCCCACGTCCTGGCCGCCGGGGACGCCCGCGCGGCCTCCGGCCGGGACGGGCGGGGCGGCACGATCGGAGTGATCGCTTCCGCGTCCGAGGGGCGTGCGGTGGTGACCCTGCGCGGATACGGCGAGCCGCCCGGGGAACGCGTGCACCAGCTGTGGGTCATGCGCCCCCATGCGCAACCGCGCTCCCTGGGCCTGTTCGACGGCGACACGCCGCTGGTCGCGTCGGACCTGGACAGGGCGGCGACATCACTCGCCGTGACGATCGAACCCGACGGAGGATCGGATCGGCCGACCACGAAACCTGTTGTCCAACTCGCCCTGAAATCGGTCGGATTCGGAGAGTAATCGAGGAGGGATCGTCAACACCCTTACGGGGAAGGTGTTTCCTGTGACCGCGATGCACGAGTGCCCCGAGGGGGCGATAGGGTTACCCTGCCCGGGCCGGGTGGACTCGTACGGGTGGGGAGTGACATGGAACAGATAACTGTGCGCAGCAGGGCGAGGGTCCCTGCGATCACCTGCGGAAGCAGCGCGACCAGTACGCGCCTCGACCGCCATCTCGCGGTGCTGGCGGGTCCCGCCGTGCCGCAGCAGAAGACGGCCGAGGCGACCTCGCTGATGCGTGAGCTGACCGCGCGCGAGCCAGCGCACCGCCCCAGCGCCACGGGCGCCCGAGTGAGCCGCGTCTCGCTCTTCGCCCCGCTGCGCCGGCTCCGCCGCACCCTGTTCGGCGGTCACTGACCGGTACGGGCGTTCCCCGAGGGCCGCTTCCCGGACCCGCGCTCAGGCCACCACACCGTCCCGGCGCAAGGCTGCGATCTCGTCGTCCGTCATCCCCACGGCACGCAGCAGCGCCCCGGTGTGCTGGCCGAGCGCGGGGACGTCGCCCATCCGTGCGGTGTCCCCACCCGGCAGGGTGATCGGCGGCAGCAGTGCCCGCAGCGGCCCCACCGGCGACTCCACCTCCCGCCACCGGTCCCGCGCCGCGAGCTGCGGATGCTCCGCCACCTCCCGGACGTCCCGCAGTCGCGCACAGGCGATCCCCGCGCCCTCCAGCCGCGCCAGCGCCTCGTCGGCGTCGAGCGCCCCCAACGCCTTCGCCACCAGCTCGTCCGTCCGCTCCCGGTTCGCCACCCGCGCCGCGTTGGTCGCGTACGCCGGATCCGTCCCCAGCTCCGGCCGGCCCACCACCTGTTCGGCCAGCCGCCGCCACTCCCGGTCGTTCTGCACCGACAGCAGCACCCGGCCCCCGTCCGCCGTGCCGTAGGCGTCGTACGGCGCGATCACCGCGTGCGCCAGACCGGTGCGCGCCGGGGGAGTGCCGTCGTGCATCGCGTGGTGCAGCGGATGGCCCATCCACTCCGCCAGCGACTCCAGCATCGAGATCTCCACCGGCCCGCCGCGCCCGGTCGTCCCCCGGCGCACCAGCGCGGCCAGCACCCCGGAGAAGGCGTACATGGCCGCCGCGATGTCCGCCGCAGGGATCCCCGCCTTCACCGGCTGCTCCGGCGTCCCGGTCACCGACACCAGGCCCGCCTCGCACTGCACGAGCATGTCGTAGGCCCGCTTGTCGGCGTACGGCCCCGACGCCCCGTACCCCGAGATGTCCACCGCCACCAGCCGCGGGTGCGCCGCGCACAGCGTCGCCGCGTCCAGGCCCAGCCGGGCAGCCGCCCCCTGCGCGAGGTTCTGCACGAACACGTCCGCGTCCGCGACGAGCCGCCGTACGACCTCCTGTCCGCGCGGGTCCTTCAGGTCCAGCGCGATCGACTCCTTGCCGCGGTTGCACCACACGAAGTGCGAGGCCAGGCCGCGGGCGGCGGTGTCGTAGCCACGCGCGAAGTCACCGCCGTCGACCCGCTCGACCTTGATCACCCGGGCGCCGAGGTCGGCGAGCTGACGGGTGGCGAACGGGGCCGAGACGGCCTGTTCGACGGCGACGACGGTGATGCCCTCCAGGGGCAGGGGGAGACGCTCCATGGGGTGGATCATGGCTCGCGCCCCGGTCCTTTGTCAGCAGGGCAGGACTCCTGCGCCGCTACCGGATCCCGTGCGCGTACCGGCGCACGGCCGCGGGAGCGAAGACGGCGATGAGCAGCGCGCACCACGCCAGCGACCCGGCGACCGGGGGGGCGGGTTCGCGCCGCGGGGGTGAAGCGAGTCCGAGTGGGTCAGAGCAAGGCCAGTTGGCCTTCCGGGCCTTCCTCCCGCGCGTTCAGGACCGAGGCCGGGCGGCGGGCCTGCTCCGGTACGGGAAGGACGCCCGCCTCTCGCAGCTCCGTCGCCGTGATGGGCGACGTGGGCGTGAGCTGTTCCCGCCGCGGGCGCAGTTCCGCGATCAGGGTCAGGACCGTGATCAGCTCCAATAGTTCCGATGTCCAGGTCTGCGGCCACGTCGCCGGGCGGACGGCTGTCAGGGTTCCCGGTTCGGCGGGGGCGGTGCGGGCGGTGAACCAGTGCTCCAGGACGCGTACTCCGCCCGCCTCGAAGTCCCAGGCCTGCGGCGGCACCGGGGAGATGCGGCCCTCGTCGAGGTGCAGGGCCTCCTCCTCGCGGTCGTAGCGCAGGGCCGCGGGCCGGGCGGGCAGCGGGGCGCGGACGTAGGGGCGGCGGCCGCCCGGCAGCTTCGGGCGTTCGCCGTCGCGGCGCATGAGCCACAGCAGGCGACGGCCGAGGGCCAGGCCCTCGGCCCAGAGGCCGGGGTCCGCGGTGAGGGGGACGGTGAGGCCGGGGCCGGTCGTCGCCACGGTCCAGGCGAGGACGTCCAGCGGGGCCACCGTGTGGCCGAGGCGGCCGGCCAGGTGGTCCAGGAGCCCCGGGGCCAGGTTGGGTTCGGTGCCGTCGGGGCGGCGGTGGAGAGGGCGGACGGGGCCGAGCAGGGGGAGGACGGAGGTCGCCAGGAGCGGCAGCGCCGGGTCGTTCGGGTGTTCCACGGCGAAGACCTGGTGGGGTCCGGCCACCCGCCACAGCTCCGGGCGGGCGGCGTCGATGAGGCGGTGGTCGGGCAGGAGCCACTGCTCGTCGAAGGGGGCGCGCAGGACGCGGACCGGCTCCGGGCAGGGACCCGTGGCGCGCAGCAGGCGTTCCGTGCCGGTGGACTGGCCGGGCAGCTGGGCGACCGCGGTGTGCAGGGTGCGGGCGCGGGACGGCTCGAACAGCGCCTCCCGGTCGGCGCCCTCGGCCCGGACGAGCGCGTTCCAGCGGGCCTTGAGCGAGCCGGGGTCGGGAGCCGCCGGCCACCCCCGGCCGAGCCGGGGAGGTGCGACGGACCACGGCATGAGGTCCGCCAGCGGCGGAGCGTCGTCGTACGTCACGCCCGGCATCGTACGACGGGCCGGGGCCGGGCCAGGTCTTCGGGCTCATTGTCGACGCGAGGGTCATCGGCGTGGCGATCGGCTCTCTCCGGGGCATGTACCCCGGCTCCTGAGACGGTGAAAGCAGGAGCGTGAGTTCTTGCTCCGCGATCCCACCAGGTCGTCAGCCATGTCGGAAACCGTTGCCGCATAGGCACTTTTCCGTCTGATACCGAGGACCTGACAGACCCCACGATCCTTCCTGAGCGGGCCGTCCTCGCGCTGAGGCCCCGATGGATGGGGAAACCGCAGACTAAGGGGACGGTCCGATTCCTGCCCGCATGAGCGGGGAGTTAGCGGGAAGGGTGCGGATCTTTGTGCGATTGCTGTGACAGGTTGTGGGCGCCCGCTGGCCAGAGGGTCGTCGGGGTCTGTCTTCCTGTGGGGGAAAGCCATGCACAAGCGTGCCTTTGGCATGCCGTTTCGGCGTGCCCGGAAAAGATCAGCCGCAGCCGCGGCGGCACTGACGGCGGCTGCCCTGGCCACCGCCGTACTGCCCGGCGCGAACACGGCCACCGCCGCCGACCGACCGGTTTCGGCCTGGGGCCCGAGCAGCCCGGACTTCGAAATGCCCGCGGTGAAGGTCGGCCCCAACCGCCCGGTGCAGTCCGAGCCGTCGAAGAACCCGACGGATGAGCTCTACGTGCCGTGGCAGCGGGAGCAGCGCGAGCGCGTCGAGCGCCCCGTGAACGGGTCGGCCGGTGCCAAGCACACCTCGTCCCGCACGACGGCCGCCTCCAGCTCGACGACGAGCATCGTCCCGGACGGGCAAGGTGATGTCCCCTGGCACCGTTACACGAGCTTCGCCATCACGGACACACTCAGAGCGAGGATCGACTACTCGACCGGCAACCTGATGCTGACGGCTACGGACTTCGACATCGCGGGCGTCGGGCAGCGCTTGCAGCTGGCACGGACGTACAACTCGCTGGACGCCCCGTGGGGCCGCGTCTCGCAGCGCTGGTGGCAGCAGTACGAGCGTTACCTGTCGGCCTCCAGCACAGAGGTGATCTTCTACGACGCCTCCGGCGCCACTGTCCGCTTCACCAAGAACAGCGACGGCACATTCACCACGCCGAAGGGCTACTCGCAGGATCTGCGGAAGAACACGGACGGCACCTACACCCTGACCAAGTGGAAGTCAGGGTCGAAGGAGACCTACAACCAATACGGGACCCTGACGAAAGTCACCGACCGCAACAAGGGCACGATCACCGTCACCCAGCACGACGTCAGCGGTGAGAACAAGGGATTCAAGCTGACCGAGACCCGCTCGGGCCGCTGGATCGACCTCGTGAAGACCTCTCCTTCCCAGTGGCAGGCCAAGGACAACACCGGCCGCACCGCCGTCCACAACCTCGACGCGTCCGGCAACCTGGCCACCACCACCGACACCGAGGGCAAGACGGTCACCTTCCACTACGACTCCTCCGGCCGCATCGGCAAGATCACCACGGACGAGGGACGGGTGACCGTCTTCACCTACGACGACGTCAACCGCGTCACCTCCATGCTGCGCGGCACGGGCTTCAACAGCGACGGCCACACCGGCCCCACCTGGACCTACAGCTACACGGCCGCCTCGCCGACCGCGGCGGGCACGACGACGGCCAAGGACCCGGAGCTGCACTCCACCAAGTACGCGCACGACGGCGACGGCCGGGTCACCGAGGTCACCGACCATCTCCAGCGCACGCGGTCGACCAAGTTCGACGCCAACCACAACATCGACACCGCCACCGACGCGATGGGGTCGGGTACGACGCCCGGCAACGTCACGGACTACGGCTTCGACGCCCGCAACAACCTCGCGTCCGTCGCCGTGCCCACCGGGGCGAAAACGGTGAACACGTGGCAGACGATCGCCGGCGGGGACGTGCCGAAGGACTCCACGAACGCCGACGGCGAGAAGACGGCCTTCACCTACGACACGGTCGGCAACACCACCTCGGTGGCGCAGACCGGCACCGGCGGCGGCAGTGTCTCCTTCGACTACAACCCCGCTACCCCGACCTGCGGCGGCTTCGAGGGCCAGCGCTGCAAGGCCAGGACGAAGATGACGTCGACGAAGACCGTCGTCACCGACTTCCACTACGACGGCAAGGGCAACCTGGACTGGGTCCAGCCCCCTGCCCCGCTGGCCCGGACCACCTTCACCTACGACGACCTGGGCCGCACCAAGACGGTCACGGACGCCCGTGGCGTCACGATCACGTACACCTATGACAACCTCGACCGCATCCGCACCGTGACCTCGCCGAGCACGGTGAAGGTCGAGTACTGGTACGACGGCGACGGCAACCTCGTCCAGCGCTCCGACGGCACCGGCATGACCAAGTACGAGTTCGACCCGCTCCAGCGTGAGACGGTCCGCCACCTCCAGGACGGCTCCCAGACCCTGCTCGCCTACACCCCGGCCGGCAACGTCGACTACTACCGGGACCCGGCCGGTACGGTCGACTACACCTGGAACGAGGTCAACAAGCTCACGCAGCTGAAGGACCCGCAGGGCCGGATCACGACCTACACCTACAACAACAACGACGTCCGCACCACGACCACCTACCCCGGCGGCACGGTGCACAAGGTCGACGTCGACAAGTCCAGCCGTCCCACCTCGATCAGAGCCACCTCACCCCAGGGCACCCTGATCGACCTGGCCTACACGTACGGCTACGGCGCGAACGCCGCCACCGACGGCGGCAAGATCCGCACCTCCACGGACACCGTCCGCGGCACCAAGCGGACGTACTCCTACGACGGGGCGGGCCGCTTCTCCTACGCCAAGGAGGAGAAGGCCGGGGCGATCACGGATTCCTGGCAGTACTGCTACGACCTGGCCGGCAACCTCACCTCGCAGGGCACCGACCAGGGCTGCCCGCGCGGCACCACCTACTCCTACAACGACGCCCAGCAGCTGACGGCCAAGTCCACCACCAGCGGCCCCTGGTCCTACGACCAGATCGGCAACGAGACCGCCGGCGCCTCCACCGACGACTACGCCCGCACCGGCGAGCAGTGGACCGACCACTCGCAGATGTCGTCGATCACGGTCGCCGCCAAGGCGTACGCGGGGCAGTACGGCTCCACCGACCAGAGCGAACGTATCCGTCTCGGTGACACCTTCTTCCACAACGGGCCGCTCGGCCTGTCGGCGAAGACGACCGCCGGTGTGGACATGGGATTCAACCGCGAGCCCGGGGGCACCTTGAACTCCATGACGACCGGGGGCAAGACGTACTTCTACCTCACGGACGCCATCGGCAGCGTGGTCGCCCTGGCGGACGCGGACGGCAACAAGGTCAACACCTACACCTACAGCCCCCGCGGCGTCCGCATCCTCGCCCAGTCCTCCGAACCGATCGCCCAGCCCTACCGCTTCGCCGGCGGCTACCAGGACCCCACCGGCCTCTACCACTTCCAGGCCCGCTACTACGACGCCAACATCGGCCGCTTCACCCAGCCCGACCCCTCCGGCCAAGAGAAGAACCCCTACCTCTACGCCGAAGGCGACCCCGTCAACCGCATCGACCCCAATGGTCTGCTGTCGTTGGACATCGGCGGCGAAGCCTGCTTCTGGATCTGCGGCGGCGCCGGCGTGAGCATCAACGAGGACGGCGGTGTCCATCCCTATGTCAGTGCCGGCGTCGGTACACCTGGTGGCAGCGCCGATGCCAGTCTCGCATCCGGCTCGGCCGACCGAGGGTGGACGGGGGAAGTCGCTTGCGGCTTCGGACCGCTCGAAGCGTCCGTGAGCACTGACGGCAGCGAGGGCGTGGGCACAGGCGGCAGCACCGGCAAGTGCTCAGGTACCGCCAAATACACCTTCTGACAGCTCGGGAGACCCTGCATGCTTGCTCTCATCGAAGTCGCCAATGACCGACCCGACGGGCCGTCGTGGTCTCCCTACCTGGCCATCGGCATGTTCATCGTCGCCATGATCTTCGTCGGCATCATGTACGCCAAGCGGCGTCGCTGACCACACAAGCACGCGTGCGAGGGCTTCTCCTACAGAGAGGCCCTCGCCGCCGAATACCAGGAGCTGTCGTTTTGGTCATTGTCGTGGGCGCTCTCATCACCCTGTTCGGGCTGGCTACAGCCCTCATGGGCCCGCGTGTGGCGAGCACACTCAGCAGACGGTCCGGCGGACGGTTCGAGGCATCCAACAGGCTCGCCTTCCGGGTGATCGGCACGATCCTGGCGGCCGCGGGATTGTTCTATGCCATGACGGGTGAATGATGCGGTCATCATGAGCGGAACAACGGGCGCCTGACGTCAGCGGCACGGTCAGTCCGACGCGTGGACGGCTGTTTCCGGACGTCCACCGTGCTGGAACCACTCCGGAGCCAAGATCGACATCACCGTCGCGTCCACCCGTTCGCCCTCCCAGAGCAGTGCGTCACGCAGCACACCCTCCGCGACGAACCCCACCTTCTCGTATGCGCGGCGAGCTCGCGGATTGGACGCGTAGACCTCCAGCGCGATGCGGTGCAGCCCGAGCTTTTCGAAGCCGTACCCGACGATCAGACGGGTCGCCTCCGTCCCCAGACCAGACCCATAAGTGCCGGGCACCAGGCAGATGCGGAAGCTGCAACTTTCGTTACCCGGATTCCACTCGTTGAGGACCACCTCGCCGATGACGTTCCCCGTCACCTGCTCGACCACGGCAAGGTCCAGCCGGTCATCTTGCTCCCGGCGGCTGTCGTACCAGGCCCGTATGCGACCCTCATCGGGTATGCCGTCGTCATGACTGCCGGTCAGCCGTGATACCTCCGCATCCAGGAATATCGGCATCAGCGCAGGCACGTCGTCCACCGTGACCGGCCGGAGCAGCACCTGTTCCCCTCTCAGCGACGGCTTGCTGAGGAAGTCCGGACGTGGAGCACTTGGAACGTGATCAACCATTGCCGCATTGTGTCCGACTGATCCGCCCAACGTCCGCCTGATATACGAACTTCGTCTCCTGCCCCCGGCCCGTCTTCTATGTGGCGTCCAGGGTGACCGTGAAGGAGAAGCGGTCGCCGCGGTAGTGGATGACGGCCACGTCCAGGACGCGGCCGTCCCCGTCGTAGGTGACGCCCGTGTAGTGCAGGATCGGGCTGAGCAGCGGCACCTGGAGCAGCCGGGCGGTCTCCGGGTCGGCGAGACGGGCCTCCACGGTGTCCGTGATCCGGCTGATGTCCGCGCCGACCACATCGCGCAGCACCTTCGTCATCGGCCAGCGCACCAGGTCGTCGAGGTCGATGCGGTCGGCCAGTTCGGGGCGGACCCAGTTGCGGGCGTGGTTGGTCGGCTCGCCGGTCTCGGCGTCGCTGCGCAGCCGGTGGTAGGCGGCGGCCTCGGCGAGGTCCGGGAAGTACTCCGCGGCCTCGGCGGGCACGGGGGCGCGGCCGTGTTCCAGCAGCTCGGTCGTCATGCCGGACTGCTGGGCCACGATCGCGTCCACCGAGCCGAGCAGCCGGACCGGTGAGCCCCGGCGGGCGCTCGGCTCGATGAACGTGCCGCGCCGGCGATGCCGGGTGATGAGCCCTTCGTCCTCCAGTTCCTTCAGCGCCTGCCGCATGGTCAGCACGCTCACGCCGTAGTGCCCGGCGAGCTGTTCCTCGGTGGGCAGCCGCAGCGGGTCCCGGGGCGAGCGGCCGAGTATCGAGGCGCGCAGCGACTGCGACACCTGGTACCAGAGCGGCAGCTTGCGGTTCAGGACGATGGAGTCCGGGGCGAAGGAGGTCACGGGGCCATCCGTACCGGTTGCGGAATCGTCAGTGCAACAGTGGGCCGTGGGGGCGCGCCATGGTCAGCGCGCGCCGAAGTGGCGTTCCAGGCCCTGCCAGACGTCGTCGTAGGCCCGCTGCAGGTGGTCCGCCTGCGCCGCCTGCGGGGTGAGCGTCACCGGCCAGCGGGTCTCGAACATGAACGCCAGCCCGTCGTCGATCTTCTGCGGCTTCAGCTCGGCCGCGCTCGCCCTGTCGAACGTCTCCCGGTCGGGTCCGTGCGCGGACATCATGTTGTGCAGCGAGCCGCCGCCCGGCACGAAACCCTCCGCCTTCGCGTCGTAGGCGCCCTCGATCAGGCCCATGTACTCGCTCATCACGTTCCGGTGGAAGTACGGCGGCCGGAAGGTGTCCTCGCCGACCAGCCAGCGCGGCGCGAAGACGACGAAGTCGACGCCGGCCAGGCCGGGGGTGTCCGAGGGGGAGGTGAGCACCGTGAAGATCGACGGGTCGGGGTGGTCGTAGGAGATGGTGCCGATGACGTTGAAGCGGCGCAGGTCGTAGACGTACGGAACGTAGTTGCCGTGCCAGGCGACCACGTCCAGCGGGGAGTGGTCGTAGGTGGCCGTCCAGAGGTTGCCGCAGAACTTGTTCACCACCTCCACCGGGCCATCGACGTCCTCGTACGCGGCGACCGGCGCGTGGAAGTCGCGGGCGTTGGCGAGTCCGTTGGCGCCGATCGGGCCGAGGTCGGGGAGGCGGAAGGGGGCGCCGTAGTTCTCGCAGACGTAGCCGCGGGCGGTCTCGTCGAGCAGCTCCACCCGGAAGCGGACCCCGCGCGGGATCAGCACCACATGGCCCGGCTCGGCGTGGAGCAGGCCGAACTCGGTGCGCAGCAGGAGCCCGCCGCGCTCCGGGACGATCAGCAGCTCGCCGTCCGCGTCGCTGAAGACGCGGGTCATGGAGGCGTTGGCGTGGTAGAGGTGCACGGCCATGCCGGAGCGCTGGGCGACGTCGCCGTTGCCCCCCAGAGTCCACAGGCCCTTCAGGAAGTCGGTGCCGGGCTCGGGCTCCGGGAGCGGGTTCCAGCGCAGGCGGTTGGGGTCGGGCACCGTCTGGTTGAAGGGCGCGGTGCGCAGCGCGCCGTTGCCGGTGCGGGTGAACGCCGGGTGGGCGGCGGACGGGCGGATCCGGTACAGCCAGGAGCGGCGGTTGTGCGCCCGGGGCTCGGTGAACGCCGTACCGCTCAGCTGCTCCGCGTACAGCCCCAGCGGGGCGCGCTGGGGTGAGTTGCGGCCCTCGGGCAGGGCGCCCGGGACCGCCTCGGAGCTGTGCTCGTTGCCGAACCCGGAAGAGTACGCCAGCCCTTCGGCGGCCTTGCGTGCGTCCCCGCTCATGATCACTGCTCCTTGTACCGGTGGTGGAGTGCCGGTGAGGGTCGGCCTGATTCCTATGGATCACCGTAGGATTGCGGTTGCTCCCGCGCAAGGGGTCCGTGCCGGCCCGCGCCCTCTCCTCTCGGCGGACTACCGGAGGACTACGAGAACCAGACCTGAGGGGGATTCGACGCGTCGCACCCGTGTTCTACGCTCGCCGGCATGTCATGGACGCGCGGATTCACCGCCGCGTTCGCGGTCTGTGTCCTCGTACTGGCCGGATCCGCGGGCTGCGGCACCGGTGACACAGAAGAGCGAAGAGGCGGAGGCGCACCCGCGCCCGTGGGCAGGGTGCTGGAGGACAGGGACGACCAGGGGCGGCCCTACCGCCAGGTCGACGAGGAGGACGCCCCCGAGGTCGGCATCGAGGTGCAGCCCGCCCCGGCCGACGGCGGCTGGCGGGTCCGGCTGACCCTCGACGGCTTCCGTTTCTCACCCGCCCGGGCGCCCGCCGAGGCGGTGGCCGGGCGCGGCACCGCGCGGCTCTTCGTCGACGGCCGGTACGTCGCCGAACTGCGCGGCCCCGAGTACCGGCTGCCCGGCCGCCTCGTCCCGCGCGGCACCCACCAGGTCACCGCCCGGCTCTACGCCGACGACGGCACCGTGTGGGCGGTGGACGGCGAGCCGGTCGAGAGCACCGCCGACATCACCGTCTCCGCGTCCGAACCGGCACCCGGGAGGAGCGCGGAGGGCTCCGCGGCGCCCGGGGCGAGGCGCTGACTCGGCGGCGAGATGAGTGCTGTGGCCATCGGTGTCCGTACTGGGGGGTGAGGTTCACCGGACCGCCACGGAAAGGCATCATGAAGCCCGTGCCCCACGCGACCACGCTCCGCCGCGCGCCCGTCCAGCGCCGCAGCGCCGAACGGCTGACCAGGATCCTCGACGCCTGTGCCGACCTCCTCGACGAGGTCGGCTACGACGCGCTGAGCACCCGCGCCGTCGCCCAGCGCGCCGGTGTCCCCATCGGCTCGGTCTACCGCTTCTTCGGCAACAAACGGCAGATGGCGGACGCGCTCGCCCAGCGCAACCTGGAGCGCTACGCCGAGCGCGTCACCGGGCGGCTGAAGGACGCCCGGGCCGGGGACTGGCGGGCGGCCATGGACGCCGTGCTCGACGAGTACCTGGCCATGAAGCGCACCGCGCCCGGTTTCTCCCTGGTCGACTTCGGCAACCAGATCCCCGTCGGCGCCCGGCAGGGCGAGCCCAACCACCGGGTCGCCGACCGGCTGACCGACCTGCTCTCCGGCTTCCTCGGCCGCACCCCCGACGAGGATCTGCGCCGGACGTTCCTGATCGCCGTGGAGACCGCCGACACCCTCGTCCAGCTGGCCTTCCGGGTGGACCCGCGGGGGGACGAGCGGATCATCGCGGAGATGCGGGAGCTGCTGCGCTCCTATCTGGGGCGCCTGCTGGACTGACGGCCGCGCCGCGGGAGCCGCGACGGACGCAGGGGAGTCGCGCAAGGGCCTCCCCTTTCATGCCTACCGGTCGGTATGCTCGGCTCCGTCCGCGCGCCGTCGCCGCCGCCAGCTCCCGGGAGGACCCGTGTCCCGCACCGCTCTGCGTATCTGTCCGTTGTGCGAGGCCACCTGCGGGCTGACCCTCACCATCGAGGGCACCGCGGTCACCGGCGCCCGCGGTGACCGCGACGACGTCTTCAGCCAGGGCTTCATCTGCCCCAAGGGCGCCTCCTTCGGCGCCGTCGACGGCGACCCCGACCGGCTGCGCACCCCGCTGGTGCGCCGGGACGGCGAACTGCGCGAAGCCACCTGGGAGGAGGCCTTCGACGCGGTCGCGGCGGGCATCCGCCCGGTGGTCGAGCGGCACGGCCCGCACGCGGTGGGCGTCGTCCTCGGCAACCCCAACGTGCACACCATGGCCGGCGCCCTCTACCCGCCGGTCCTGCTCGGCGCGCTCGGCACCCGCAGCCTGTTCACGGCCTCCACGGTCGACCAGATGCCCAAACACGTCTCCAGCGGCCTCCTCTACGGCGACGCGGGCGCCATCCCCGTCCCCGACCTCGACCACACCGGCCACCTGCTGCTGATCGGCGCCAACCCGCTCGAGTCCAACGGCAGCCTGTGCACCGCACCCGACTTCCCCGGCCGCCTGAAGGCGCTCAAGGCCCGCGGCGGCACCCTCACCGTCATCGACCCGCGCCGCACCCGCACCGCCCGGCTCGCCGACCGGCACATCGCGATCCGGCCCGGCACGGACGCGCTGCTGCTCGCGGCGACCGCCCACGTGCTGTTCGAGGAAGAGCTGGCCGACGTCGGCGAGCTGGCCCCGCACCTGGACGGGCTGGACGAACTGCGGGCAGCCCTCCGCGACTTCACACCGGACGCCGTCGCCCCCGCCTGCGACGTCGACCCCGAGGTGCCGCGCCTCCTCGCCCGCGAGCTGGCCGCCGCGCCCACCGCCGCCGTCTACGGCCGGATCGGGAGCTGCACCGTCCCGCACGGCACCCTCGCCAGCTGGCTCGTCGACATCCTCAACATCCTCACCGGCAACCTCGACCGGCCCGGCGGCGCCCTCTTCCCGCAGGCAGCCACCGACCGGACGCCCCGCCCGGCCGGCCCCGGCAAGGGCTTCGCCCTCGGCCGCTGGCACTCCCGCGTGAGCCGGCACCCCGAGGCGAAGGGCGAGCTGCCCATCTCCGCGCTCGCCGAGGAGATCGACACCGCGACGCAGGACGGCGAACCGATCCGCGCGCTCGTCGCCGTCGCCGCCAACCCCGTGCTCTCCGCGCCCGACGGCGACCGCCTCGACAAGGCGCTCGGCTCCCTCGACTTCATGGTCAGCGTCGACCCCTACCTCAACGAGACCTCCCGGCACGCCGACGTCGTGCTGCCGCCGCCCCCGCCCGCGCAGAGCCCGCACCACGACTTCGCCTTCAACGCCCTCGCCATCCGCAACCAGGTCCGCTACACCCGGCCCGCGATCCCGCTGGAGCCCGGCCGGATGGCCGAGACGGAGATCCTGGCCCGGCTGGTCCTCGCGGTGACGGGCATGCACGGGGCAGACCCGGGCGCCGTCGACGCGATGGTGATCGACCAGACCCTCGGCAGGGCGGTCCAGGACCCGCACTCCCCGGTGCACGGCCGCGACCCGCGTGAACTGGCCGCGCAGCTCGCCGGCGAGAGCGGCCCCGAGCGACGGCTCGACCTGATGCTGCGCCTCGGCCCCTACGGCGACGGCTTCGGCGCCCGCGAGGACGGGCTGACGCTGGAGAAACTGCTCGCCCACCCGCACGGCATCGACCTCGGGCCGCTGCGTCCGCGCCTGCCGCAGCCGCTGAGGACCCGCACCGGCAAGGTGGAGCTGCTGCCCGGCCCGATCGCCGGCGACCTGCCCCGGCTGAAGCGGGCCATGGCCGAGCGCCCCGCCGGACTGCTCCTGGTCGGCCGCCGCCACCTGCGCTCCAACAACTCCTGGATGCACAACATCCCGGCCCTCACGGGCGGCACCAACCGCTGCACCCTGCACATCCACCCGGAGGACGCCGAACGGCTCGGTGTGCGCGACGGGGCGTCCGTGCGGGTCAAGGGCGCCGGGGGAGCGGTCACGGCCGTGGCGGAGGTCACCGACGCGGTGCGGCGGGGTGTGGTGAGTCTGCCGCACGGCTGGGGCCACGACCGTCCGGGCACCCGGCTCCGCCATGCCGCGGCCGATCCCGGCGTCAACGTCAACCAGCTCCTCGACGGCAGCCTGCTGGACCCGCTGTCGGGCAACGCGGTGCTCAACGGCGTTCCCGTCGAGCTGGCCCCGATGGCCTGAATTGTTCCGGGCGTTGACCTGAGCAAAGCTGTGACCAGCAGTTTTGCGCTTATTGCTCGCGTGTCAACGTCTTGTTAACGCTGCTTGACGGGACCTAACGTCCATCGCACCGCCGGCCCAGGTGGGAGTTCAAGGGCGAACGTTAGGTATCCACTCATGCTGACCATCCTCGGCTTCGCCATGATCGCGACCTTCCTGGTCCTGATCATGATGAAGAAGATGTCGCCGATCGCGGCGCTCGTGCTGATCCCCGCGCTGTTCTGCGTGTTCGTCGGCAAGGGCGCCCACCTGGGCGACTACGTCATCGACGGCGTCACCAGCCTCGCTCCCACCGCGGCGATGCTGATGTTCGCGATCGTCTACTTCGGGGTGATGATCGACGTCGGTCTCTTCGACCCGATCGTCAGAGGCATCCTGAAGTTCTGCAAGGCCGACCCGATGCGGATCGTCGTCGGGACGGCCCTGCTCGCCGCGATCGTGTCGCTGGACGGCGACGGCTCGACCACCTTCATGATCACGGTCTCCGCGCTGTACCCGCTCTACAAGCGGCTGAAGATGAGCCTGGTCGTCCTGACCGGTGTCGCCGCCATGGCCAACGGCGTGATGAACACGCTGCCCTGGGGCGGCCCCACCGCCCGCGCCGCCACCGCGCTCAAGCTGGACGCCAGCGACATCTTCGTCCCGATGATCCCGGCCCTCGCCGTCGGCCTGCTCTTCGTGATCGGACTCTCCTACGTCCTCGGTCTGCGCGAGCGCAAGCGGCTCGGTGTGCTGACGCTGGACGAGGTGCTGGTGGAGGAGAAGGAGACGGTGCTGGTGGGCGCCGGTTCCGGGGCCGACGCCGAGGACGAGCGGCTCACCGGGGGCTCCGGCGCGAGCACGGGCGCCGACGCCTCCGGTCCCGCCGCATCCGCCGGTTCCGCCGACGAGGACGACGACTTCCAGGGGCTCGACCCCCACCGCGACACCCTGCGCCCCAAGCTCTACTGGTTCAACGCGCTGCTCACGGTCTCCCTGCTCACCGCCATGATCATGGAGTGGCTGCCGATCCCGGTGCTGTTCCTGCTCGGCGCCGCGCTCGCGCTCTCCGTGAACTTCCCGCGCATCCCCGACCAGAAGGCCCGCATCGCCGCCCACGCCGACAACGTCCTCAACGTCTCCGGCATGGTCTTCGCCGCCGCCGTCTTCACCGGCGTGCTCCAGGGCACCGGCATGGTCGACGCCATGGCCAAGTGGATGGTGGACGTCATCCCCCAGGGCATGGGCCCGCACATGGCCCTCGTCACCGGTGTGCTCAGCCTCCCGCTCACCTACTTCATGTCGAACGACGGCTTCTACTTCGGCGTCCTGCCGGTCCTCGCCGAGGCCGGTGCCGCGCACGGCGTCTCGCCGCTGGAGATGGCCCGCGCCTCCCTCGTCGGCCAGCCGCTGCACATGTCCAGCCCGCTCGTCCCGGCCGTCTACGTGCTGGTCGGCATGGCGAAGGTCGAGTTCGGCGACCACACCCGGTTCGTGGTCAAGTGGGCCGCCCTCACCTGCCTGGTCATCCTCGGGGCGGGCATTCTGTTCGGCATCATCTGACGTCCTTCCGACCACGTCGTCCGTCGCCCTCGACTCCTTCCCCTCCGGAGGTAACGACCATGGGGCCCGGTGGGAACCGCGGCTGGCTGCTCCGCCTCGTCATCGCCTTCAGCTTCGCGCAGGGGGCGGTGTCGATGGCCCGGCCCGCCGTCTCCTACCGGGCCCTCGCGCTGGGCGCCGACGAACGGGCGATCGGCGTGATCGCGGGCGTCTACGCCCTCCTCCCGCTGTTCGCCGCGGTCCCGCTGGGCCGCCGTACCGACCACGGCCGCTGCGCGCCGCTGCTGCCCGCCGGCGTCGTGCTGATCTCCGGCGGCTGCGCGCTCAGCGGCCTGGCCGGCTCCCTGTGGGCCATGGCGGTCTGGAGCGGCGTGATGGGCCTCGGCCACCTCTGCTTCGTCATCGGCGCCCAGTCCCTGGTGGCCCGCCAGTCCGCGCCACACGAACAGGACCGCAATTTCGGCCACTTCACCATCGGCGCCTCCCTCGGCCAGCTCGTCGGCCCGATCGCGGCCGGCGCGCTGATCGGCGGCCCCGACCGGGCGGGCAGCAGCGCGCTCGCCCTGCTCGTCGCGGGGGCGGGCGCCGCGGTGGCCTTCACCTCGCTGTGGCGCATCGAGCACCGCCGTACGGCCTCCACGTCCCGTACGGGCGCGGGCGACCGTGTCCCCGTGCACCGCATCCTGCGCGCCCGGGGCGTGCCCGCGGGCATCCTGATCAGCCTCTCCGTGCTGTCCGCCACCGACATCCTCACCGCCTACCTGCCGGTGGTCGGCGAGCACCGGGGCATCGACCCGTCCGTGATCGGGCTGCTGCTCAGCCTGCGGGCGGCGGCCACCATCGCCTGCCGCCTGGTGCTCACCCCGCTGCTGCGGCTGCTCGGCCGCACCGCGCTGCTCACCGTGACCTGTCTGCTGGCCGCCGTGCTCTGCGCGGGCGTCGCCGTGCCGGTGCCGGTGTGGGCGCTCGCCCTGATGCTGGCCGCGCTCGGCTTCTGCCTCGGCGTCGGGCAGCCGCTGTCCATGACGACGGTCGTGCAGGCGGCGCCCGAGGACGCCCGGTCCACCGCGCTCGCCCTGCGGCTGACCGGCAACCGCCTCGGCCAGGTCGCCGCCCCGGCCACGGCAGGCCTGGTCGCCGGGGTGGCGGGGGTGGCCGCGCCGTTCGTGATGCTCGGCGCGTTGCTGCTGCTGTCCTCCGGGGTGGCCCTGCGCGCCCCGGCGCAGCCGGCGGCGGGGGAGGGCGCGCGCGAGGTGCGCCCGCCGCGGGCCCGCCGCCGCAGCGAGGCCTGAGCGGCACCCGCAGCCGGCCGGCCTGAGCGGACGCCGGCGCACAGCACTCGGCGCACAGCACTCCTGGGCTGCCACGGCACCGAGCCGGCGGCCCGGGCTGCCACGGCAACCAGCCGGCCTGAACGGACGCCCGCACTCGCGCCCCCGTACCCGGGCGCCCCCGTACCGGGGCGCCCCAACCCCCGGCGCCTCTGGCACCGGCTCGGCGGTCCGGCCGTCGCGGAGCGGGAGTTCACCGAGCCCCGGACCGGGAGTGACCCCGGCTCTCCCGGACGGGCCGACCGTGCAGGAGGGGCGCGGGCAGTGGCGGGACGGGCACGGCGTGGTCGGGAAGGAGCGGTCGTGCCGGCTGGTCCTGCTGTATCCGGTGGCCGAGGCGGCGGCGCGGGACCGGAGGACCGGGGAGATCCGGCGCGCCTGCGCGCAGCGGTGCGGCCAGGAGGCGGTCGCGTGTGGGCATCCGGGCGCGGGTCGACTTCTGAGCCGCGGCCGGGTAGGGTGAGCCGTGCCATGCGGGGCGCCCCTGGTGCCGTAAAACTAACGGCGCTAGTTTGGGGGCGACGACGAGGCCCGCCCGGAGGGAACGCGATGAAGGCACATGACGGCATGTACATCGACGGCGCCTGGCGCCCGGCGGCCGGAGCGGACGTCATCGACGTCGTGAACCCGGTCGACGGGCAGGTCATCGGCCAGGTGCCGGCCGGTACCGCGCTGGACGTCGACGACGCCGTACGGGCCGCCCGTACCGCCCTGCCGGGCTGGGCCGCCACCCCGCCCGCCGAACGGGCCGCGCGGCTGACCGCCCTGCGGGACGGCCTGGTGGCGCGGGCCGAGGAGATCGCCGAGACGGTCACGGCCGAACTCGGCTCGCCGCTGAAGTTCTCCCAGACCGTCCACGTCGGCGCGCCGGTCGCGGTCGCGGGCTCCTACGCCGAACTGGCCGCCACGCACGCCTTCGAGGAGAAGGTCGGCAACTCCACCGTCCTCCACGAGCCGATCGGCGTGGTCGCCGCGATCACCCCCTGGAACTACCCGCTGCACCAGATCGTCGCCAAGGTCGCCCCCGCGCTCGCCGCTGGCTGCACGGTCGTCCTGAAGCCCGCCGAGGACACCCCGCTCACCGCCCAGCTGTTCGCCGAGGTGGTCGACGGGGCCGGGATCCCGGCCGGTGTCTTCAACCTGGTCACCGGGCTCGGCCCGGTCGCCGGCCAGACGCTCGCCGAGCACCCGGACGTCGACCTGGTCTCCTTCACCGGTTCCACCGCCGTCGGCCGGCAGATCGGCGCGGTCGCCGGCTCCGGCATCAAGAAGGTCGCCCTGGAGCTGGGCGGCAAGTCCGCCAACGTGATCCTGCCCGGCGCCGACCTGGCCAAGGCGGTCAACGTGGGCGTCGCCAACGTGATGTCCAACTCCGGCCAGACGTGCAGCGCCTGGACCCGGATGCTGGTCCACCGCGACAGCTACGAGGAGGCGGTGGAGCTGGCGGCGGCCGCCGCCGCCAAGTACGGCGACCGCATCGGCCCGGTGGTGAACGCCAAGCAGCAGCAGCGGGTGCTCGGGTACATCGCGCAGGGCGTCGCCGAGGGCGCCCGGCTGGTGGCCGGCGGCCCCGACGCCCCGCGCGAGCAGGGCTACTTCGTCAGCCCCACCGTCTTCGCCGACGTCACCCCCGAGATGACCGTCGCCCAGGAGGAGATCTTCGGCCCCGTCCTGTCGATCCTGCGCTACGAGGACGAGGAGGACGCCCTGCGCATCGCCAACGGCACGGTCTACGGCCTGGCGGGCGCGGTCTGGGCGGCCGACGAGGCGACGGCGGTCGCCTTCGCGCGCCGGATGGAGACCGGGCAGGTCGACATCAACGGCGGCCGGTTCAACCCGCTGGCTCCGTTCGGCGGCTACAAGCAGTCGGGCGTGGGCCGGGAGCTCGGCAGCCACGGCCTGGCCGAGTACCTGCAGACCAAGTCCCTCCAGTTCTGAGCCCCTCCGGGTCGTAGGGAGTCATCTGTCATGGCCGTCCGTGCCACCGTCCGAGCCGCCGTCGTGCCCGCCGTCGGCGCCCCGCTGGAGATCACCGGCATCGAGCTGCCCGAGCCCGGACCCGGGCAGGTCCGGGTCCGGCTCACCGCCGCCGGGGTGTGCCACTCCGATCTGTCCCTGTCCAACGGCACCATGAAGGTGCCCCTCCCGGCCGTCCTCGGCCACGAGGGCGCGGGCACCGTGCTCGCCGTCGGCGAGGGCGTCACCCATGTCGCCCCCGGCGACCCGGTCGTCCTCAACTGGGCGCCGTCCTGCGGGAACTGCCCCTCCTGCGCGCTCGGCGAGGTGTGGCTGTGCGCCAACGCCCTCGGCGGCATCGGTGCCGTCCACGCCCGCC
>NZ_MUND01000293.1 GCF_002154375.1 Streptomyces glaucescens | reverse complement strand
CGTCCGCGACGGAACTGCTGTACATCACTGCCTGGTTCTTCGGTGGGTGGGTGTCGGCCGGGGCGTGGTTCACACGTCGGCCTTGGTCGGGTTTCCGATGCGGCCGCGGATGGCGTACCAGCCGGCGACCAGGGCGGCGACGATCAGCGGCAGGCACAGCACGGTGGTGCGTCCGGCGCCGCCGTCGGCGTACATGAGGACCAGGACGGAGGCGAGGAAGGCCAGCGTCACGATCTCGGTCCAGGGGGAGCCCGGCAGCCGGTAGCCGGGGCGGTCCAGCTCGCCCCGCCGGGTCTTCCGCCAGAACAGCAGATGGCAGACCATGATCATGCCCCAGGTGGCGAGGATGCCGAGTGCGGCGAAGTTCAGGACGATCTCGAAGGCCTCGGCCGGCACGACGAAGTTGAGGCCTACGCCGAGGACGCAGATGCCGCTGGTGAGGAGGATGCCGCCGTAGGGGACCTGGCTGCGGCTCATGGCGCCGGTGAACTTCGGGGCGGAGCCGTGCACGGCCATGGAGCGCAGGATGCGGCCGGTGGAGTACAGGCCGGAGTTGAGGGAGGACATCGCCGCGGTGAGCACGACGAGGTTCATGATGCCGCCGGCGGCGGGGATCCCGATGTTGGAGAGCACGGTGACGAAGGGGCTCTCCCCCGCCTGGTACGACGACCAGGGCAGCAGCATGGAGAGAAGGACGACCGAGCCGACGTAGAACAGGCCCACGCGCCACATGATCGAGTTGATCGCCTTCGGCATGATCCTCTCCGGGTTCTCGGTCTCGCCGGCGGCGACGCCGACCAGTTCGACGGAGGCGTAGGCGAAGACGACGCCCTGGATGATCAGCAGCATGGGCAGCAGGCCGTTGGGGAAGACGCCGCCGTTGTCGGTGATCAGCGACGGTCCGGGGGTGTGGCCGTCGACGGGGTGCTGGGTGACCAGCAGGAAGATGCCGATGCAGAGGAAGACGACGAGCGCGCCGACCTTGACGATGGCGAACCAGAACTCCAGTTCGCCGAAGATCTTCACCGAGATGAGGTTCACGGTGAGCACGACGGCGAGCGCGACGAGTGCGAGCACCCACTGGGGGATGTCGGAGAACATGCCCCAGTAGTGGGTGTAGGTGGCGACGGCCGTGATGTCGGCGATGCCGGTGGTCGCCCAGTTGAGGAAGTACATCCAGCCCGCGGTGTACGCGCCCTTCTCGCCCATGAACTCGCGGGCGTAGGAGACGAAGGCACCGGAGGAGGGGCGGTAGAGCACGAGTTCGCCGAGGGCGCGCACGACGAGGAAGGCGAAGACGCCGCAGACGGCGTAGGCGATGAAGAGGGAGGGGCCCGCGTCGGCGAGGCGGCCGCCGGCGCCGAGGAAGAGGCCGGTGCCGATGGCTCCGCCGATGGCGATCATGTTGACGTGCCGGGACTTGAGGGACTTGCTGTAGCCCTCGTCTCCGGCATCGACATGGCCGGAACGTTTCTGCACGCCGGTCCGCACATCGTTGTGCAGGGACTGCTCGCTCACGCCTCGGGTCCGCCTTCCGTGGGGGTGTCCGTGCGCGCGGGGCGCACGATGTCGGTGAGGGTGGTCTCCACGCGGTCGAGGTGGTGCGACATCGCCTCCACCGCGTCGTGCTCGGAACCGTCGATCAGCGCCTCGACGATCGCCCGGTGCTCGCGGTTGGACTGCTCGCGCCGGCCGCCCAGCTCGTTCAGGAACGCGGACTGGCGGGCGAGGGCGTCCCGGATCTCCTCGATCACCCGGCGGAACACCGGGTTCTGGGCGGCCTCGGCCACGGCCAGATGGAAGAGGGTGTCCATCGCCACCCACGCGGTGGTGTCGCGCTCCCGCTCCATGCGGTCGAGGAGATGGGCCAGGTGGTCGAGGTTCTCGGGGGTGCGGCGCAGCGCCGCGTACCCGGCGACCGGGATCTCGACGTGCCGGCGCACCTCCAGCAGATCGCTGGCCGCGTAGTCGCCGAAGGTGGGGTCCTCGACGCTGTCGGCCACCACGAAGGTGCCCTTGCCGGTCTTGGCCACGGTCAGCCCGAGCGCCTGCAGCGCCCGCAGCGCCTCGCGCAGCACGGGCCGGGAGACCTCCAGGGTGCGGCACAGCTCGGCCTCGGAGGGCAGCTTGTCGCCGATGGCGTACTCGCCGCGCTCGATGGCACCGCGCAGGTGGCCGAGCACCGCTTCCATGGCGCCGACCCGTCGTGGGACAGGAACGGCTGTCTGGCTGTCTGACAGGTTCACGGGGGACGATCCTCCGGGGAGCCCGGCACGCTGTCAAGGCGCGGAAAGAAGAATTTCATACGGAGAGCGGGCTGAAAGAAGACTTCCCGACGCTCGGGCGTGCGCCGGTATCCGCCGGTGAGCGGAGCATGTGCGCCAACACCCCTTGGTCGTCTGTCTTTTGACGGTCTTCCCGGAGGCTGTGGCTTCCGTCACCATGGGGGCATGGCGGACATCGGGACATCAGCGAAGACACTGCAGTCGGACCTCATCGACCTGTCGGACGTACCCCTGGCCCGGCTGGGAGAGGTCGCTCTCCTGCCCTCGGCCGTGACCGGCCTCCTCGACGGGCTCACGGCCTCCCCCACGCCCCTGTGCGAGGGCCAGATGGCCGCGCTGTGCGGCACGGCACCCTGGGCGCCCGGTGGTACGCCGCGTGAGAGTTGACCGGCCCTGAGCGGTTCCGGCTGCCGCTGAGCACGGTCACGGCGGTGGCCACGGGACAGCTGGGCGACGCCGACCTCGCACTGCTGCGCTCGTCGCAGCGCAGCCGTCTGCTGCTCGCCCTCGCGGCGATCCTCGCCCACGTCGGCCGCGCGGACGAGGTCCCCGGACCGGCCGCCGCCCGGCCCCTTCGGCCCGCCGCCGCGTGGGAGCTGCTGGCCACGGTCCAGCGCGCCGACCCGGCGGCCGTCGAAGCCGTGCTGGCCGACCCGGCCGTCGGCCTGTGGGCGTTCCCGATGCTGCGCAAGCTCCGCCACGGTGCCGCCGCGGTCGGCACGCAGATCCCGGGCTGGGCGGCGGCCTCCGTGTTCGCCGTGCTGGCGGGTGCCGCGGCCGTACGGGCGGGGGTGCGCACCACGATCCGGGTCCCGGCCCACCACGGGCGGGTGTGGCTGCCCTCGCTGGGGGTGACCGACTCGGTGGGCCGCGGCGTGTGGGCGGTGGTGACGCTGGACCACGGGCCGAACGGCACGGTGGTCTTCGGCGACTGCGGCTCGGTGCGGCTGCCGGACGACCCGGCGCGGGTCTCGGACGGCTGGCATCCGCTGCCGCGCCCCGGGGGCATCGGCGGACCGTACGGCACGGGCGCGGTCGCCCTCGACCATCTCAGCCCGTTCCGCGACTTCCGCTCCCTGCGCGAGCCGGCCGCCCTCGCCCCCCGGGACCTGGAGCGCTGGCACGAGCTACTGGCCGAGAGCGACGCCCTGCTGCGGCGGGAGCAGCCGGACGCGCACCGGCTCGTCTCGGGCACCGTCCGCACGATCGTGCCGGTCGAGGGGCCCAGTCCGCTGCGGGTGGTCAGCGCCACCGATCCCGACGCGCCCGGTGCCGTCACCATGTCCCTGCCGCTGGACGCGGCGGCGATGGCGGCCGTGCTGATCCACGAGGCCCGGCACAGTCTGCTCGGTTCCCTGGCCGCCCTGGTGCCGCTGCTGCTCCCCGTCCAGGAGGGACCGGAGCCGACCTACTTCGCCCCGTGGCGGGCGGATCCCCGGCCGCTGCGAGGACTGCTCTTCGGCACGCATGCCTTCGCCGGGGTCATGTCCTTCTGGCGGGCCCGGCGCGCCGTCGAGAGGGACCGCGCGGAGTTCGAGTACGCGCTCCACCGCCACCAGGTCCGACCCGCCCTGGCCGCGCTGCGCAACGCCGGCGGGCTGACCCCGGCCGGCGGCCTGGTGGTGGAGGGGCTCGCCGCGTCGGTCCACGGGGACCCCGGGTGCGCGAGGCAGCACTCCCCCGCCCCGGCCGCCGGGGACGAGCCGCGGGGCGGAACCATGTCGCCCGGGGAGCTGGCCGGACTGGCCTACGGCGACGAGCGGGCCGCGTGGCGGGTGGCTCATCTGGTGGTCGACGACGATGACGCGCTGGCCCTGGCCCGGCGGCTGCTGGCGGGCCGGCCGGCTCCCGCGCAGCTGCCGCCGGCCCGGATGCGGCCGAACGGGAGCGGTGCCCCGCGGCCCGCCGACCACCAGGCGGCCCGGACCTGGCTGGCCCGTCTGTGGTGCACCGACCGGGAGGCCTTCGCGGCCGTCCGCCGGGAGCTGGCCCAGGGGCGCAGCCATCCGCTGGGCGTCAGGGGCGCGACCCTCGCGGACGCCCTGCTGGTGGCGGGCGAGACGGACGCGGCGCTGCGCCGGTTCCGCCGTCAGCCGCCGTCCCCCGACGCGTGGACCGGCATCGGCCTGGCCTGCCGGTCCGACGCCGCGGGGCTGCTGATGGAGCGCCCGGAACTGGTGCTGGCGCTGTACGAGGCACTGTTGCGGCTGGGGGCGCCGCCGCCCGGCGCCGAGCACCTGGCCGGCTGGCTCGGTGCGGGCGCGCGGCCCCCCGGCTCAGATGCTCAACGCGTCGATGTCGCAGTTGGCCCGGATGCCGTTGGCGGCGTCCCGGGTGGCCTGGTGGTCGGGCCCGAGCACCCGGCGGAATGAGGCGAGCGCCCTCTCGTAGTGCTCCTTGGCCTCCAGCGTCCGTCCGAGGCCTTTGAGGTCGTACGACAGATTCAGCCGGACCGCGAGCGTCGAGGGGTGTTCCTCGCCGCGAGCCTCGACGCTCTGCCGCAGCACCTCGGCGTCGATGTCATGGGCCTGGCTCACCTCGCCCAGGGCGAAGTGGTCGCTGGCCAGGTTGGTCCGGGCGAGCAGGGTGCGCGGATGGCGTTCGCTCAGCACCCGGCTGAGTCCGGTCACCGACTCCTCGTCGAGCGCGCGCGACTCCTCGATGTGCCCGAGCAGCCGCGACGTCACGGCCAGGTTGGTGACGGTCGCGTAGGTGTGCGGGTGCTCGGGGCCTAGGATCTCCCGGATGTACGTCATGGTCTGCCGGCCGAGCGCGGCGGCACCGGCCAGGTCGCCGGTCTGCCGCAGGTCGGTCGCGTGGTTCAGCGCCGCCCGGACGGTGTCGAGGGACTTCTCGCCCTGTTTGCGCCGCAGCAGTTCCAGCACTCTGCGGGACAGTTCCAGGGCGCCGGTGTGGTCGCTGGTCTTGCGCCGGGTGACGGAGAGTTCCCGGGTGATCCACACGGTCAGCGAGTGCTCCTCGCCGAGCATCTGCACCGCGCGCTCCCGCAGCGCCTCCTGGCCTTCCAGCGCCTCGCGGAACCGGCCCAGCTCCTGGAGGTCGATGTAGAGCTGGTGCAGGGTGCTCAGGGTGAGGAGGTGGTCGTCGCCGATGACCTCGACCCGGCGCTGGTAGGTGTCCTCGTCCAGTTGCCGGGCCTGTGTGACGTCCCCCGCCAGCCGGAGGCTCACCGCGTAGTTGTGCGCCGCCTGGAGGGTGCTGGGGTCGTCGGGCCCCTGCTCCCGCAGCGTCGTCTCGTACGCCTGCTGGTCCAGTTCCCGGGCGCGGTAGAAGTCGCCGCGGGCGCGGAGCACGATCGCCAGGACGCTGAGGGCGCGCTGGGTGGCCTCGTGCCGCTCGCCGAGGACCCTCCGGTACCGCTCGACCAGCTCGGACTGGACCTCGTACGCCTCGGTGTAGCGCCCGAGCCAGCGCAGGGTCTCCGCCCGCACCTGGTCGATGGAGAGCACGTGCTCGTGGTCGTCGCCGAGGAGGGCCCGCCAGCGCACCGCGGCGTCCTCCGCGGCCTCCAGCGCGGGTTCGTAGTCGCTGCGGGCGAGCAGGAACCGCGCCTCGTTGAGGACGAGTTCGCGGACCCAGCCCTCCTGGCACTCGACCATGCCGGAGGCGCGCACGTGCGGCAGCAGCGCCGAGTAGCGCGGCCACATCGTGGAGCGCTGGGGGTTGCGGGGGTCCGCGTGGGCCAGGATCTCGTGCGCGCAGTGCCGCATCTCGGCGCGTTCGCGGCTGTTCATCTGCTCGATGAGCACGCGCTGCACCAGGCGGTGCACCTGGATGGTCGACTTGCGGTGGTCGATGCGGGCGAGGGCGTAGCGGCCGATCTCGCGGACCGCGCGCGCCAGTTTGATGGGATCGTCCAGCGCCTCGCGCAGGGCGGGCGGGGCGGTGACGCCGCGGACGGCGGAGAAGAAGTCCCAGTCGATCGGCTCGGGGGCGAAGAACGCGCAGACCTGGAGCAGCTGGAGGGCGGCGGGGTGGTCCTCGCGCAGCCGGTCCAGGGAGAGGTTCCAGGCGGCGGCCACCGGCAGGTCGTAGTCGGCGGGCGGGTCCACCCGCAGGAGTTCGGCGTACTTCGTCTCGAAGAGATCGAGGTACTGGTGGACCGGCATGCCGGTCTCCGCGAGCCACACCGCGGCCTGCTCGACGGCCAGCGGCAGATCTCCGAGGGAGTCCGCGAGCCGGTCGGCCGCGTCCTCGGGAATGTCCGGACTGCGTCGTTTGATGAGCGCGACGCTTTCCTCACGTGCAAACACATCGACCTCTAGGGAATTGGCCAGGCTCGACCACTGAGCGTTACGGGAGGTGACCAGCACTCGCCCCGGCCCGTCGTTGGGGAAGAACTGCCTCACCTCCTGAGGGTTCTCCGCGTTGTCGAAGACCAGGAGCCAATTCGAGTAGGGTTCGCCGACCCTCAAGGCCTCCAGGACGGCGGTCACGGCGCTTCGGTCGGCGCCCGCCCGCAGGTTCATCTGTTCCCCGAGTTCGATCAGGGACTGCACGATCAGGTTGGTCTGTTCGGCTGGAATCCACCAGATCAGCCGGTAGTCGCGACTGTGCCTGTACACGTGTTCGATCGCGATCTGGGACTTCCCGACCCCGCCCATGCCGTGCAGGGCTTCGGGGAGGACCGCGGTCGTCCCCTCGGTCAGTCTCCGGTTGAGCTGTTCGAGGAGTTCCTCGCGCCCGGTGAAGTTCCGGTTCCGCTGTGGCACGTTGCCCCACAGGCGCGGCGGCACATCCGTACGAGTGACGGTCGGGACGGGCTGCGACGCGGTGGACACGGAACCTCCTGGGGCTTCCTGCGACGGGTCTGTCTCCTGTCCGTGCGGGGCAGGAGGCGGCGAGTGCGGACGGTCGCCAACCGTAGTGGACGCATCACCCTCTGTCACCTCATCCGGTGGGGGCGGGGCGTCCGCTTCGTGGAGGAGCCTCCGCAGCCGTCCGGCCCGCGCCGAGTAGGGGCCGGACAGCGCGGACAGCGCCGACTGGAGGGGGCGCACGAAGGGCAGGGTGGCGGCGGTGACCGGGGGATCCGGGGCGTTCAGACGCCACTCGACCACGCGCTCCCCGCCCGCCACCCCGGCGGCCAGCCGAGGGCCCAGATGGGCGGCGACCTGGCGCAGCACGGTCAGGGTCTCGGCCCGGGTGCCGAGACCGAGCAGCTCTTCCCTGACCCCTTCGTCGAAGTCGAAGGAGACCAGCCGGTCGTCCTCGGCGTCGATCCGCCGGTCGGTGCGGCGCAACAGCCCGAACAGCGCGATCTCGGCGAGGTTCCACGCCTCGGCGCCGGGCAGGGACTTCTGGATCAGCCGCATCACCGGCAGATTGAGCGGCGCGGCGGCGAGGCGGCGGGCCAGGGCCACGGCGTTCGGCGACGCCCGGGCCAGGAACTGCCGGACCGCGTCCCGCGCCCGCGGGGGCGGGCTCTCCGGCAGGGGCGGGAGCTGCCGGGACGCACCCAGGTCGCCGCGCGGGCCGGTGAGCAGGACGGCCGTGTCGTGCTGCCGGCCCTGCGCGGCCACCAGACGCGCCCAGCGTCCGAGGGAGCCCGGCGTCAGTTCCAGCACCGGCACCGGCACGGCCTCGTCGAGATGTCTCGGCGGCAGGGAGTCCAGGGCCATGCCGGGGCTGTCGGTGCTCAGCACGCTCAGCCGCCGGTTCGGCAGGGCGGGGTGCGAGGCGTCCAGTCGCGCCCGGACGGCGCTCGGCAGGGTGAACTCCCAGACCTCCTGCGGCATGAGGCTGAGCACGGCGGTGGGGCGGGTTCCGGCGCTCGCGCTCAGGAAAGCGGCCGCGTTGCCGTTGCGCCAGGACTGCGCGAACCCGTCGGTCACCACCAGCACCAGGTCGTCCCGCCCGGCGCCCGCTGTGGGGACCCGGCGCCGCTGCCGCCGCACCAGGGAGCCGGCGGTGGCGACGTCGAGGGGGGCGACCGTGATGCGCCGGAACGCCGCCGTCTGCTCCAGCAGGCCGCGCAGGGCACGGACCGTGTCGGCCCACAGCTCCATCGAAGGGTGGGTGTCGACCAGCAGGGTGAGGCTGAGCCGCCGCTCGTCCGGCTGGCGGCAGACCGGGAGCCACAGGTCGTCGGCGGCGATCCGGTCGGCCGTGGCCTCCTCGTCGAGCTCCTGCGCGCCCGGTTCCGGCCGGCGCAGGCGCAGCGGGCGCAACGCGCGGGCGAGAGCCAGTCCTCCGCGGGACAGCGGCGAGGAGGTGACGGCCGCCGCGTCCGGCCCGGGGGGCGTCCCGAACGCCGACGTGTCGGTTCCGGATGTTCCGAAGGCCGCCGCTCCGGGGCCTGCGGCCGCCTCGGCGGCCGGACCGTGGCTCGGCTCGCCGTCGCCCTGCGCGGACTCGTCCGCGGTCACCGGCGGCGGGGCCTTCGGCTCCGGCCGGGAGCCGCCCGGTGCCTCCCGGCCCGGGCCGCCGGTGGTGTCGCCGACGGGCGTGGTGTCCTCGTGCCGCCGGTCCCGCGGCCTCGGGGGCGCCTCGGTCCGGCCACCGCCCGGGCGGGCACGGGCCGGACCGCCGCCCGGGCGCCGGGGGGTCCAGTCCCGGTAGGGGGCCGCGGCGTCCTGGCAGGCGGCCAGGTAGACGGCGTCCCTCAGTTCGTCCCAGGAGAGCCCGGCCGGCGGCGGTTCCGCGGGGTCGCTCATTCCGGCCTCACCGCCGGAGCCGTGCCGTCCAGCCGGTGCCAGATGGCCTCGGTGAGGTTCTGCAGCCCTTCCTCGTCGCCGCCGGTGCGCGTCGCGGCCAGGTGGAAGGCGTTGAGGAGCTGGTCGATGCTGAGCCCGCCGCGTTCCCGGCTGCGCTTGAGGAAGTTGGCGATGAGCGTGCCGCCCCACTCCTGCGCGACCTCCTCCCCGAAGTGCGCGGCCACCATCCCGGCCAGGTCGTCGTCGCCGGGTTCCGGCATCTGCAGCAGCAGACAGCGCCGCAGGAACGCGGGCGGGAACTCGCGTTCGCTGTTGGACGTCATCACGACCAGCGGGAAGGCACGGCACCTGACCACGCCCGCGGTGATCTCGGCCTCGCCCTCCGGGTCGTCCGTCTGCACCGTGACCACCGGGTTGCGCCGCCGGGCGCGCCGCAGCTCCGGGATGGTGAACGTGCCGTCCTCGAACACGCTGAGCAGGTCGTTGGCGAGGTCGAGATCGCTCTTGTCCAGTTCGTCGATCAGCAGGACGCGCGGTTCCTCGTACGGCAGCAGGGCGGTGCCGAGCGGGCCGAGCTGGATGTAGTCCCCGATGTCGGGCGGTGCCGTGGGACCGTGTTCCGCCGGGGTGTCGCCGGCCGCGGCGCGCAGTGCGGCGGTGTCCTGGACACGGCCGATCGCGTCGTACTCGTACAGCCCGCGCTGGAGCGTGGTCCGGCTCGTGATGTGCCAGCGCAGCACCCGGCCGAGCCGTAACTCGCGGCTGATCCGGTAGGCGAGGCTGGACTTGCCGGTCCCGGGGCGGCCGCTGACGAGGAGCGGGCGGCGCAGCAGCAGGGCCGCGTTGACCAGGTCCGCCTCCCGGCGCGCGTAGGCGGGGGCGTATCCGGCGGGCCGGTGGCCGCCCAGCCGGCGGGCGGTCTCCGCCTCGTCGGCGGGCGGAGGCGCGGTCACGGGCCCGCCGTGGAACGCCCGCCACGGCGGGGGCGGTGGGAGGAGTTCTCCCAGGGTGGTGTCGGGCAGCGGCTCGCCGGTGCCCCGGTAGATCCACCAGCGCGGCCGCTCGCCGTCGAGGGCGGGCGGGGCGGCGTCGGGGTGGGGTACGGACGTGTCGTCAGGTGGCGTCACTGGCCCTCCTCCACGACCGTGCGGGCGGTCTCGTGGCCGCTGCCCGGGGAAGCGACGGGCATACGGTCCGGGTCGTCCCACAACAGCGCCACGTGCGGGCCGACGACGGCGTTCGCCTCAGCATCGCGGTCGGCGGCGGCGATGCGCAACGCCCTGACCACACCGGGCAGTCCACGTGCGTCGTGGCGCTCCAGCAGGCTGCGCAGTTCCGCGCGGAAGGCGGGGTCCGCATGGCCCCTGCGGTCCCAGAGGACGATCGGCACGCCCGCCCGCAGCGCTTCCCCCAGTTCGTCGGTGCGCCGCCGCGCCGTGCCGTCCCGCCAGGCGCTGCCCGGCGCCTCGCTGAGCACGACGACCGCCGGTGGCGGCTCGGACAGCAGGTGGGCCCGGCCGTCCTCGGGGAACCAGTGGACCCGCCCGGCCTTTCCCTCGGTGAACGCGCGCCATCGGCTCCCCCAGCGGCCGTGCAGGTCGCGCCGGTCGTGCCGGTCCAGGCTGCGCAGGACGACGTGATGATCCTCCCCCAACACCCCACCCACTCCTTGAAAAGCGGCCTTGCGCCATCGTTCCACGCGCAGGTCCAGCAGAGCACGCGGAAGGACGAACTCGATCGCGATGTCCGTCTTCAGATATGCCCAGTCGCTCTCCGCTCGATGGATGAGTTGACGCACGGCCCGTTCCGCGTGCTCCAGGGGCATGCGCCGGTCCGCGCCCCGCTGCTGCTGTCCCGGATGCGTCCGCCACCAGTGGGAGAGCAGGACCTCGGTACGGCTGTCGGAGTCGAGCAGCGGCCGCAGGCGCAGGACCAGGTAGCTCGTGGGGTTCCAGACGTCCCCGGGGTGGGGGGCCGGGGCCTGGCCGTGCCGCTCCTCCTCGGGGTCCCGGGGCGCGGGGAGGGTGTCGTGCGCGTCCGCCCAGTCGGCGAGGGCGAAGTTCCGGCCGTCGCCGGCCAGGACCAGCTGCCGCAGCAGCTGGAAGCAGGGCAGGCTCTCTCCGGGGCGCGCGTTGAGCGTCGCGGCGTGCAGGAAGACGGACCAGGGTTCGGTGCAGTGGGCCGGCGGACCGGGGCGCCCGCGGCCGCCGAGGAACTGGGCGTACCAGCGGCGCAGGTCGGGCACGCGGACGTCCTCGAGCAGGGTGAACACCTCGTTCCACTCCTCGGCGTCGAACAGTTCCACCTCCCAGGCGGCGACGGCCACCTTCAGCCGCTGGATCGCCGTCGTGTTGCCCTCGCGGACCTCCAGGTGGCGTACCAGCGGGGCGAGTCCGTCCGGCCGGTGGCACATCTCCTCCATCAACTGCACGAGGAGCGCACGGCGCGACATCGGCACGGTGCTGTCGACGGCGGCCCGGGAACGCGGGCCGAATCGGCGGACCATGTGCCCGAAGGCGAGGGGGTCCAGCAGCGCGCAGACGTCGTCGGCCACGTCCACCAGATAGCGCGGCAGTTCCCGCGGCGCGTCGTCGACGCGCTCCCGTGTGTCAGTCATCCGCGCTCCCCGTGGCGGCGGGGTCCGCCGGGTGCGCCGCGCAGCAGATGCGGTCCAGGACGGCGACGGCGTCCAGGACGGACCGTGTCTCGCCGCCGAGGGCCAGTACCGCGGCGCGCAGCGCCGCGCAGCCGCCGGGCCGGTCCACGCAGGCCTGCACCAGACCCTGCAACTGCTGCCGGGGCCAGGGGTGGTCGGGCGCGCCGCGCCGGATCGGGGCGGGCAGCTGGGCCCGCAGCAGCCGGCCGCTGTCGTGGCCGATCTGCGGCACGTCGAGCAGGGCGTCGGCGAGTTGGTACTGGTCCTCCGTCGAGGGAGGTGCGCACGGCGCGGCGGACGGCGGGCGGACGGCCCGGGCCAGGGGCGGCCACAGCTGCGCCGCCGCCTCGACCGGCAGCATCCAGGCGACCTTGGCCGCGCGGTCGGTGAGCGCGGCGGTGACGAGGCCGATGACCCGCCGGTCGGCCGGATCCCACACGGCCGCCCCGCTGAACCCCCGTTCGACCGGGGCCCCGGTGGTGCGCAGGCCGTCCAGCTGGACCCAGTCGGGGCAGGCGCCGCCGCGGCCGGTCACCTGGGCGGTGGCGATGAGCCCGGCCGGACTGCCGCGGGGGTAGCCGACGAGGGCGACGCGCCGGCCGGC
>NZ_MUND01000292.1 GCF_002154375.1 Streptomyces glaucescens | reverse complement strand
CCGAGCGCCGCCGAACTCGACTACGCCGCGCTGGTCCTGTACGGCCCCGACGCGCGGGAAGACCGCCGGGGGCGCCTGTTCCCGGGCACGGTCTGCGACCCGGTGACGGCCGAGCACCGCCGGCGCGCCGAGGAGGTCGCCACGCTGCCGCTGCCGGGGAGCGCCGTACGTCCCCGCGAGTCGGCCGGCTCGTTCGACCACCGCTACGACGCCGAGGCCCGGGCCGACATCCCCTCGGACGGCTCGTGGCACACCATCACCGTCGGCGAGGTGCCGGTGGGGCTGCACACCGAGTACCTGTGCGTGCCGTCGCTGGAGCAGGCCGTCTACACGACACTGGTGCTCTCCAACACCACCGGTCAGGCGCTGCTGGCCGGTCCGCTGGAGGTCGCGGCCGACGGGCAGTTCCTGCTCACCACCTCACTGCCCACCCTCGCTCCCGGCGGTGTGTGCCGGGTGGGACTCGGCCCGAACGAGGCCATCGCGGTCACCCGCCGCACAAGCCTGCACGAGTCGACCTCCGGCCTGCGCAACAACGTGACCGTGCTCGACCATCGCGTCCACGTGGAACTGGCCAACCGGCTCACGGTTCCGGTGACCGTGGAGGTGCGCGAGCGGGTGCCGGTCGCCTCCGACGCGGAGGTACGCATCGAGGAGAAGGCCGACTGGACGGTGCCGTCCGACGGCGCGGAGGCCGAGGAGCACGCCCCGGGCACCCGGTTGTGGCGGATCGAGCTGCCGGCCCGTGCCACCGCCGCCCTCGACGGCGGCTACGTCATCCGCATCCCGGCCGCCAAGGCCCTGACCGGCGGCAACCGCAGGAGCTGACACGCGCATGCCCACGAGTCCCGTACCGATCGCCCTTCCCGTCACCGCCGTCACCTGCCTGGAGGACCGGGCTCACGTCGAACGCTCCGTCGTGCTCGACCTGGAGGCCGGTACCCAGCGGCTTCTGCTCGGGCCGATCAGCGCCCTCGCCGTCGACCGCAGCCTGCACGCCGAGCTGTCCGCCGGTCATCCGGCGACCGTGCTGGACGCGAGGATCGTCCGCACCTGGACACCGCGAGGTTCGGGCCCGGCAGCCGACGACCCGGCCCTGCGCCGACGCGTGACCGCTCTCGAAGCGGAGCAGGAGTCGCTGAGCCGGCGACGTCAACGCCTGCTGGCCCGCCTCGACCTGCTCGCCCGTCTCGCCGCCGACCTCCTGCGGGACATCGGCGAGGGCGCCGGCCTCGGTGAGGTGGACAGGGTCCGCTGGGCGCGTGAACTGGACCAGGTCGACGACGAACGCGACACCCACGGCGAGGAACTGCGCGCGGTGGAGGCCCGGTCGACCGCGCTCGACGCCGAACTCGCCGAAGTCCGGCGCGCCATGGAGCTGGCGGATTCCGCACCCGCCGAGCTGGTCGGCCACGTCGAGCTGACCGTACGAGCGGCCGCCGCCGGTCCGGCCGGACTGCGCCTGACCCATCTCACCCCGTGCGCGCTGTGGCGGCCCGCCTACCGGGCCGTGCTCGACGGGGACTCGCTCACCCTGGACACGGACGCGATGGTCTGGCAGCAAACCGGCGAGGACTGGTCGAACGTACGGCTGACCCTGTCGACGGCCCGCTCCGCGCGGGCCACTGAGCCGCCCCGGCTCGGGGAGGACAGGCTGACACTCCACGACCGCTCCCCGGCCGAGCGCCGCACCCTCCACGTCGAACTGCGCGAGGAGGACATCGCCGACCTCGGCCCTGTGCCCGTGCAGGGCCTGCCGGGTGTCGACGACGGCGGCGAGGTCCGCGTACTGCACTGCGACGCGGAGGTCTCGGTGCGGTCGGACGGACACGCCCACCGCGTGCCTCTTTCGTCGTTCACCACGTCCGTGAGCAGGGAGTACGCCTGCTCCCCCGAGCTGTCCCCCCTGGTCGGTCAGGTCGTGCGGTTCGACAACCGATCGGGCCACGCACTGCTCGCCGGGCCCGTGGAGCTCGTCAGCGGCAGCGGGTTCATCGGGCGCGGCACGCTGGACTTCACCGCTCCCGGTGCCTCCGCCGATCTTGCCTTCGGCAGCCGTGACGACCACCGGGTCCTGCGGCACACGGAGGAGACCCGGGACACGGCCGGCCTCACCCAGCGGACCCTGCTCACCCGCACGGTCCGGCTGCATCTCTCCCGTTTCTCGGCTCCCGGCGAGCAGGACGCGCACACGGTCGTCGTCCGGGAGCGCATCCCGGTGTCGGAGACGTCGGCCGTGGAGGTGGGGCTGCGCCGGGAGGCGTGTTCTCCCCCGCCCGACGAGGTGGACGCGGACGGCATCGCCCGCTGGAACGTCCCGTTGCCGCCGGGGGGCCGGCGCACCATCACCATGGTCTACACGGTCTCGGCGGACGCCAAGGTGAGCGGCCTGTGAGCCGGCCTGGGACATCGGTTCCCCACCGCGGGACGGTGGGGCCCCGATGCCGTTTCACGGCACGTTCAGGACAGCGGCTCGTAGGACGGGCCGTCCGGCGCGAGGTTGCGGGAACACAGCGTCACGTCCCTGCCCTCGAGATAGGCCAGCAGCCACTCACCGAACGTCATCTCGTGGAGAGTCCAGGCCGGACTGTCGAACTCCTGGACCACGACGCGCCAGGGCGACGAGGAGTCGTCGGGCAGGCGAAGGAAGATCCATTCCCCCGTCGTGGCCGACGCCACCGGTATCAGCTCGCCTGGGCTCGAACCCACCGGGCCGGGCAGGAACTCCGCCATGTCCTCCTCGCGCCACATTTCGAGATCACCCCGGACGCTGTCTCCCAGACTGTGCCGGAGATGGCCCGCGGGGTGCTCCAGATACAACTGCCCGTTGATCTGGATCGAACCGTAGGCGTCCACGATCTCACGGAAGTCCGCCGGGAACCGGAGTCCGAGTTCCTGTTCCAGTTCGATCCACGGCGCCGGATCCGACCAGTTGAACCGTGGTTCACCCAGCAGGGCTCGGATCTCTGAAAGCGTTGCCACCTCTGGGCCCCTTCCGGTACGTCGAACCGATGCCGGTCCTGGACTCGCATGTCCGGCATGAAATCACCCGCCGCCGGAGAGCCCTTCGGTGAGGCCCGGGTCGTCTCCCGGAGGCGGAGGTGGTCTCAGCGTGCCTTGAGGGCCGCGCGGTTCAGGGCCGTGCCCACCCGGGGGTCGGGCGGGCTGCCGGACGCGTCGACGCCGAGTTCTTCGACGAGCCGTCTGAGGTAGACGTCGACGGTGGACTCCACCAGCTCGGCGTGGACCGTCACGGCGCGGCGGCCACGGCGCCAGGCCACGAGCCCGGTCGGGACGGCGGCCACGGCGGCGGGCCACCACAGGCAGCCCAGCAGCAGGTAGCAGCCCGCCCACACCGAGCCGGCCACCGCCGCGTCGACGCGGGACCGGGAGGTGCGCAGTTCCGTTCTGACGTCCTCGGGCAGGACCAGCCACAGCCGGGTCCAGCAGGCGGCGAGGTCGATGCCGTACTGGTGGCGCAGCCGCGTCTCGGTGGCGGCCATGCGGTCCCCGGTGAAGGTGGGCCTGCGCGGTGGGGCGAGGGCGATCGCGTCGCGGTCGGCGGCGAGTTCGGCGAGCTGCTGCCGGACCGGTTCGTCGCGCAGGCTCGCCGGGGTCGGCTCGCGCAGTCGGCTGATGTCCGTCTCGAGCCGCTGCCAGCGTGCGAGCCGTCGGGCGGTCAGCCGGTCGGCGAGTGGCCGTGCCGGGCCCGGCCAGTCCCCGGTCCAGATCCGCTCGGCGCCGTCGGCGCAGGTCCGGACGAGGGCGCCCGCTGCCACGGCGGCGAGGACGATCGCGGCGACGACGGCGATCTGACCGAGGGTGGGCCACCGGCCCGCTTGCGTCGCCCAGTGACCGAACCGTTCGAGCAGGAGGGACCGGTCGAGTGCGGAACCGTGGCCGAGGACCGCGCCGGCGGCCGTGGCCGCGACGAAGAGCAGGCCGGGAACCGCGAGGGCGGACAGCCACTTCTCGGCCAGCTTCTGGCTGAGGCTGTCGATGACCGGGGCCACCGGGTCACGCCTCCAGGACGCGCAGCGGGCGGTCCCGCAGCCAGCAGCGCCCGCCGGCCGGAACCTCGCCGCCCGCCGTCCGGTCCGCCCGGAAGCCGCACCATCCGTCGGGGCAGTGGTACGACTCCCCGGCGGGCAGCGGCCGGGTGCCGAAGACCATGGCGCCGGGTTCGTCCCCGCGTACCGGGCCCGCCTCCTCGAAGACGAACGCCGGGATGTCCAGCCCCGCGACGGCCTGCCGCACGGGCGTCTCCGCCAGGACGGCGCGGACGGCGTCGTGCAGTTGGCGGAGCGTGCCTTTGCGCGCCATGTGCTCCGTGAGCGCGGGCAGCGCCGAGCAGAACTGGGCCCGCATCCTGTGATCGTCGGTCATCGGCCTCTTCTCTCCTCTCCCTGCGGTCCCTGCGGTCCCTGCGGACGTGACGGTCCCCGGGCGGCTACGGCCCGCTGTGGACGACCGACGCCCAGAACAGCGGTTCGCGGTAGCGCTCGTGTCCCCGGAGTGTCGTGATCGCCCGGTGCAGGGCGTGTGCGGCGCCCGGGGCGCCGGGTGTGCCGAGCTGCCGGTAGACCTCGCGGGCGAGCACCGGGGCCATGCGGTCGTCCACGGTCCACAGGCTGCCGATCACCTGCCGGTAGCCGCACAGCTGGAAGGCGGAGGCGACGGAGATGACCTCGTCGGCCAGTTCCTTGCCGGGAGCGGCGCTGTGACAGGCGGACAGGAAGGCGAACTCGGCGTGCGGCAGCCGCTCGGCG
>NZ_MUND01000291.1 GCF_002154375.1 Streptomyces glaucescens | reverse complement strand
CAGCCGCTCGGCGAGTTCGTCGATCGGGTCGGGGTGCGCCCAGCCGGGGGTGGTGCGCTGGCGGGGGATCACGGGCAGGCTGTCGGGGCGGGCGCCCGGGGGCAGCCAGACGTTGCCGCTCACCAGCCGGGACCGTCCGTCGCGACGGACGCGTACCAGGGGTCGCGCAGTTCCAGGGTCCAGTCGGTGACCGTCTCGACCGTCGGCTCGTACACCTCGGGGGCGCCCGCCAGTTCGTGGTAGATCGTGCGGAAGTTGTCCACCGAGCGGCGCAGGGTGAACCGGTCGATGACCCGCTGGCGGCCCGACTCGCCCAGCCTGCGGCGCCGTTCGTGGTCGTGGAGCAGGGTGAGCGCGGCGGCGGCCATCTTCTCCGGCTCGCGCGGCGGCACCACGAGCCCCGTGTCGCCGACCGCCTCGCGCACCCCGCCGACGTCGGTCGACACGGTCGTACGGCCGCAGGACATGGCCTCGATGATGGAGAACGGGAAGCCCTCGGAGACGGACGAGAGCATGACGACGTGTCCGGCGGCGTAGGCGCGCCAGACCTCGGTGACGCGGCCCTCGAAGGTGAGCCCGTCGGTGACGCCGAGTTCGGCGGCGAGCTTCTCCAGTCGCGTCCGGTACGCCTCGCCGCCGGGCGGAACGGGTCCGAACAGACGCAGCCTGGTCTCCGGGAGCTCGGCGCGGACCAGGGCGTAGGCGCGGATCAGGGTCTCCAGGTCCTTGATGGGGTCGACCCGGCCGCACCAGGTGAGGGTGGGGGTGCCGGGTTCGGGCCCGGCGTGCGGGAAGGCGGCCGGGTCGACACCGTTGTAGACGGTGCGGATCCTGGCCGGGTCGGCGCCGCCGCGCTCCTCCCAGCGGCGGTTGTACCGGTTGCACGGGGTGATCAGGTCGGCCGAGCGGTAGCCGTGGGAGTTCAGCTCCCGGTAGAAGCCCAGCATGAACGCCTTCACCGGCCAGCGCTGCGCCTCGCGGCGGTGACCGAGGTAGCGCTCGCGCAGATAGATGCCGTGCTCGGTGAGGAGGAACGGCACGCCGTCCAGGTGGCGGGCGGCGAGCGCGGGCAGGGTGGCGAGACCGCTGCTGACCGCGTGCGCGACGGAAGTCCCGGATATCCGGGTGCCCAGCGGGCGCAGGGCGTGTTCCAGCAGGTCGGTGGCGGTCAGCGCGTCGTGCACGGTGGGGCGGGCGGCCGCGGTCGGCAGATGCGGCATCGTCCAGATCCACATCAGCGAGCGCAGCGCCGTCTCGGTGCGCAGCGCCGCCGAGAGGCGGCCGTCGCGGGCGAGGACGGCCAGCTCGGTCAGCGCCTCGCCGAAGTCGCAGGGCGCCTCCGGGTCGAGGAACGACAGCAGCAGCCGCTCGTAGGCGTCGACGAAGCGGCGGCGGGCCCTGCCGTAGGGGGCTCGTCCGCGTCCCGGACGCGGGCCCCAGGTCGGCACCGAGGTGTGCCGGTGCACGTTGGGCGGCAGCTCCCAGGTCACGGGTTCGCGGCCGCTGCCGGTGAGCGAGACGATGTGGAAGCCGACCTCCGGCATGCCCCGGACGAGCTGGTCGCACCAGGTGCTGACGCCGCCGTGGACGTGCGGGTAGGTGCCTTCGGTGAGCATGGTGACGTGCATCGCTGCGCGTCCTTCCCCCCTGTTGTGCGGATCGTGTGCGGGGAACCGCGGCCCCGGGTCCCGGCCGCGGGATCGCCGTGGCTGGTCGCGCCCCCGCGGCGGGGCCGCGTGGCAGTACGGCCCCGCGCCCCTGAAGGCGTTGCGGTTACGGCAGCTTCAACGTGACCGTGGACCGCAGTGCGTCCGGTGTGGTCCATGCCGAGCGTGACCTCGCGTACGGGGTGCCGAAGGCGGTCGTGCCCAGGAGGTGCTGTTCCCTCGTGCCCTCGGGCGCCGTCAGGGGGATCCGGGTGCCGGACGGGGCCTGGACCGTCACGGTGTTGCCGATGCGGTAGGCGGTGACCCTGCCCTGGTCGAGGGCCGTCTGCCAGGCGGCGCGGCGCTTCAGTTCGGTGCCGATGGCGCTGTGCCGCGGGTTCTCCAGCGGGGTGTTGTCGGCGAACAGGGCCCGGTAGTCGGCGAGGACCCGGTCCAGCACCGGGTAGAGGATGCGGTCCTCGGCGAGGTTGGACTGGTGCGCGTAGTGCGGGCGCGGGTCGTTGCCGAGGACGTGGCCGAGGGCGGTGCGGGCCTCCTGGGGGGCGATGTGGGTGTCGTAGCCGGTGGTGGTGTCCAGCGGCTCGTCGAGGCAGGTCGAGGCGGGGTTGTTCTCACAGACGCCGCTGCCGCCGTCGGCCTTCGAGGTGTAGATCCAGTTGTACTCGTCGGTCATCTCGGCCTCGGTGCCGGCGTTGTAGTACACGTTCATCGGATGCCGGGGCACGGTCACCGCGCCGCCCACCGGGCGCTGCTGCGGCTCGCGGGAGTTGTCGGAGGCGATCCACCTCACGCCGGTGTCGGCGAGGGCGCCGGCCAGGCCGGGGTTGTCCTGGGGCTGCTGCGGCAGGGTCTTCAGGCCGGAGTGCTCGCCGGTGACCAGTTCGGTGCGGTCGAGCGGCAGGCCCTTGAGGAGGCCCCAGTCGTGGTTGTCGCGGATCTGCGCGGCGATCTCGGCGCGGCTCATCCAGCGGGTGCTGCCGTCGGCGTTCTTCGCACAGCTCCAGGGCACGGTGGAGGTGTCCTGCACGCAGCCGAGGAAGGGGTGGGTGTAGGTGTGGTTGATCCAGCGGTACTGCGCCTTGTCGGCGAGCAGCCGGTCGGTGAGCGGGTCGGTGCCCCCGTGCTCGGCCTTCCACTCCTCACCGGAACCGGCGTTGTAGACCATGTCGAGGGTGAAGCCGCGCTCGCGCTGCCACTGGGCGGCGTAGGCCGCGTCGGCGGCGGTCATGCGGATCGGCGCGGTGGTGTCCTCGCCGCCGCCCGCGCAGTCGATGTCGCCCGGGGTGCAGTTGCGCTCGGTGTCCCAGCGCGCGTCGGGGGCGAGGACGTCGTCGACGTGGACGGCGAGGTGGTGGCGGGCCCGGCCGAGGTGCACGCCCTGGGTCAGCCATTCGACGATGCCGCGGGCCAGCGCCCGGAAGTGCCGCTGGTGCTGGTTGTAGGCGAACGTGACCACCAGCTCGCGGCGCCCGTCGTGGGCGTACTCGCCGACCAGGCTGCCGCGGCCGGTGCCGCCGGGCACGGGGATGTCGACGTAGCTGGTGAAGCCCTCCCGGGGGCGGGCGACGTAGCCGTGGCTCTCCTGGACGGCGGGGGCGTTGTCCTCGAAGGTGAGGGGGCCGTCGAGATAGCCGAACCAGCCCGCCTTGCCGGCCGGGGTGACGGTCGCCTCGCGTCCGTCGAGGGCACCGGCCCAGCCGCCCTCGCTGGTGTAGTCGAGGCCGACCTCGGGGTGCGCCCAGGTGTAGGCGTCGACCTGCGGGATGCCGTAGGTCCGCTCGTACGTCTCCAGCGCGGTCCGCTCGGCGGAGTCCGCGCCGAACGGGGCCTCGTGGGGCAGCACCACGCCCTGGTACTTGGCCCGGGGCGTGCCGTTCACCGTGTCGCTGAGGAACGCGGCGGTGACCGCGGGGCGGCCCGGGTCGTTCAGGTCGAGCCTGGTGTACGGGATGCCGGTGCTCCTGAGCTGGGCGGTGATGGCGTCGACGGAGCTGTCCCCGTTGTCCACCACCAGCACCCGCAGATCGATCCGCGGCACGGGCGCCGCCGATGCCCCGGGCACCCCCAGCCCGAGCGTCATCAGTGCGGCGGCCGCCGACACGGCGGCGGACTGGCTGCGTCTGCGCATGCGTGGCGCCATGGTGGTCCTCCCCCCAGAAGATCCCCCACGGGCCCTGGTGAACCACGCACGGAGGATCGTGTGGAAATCATGCAAAGCGGCGAGCGCGGGACTCACCGGAACCCGACGAGTGTGACCCAGCTCATGAAGTGCGAGGATCAGGAAATGGCCACGACGCCACTCACAGGTGAACACCCGCAGGCGTGAGCGAACGAACCCGCGCGCGTACTCTCGTCCCAGGTACGCGCCCCCGTGACGCGGACCCCGTTGAGACCACCTCCAAGGGCCGGATCTAGGGTCGGCTGTCGGGCCCGGCCGACCCACCCTGTTCGGCCAGCAACTTCACATCGGAAGCGAGAAATCACCACCGTGACTGCTCTCACTCTCAGCACCGCCGCGGCGGCCGGCCTGCGGGCCGACGCGATCGTGATCGGTGTCGCCAAGAGCCCGAAGGGCGGAAAAGGGCTCGCCGTCGCGCCGGGCGCCGAGGCCGTGGACAAGGCCTACGACGGCAGGCTCGCCGGCCTGCTGGAGACCCTCGGCGCCTCCGGGGCCGAGGGCGAGGTGACCAAGCTGCCCGCGCCGGCCGGCTTCAAGTCGCCGCTCCTGCTGGCGGTGGGCCTGGGCGCGCAGCCGGACAAGGACGGCGAGTACGACGCCGAGGCGCTGCGCCGCGCCGCCGGCGCGGCCGCGCGCGCCCTGGCCGGCTCGAAGAAGGCCGCCTTCGCCCTGCCCGTCGCGGACGCCGCCGCGATCGGGGCGATCGCCGAGGGCGCGCTGCTCGGCGCGTACGCCTTCGACGTCTACAAGGACAACGGCAAGGACGCCAAGGACAAGAACGGCCGGGGCCCGCTGGGCGAGGCGGCGATCCTGGGCGGCAAGCCCCGCGACAAGGCGCACAAGGCGGCCGTCGAGCGCGCCACCGCGGTCGCCGAGGAGCTGAACCGCGCCCGCGACCTGATCAACACCCCGCCGAACGACCTCGACCCCGAGGCGTTCGCCGCGGTCGCGCAGGCCGCGGGCAAGGAGCACGGCATCAAGGTGCAGGTGCTCGACGAGAAGGCGCTCGCCAAGGGCGGCTACGGCGGCATCCTCGGCGTCGGCGGCGGCTCCGCGTCCGCGCCGCGTCTGGTGAAGCTGACGTACAAGCACTCCAAGGCGAAGAAGCACCTCGCCTTCGTCGGCAAGGGCATCACCTACGACTCGGGCGGCATCTCGCTGAAGCCTGCCGGGCACAACGAGACGATGAAGTGCGACATGAGCGGTGCGGCGGCGGTCTTCGCCGCCGTGGTCGCCGCCGCGCGGCTCGGCCTGGAGGTCAACGTCACCGGCTGGCTGGCGCTGGCCGAGAACATGCCGTCCGGTTCCGCCGTCCGCCCCGGTGACGTGCTGCGCATGTACAGCGGCAAGACGGTGGAGGTGCTGAACACCGACGCCGAGGGCCGGCTGGTGCTCGGTGACGCGCTGTGGGCCGCGTCCGAGGAGAAGCCGGACGCGATCGTGGACGTGGCGACGCTGACCGGCGCGATGGTGCTGGCGCTGGGCAACCGCACCTTCGGTGTGATGGCCAACGACGACGCGTTCCGCTCGGCGATCGTGGAGGCCGCGGAGGAGGTCGGCGAGGCGTCCTGGCCGATGCCGCTGCCGGAGCACCTGCGCAAGGGCATGGACTCGCCCGTCGCCGACATCGCCAACATGGGCGAGCGGATGGGCGGCGGCCTGGTCGCCGGTCTGTTCCTGCGCGAGTTCGTCGGCGAGGGGATCACCTGGGCGCACCTGGACATCGCGGGTCCCGCGTTCAACGAGGGCGGGCCGTTCGGGTACACGCCCAAGGGCGGTACCGGGTCGGGTGTGCGGACGCTGGTGCGGCTGGCCGAGCTGACGGCCGCGGGTGATCTCGGGTGACGTTCGCCCGCTGAGCGGGGTGCACTGAGCGGGGTGCGTCCGCTCCAGGGAGGCTTCAGGGGCGTGGGGGCTGATCGCGCGGTCCCCCGCGCCCCTGAGGCACTGCGGACGCCCTCGCGCTGATCGCCCCCATGCGGCGGAGCCGCGGACCGGACACCGCCCCGCGCCCCAACGGCATCCGCCTCCCCGGCGTCACGAGTGAACGTGCTACGTCTCACACCCCGGCCCCGCGTCTCGTCAAGGTCCGACTAGTGCGAAGATGGGGCTCGGCAGGACAGGGCCCCCACCTAAGGGCCGAAGAACGAGCGGCCGGACACCAGCCGCCGACCGGTCACTGGAGACCGGCGTGGCGCACATGCATGGAGGACGTGACGTGGCGAACGACGCCAGCACCGTTTTCGACCTAGTGATCCTCGGCGGTGGTAGCGGTGGTTACGCCGCGGCCCTGCGCGGGGCGCAGCTGGGCCTGGACGTCGCCCTGATCGAGAAGGACAAGGTCGGCGGTACCTGCCTGCACCGGGGCTGCATCCCCACCAAGGCCCTGCTCCACGCGGGCGAGATCGCCGACCAGGCCCGCGAGAGCGCGCAGTTCGGCGTCAAGGCCACCTTCGAGGGCATCGACGTCCCGGCGGTCCACAAGTACAAGGACGAGGTCATCTCGGGCCTGTACAAGGGCCTGCAGGGTCTGGTCGCCTCCCGCAAGGTCACCTACATCGAGGGTGAGGGCCGGCTGTCCTCGCCCACCTCCGTCGACGTGAACGGCCAGCGTGTCCAGGGCCGCCACGTGCTGCTGGCGACCGGCTCCGTGCCGAAGTCGCTGCCGGGCCTGGAGATCGACGGCAACCGGATCATCTCCTCGGACCACGCCCTCGTCCTGGACCGCGTGCCGAAGTCCGCGATCATCCTGGGCGGCGGTGTCATCGGCGTCGAGTTCGCCTCCGCGTGGAAGTCCTTCGGCTCGGACGTCACGATCATCGAGGGCATGAAGCACCTCGTCCCGGTCGAGGACGAGAACAGCTCCAAGCTCCTGGAGCGCGCCTTCCGCAAGCGCGGCATCAAGTTCAACCTGGGCACCTTCTTCCAGAAGGCCGAGTACACCCAGGACGGTGTCAAGGTCACCCTGGCCGACGGCAAGGAGTTCGAGGCCGAGGTCCTGCTGGTGGCCGTCGGCCGCGGCCCGGTCTCGCAGGGCCTGGGCTACGAGGAGGCCGGGGTCGCCATGGACCGCGGTTACGTCCTCGTCGACGAGTACATGCGGACCAACGTCCCGACCATCTCCGCGGTCGGCGACCTGGTCCCCACCCTCCAGCTCGCGCACGTCGGCTTCGCCGAGGGCATCCTGGTGGCGGAGCGGCTGGCCGGTCTGAAGACCGTCCCGATCGACTACGACGGTGTCCCGCGGGTGACGTACTGCCACCCGGAGGTCGCCTCCGTCGGCATCACCGAGGCCAAGGCCAAGGAGATCTACGGCGCGGACAAGGTCGTCGCCCTGAAGTACAACCTGGCGGGCAACGGCAAGAGCAAGATCCTGAAGACCGCGGGCGAGATCAAGCTCGTCCAGGTCAAGGACGGTGCCGTGGTCGGCGTCCACATGGTCGGCGACCGGATGGGCGAGCAGGTCGGCGAGGCCCAGCTGATCTACAACTGGGAGGCGCTGCCGGCCGAGGTGGCCCAGCTCATCCACGCCCACCCGACGCAGAACGAGGCGCTCGGCGAGGCCCACCTGGCCCTGGCCGGCAAGCCGCTGCACTCCCACGACTGACCTCCCTCGGTCACTGGGCGCGACGACACAGACTTCCGCAATTCGTAAGGAGCAACAGAAACCATGCCGGTTTCCGTAACCCTTCCGGCGCTCGGCGAGAGCGTCACCGAGGGCACCGTCACCCGCTGGCTGAAGGCCGAGGGTGAGCGTGTCGAGGCCGACGAGCCGCTGCTCGAGGTCTCCACCGACAAGGTCGACACCGAGATCCCCGCCCCGGCCGCCGGTGTCCTGGCCTCCATCAAGGTCGCCGAGGACGAGACCGTCGAGGTCGGCGCCGAGCTGGCGATCATCGACGACGGCACGGGCGCGCCCGCCGCCGAGCAGGCTCCGGCCGCCGAGCAGGCTCCGGCCGCCGAGGAGGTCGCTCCGCCGGCCCCCGAGCCGGCCCCGGCCGCTCAGCCGTCCACCGAGCAGGCCGCCCCCGCCCCGGCCCCGACCGCCGAGGCCGCGGCCGGCGGCGGTTCCGCCGAGGGCACGGACGTCGTCCTGCCCGCGCTCGGCGAGTCCGTCACCGAGGGCACCGTCACCCGCTGGCTGAAGTCGGTCGGCGACTCCGTCGAGGCCGACGAGCCGCTGCTCGAGGTCTCCACGGACAAGGTCGACACCGAGATCCCGGCGCCCGCCTCCGGCGTGCTGCTGGAGATCGTGGTCGGCGAGGACGAGACCGCGGAGGTCGGCGCCAAGCTGGCCGTCATCGGCGCCCCGGGTGCCGCTCCGGCCGCCGGGGCTCCGGCGGCCG
>NZ_MUND01000290.1 GCF_002154375.1 Streptomyces glaucescens | reverse complement strand
AGCCACCACCGCCACCGCGTCAGGCGTCCGCGCCGCCTGCTCACCGAACAGCACCGGCAACGACACACCACGCACATCACGCGTGACCCCGTTCCATTCCCCCAGCAGCCGCTCCCGCTCACCCGGAGCGAGCACCTCCACCGCACCCACCCGCGCACCCGGATCCTCGGCGAGCTGTTCCAGGATGCTCACCAAGCGGTCCTGGTGGGCGGCGAGTTCGTGCTCCTGGTAGAGGCTGGGGTCGGCGTCGAACTCGATGCGGACGCCACCGGGGGCGCCGGCCTGGCCGTAGAAGTTGATCTTCAGGTCGTTGACCGGGCCGGTGGACAGCGGGTGGACCGTGGCGGGGCTGGTGCCGAAGGAGAGTTCGCCGGCGAAGGCCATCACGTTCACCGTGGGACCGAGGCGGGCCTGGCGGCCGCCGGACAGGCCGAGTTCGCGGACCAGGTCCTCGCCGCGGAACCGCTGGTGGCGGATGACGTTCGCCAGGGAGCGGGAGACGTCCGCGGCCAGTTCGGCGAAGCCGCGGTCCGGGTTTGGCTGCACCCGGATGGGCAGGACGTTGACCATCGCGCTGGGCGTGGTCAGTCCGGTCCGTCCGGTGCGGCCCGCGAGGGGCAGCGCGAAGGTGAAGTCGGTCCGGCCCGTCATGCGGTGGTAGAGGACGGCGGTGGCGGCGATGGCCAGGGCCGGCCACTGGATGCCCAGGCGGTCCGCGAGGGCGGTGAGCCGGGTGACCAGATCCTGCGGGAGTGGGTGGACGCGGCGCAGGCTGCTGTGGGTGCTCCCGGTGACGCGGTCGGCGAGGGAGATGGGGTCGGGGATGTCGGTGAACAGGTCGAGCCAGTGGGCCCGGTCGTTCGCCCTGCGCCGGGAGTGGGGGTAGGCGGACTCCTCGGCGGCCACCCGGTCCAGGGTCGCGAAGGGGGAGGCGGGCGGCTCCTGGCCGGCGAGCAGGGCGGCGTAGAGCGCGGCGACCCGGGCCGCGTAGACGGTCTGGCCGAAGCCGTCGAGGACGGCGTGGTGATAGCGGTGCACGTAGAAGGAGCGGTCGTCGGCGAGCAGCAACAGCGTCTGGGCGCTGAGCGGGCCGCGCGCGAGGTCGAAGGGCTTGGCCATCTCGCGTGCCGTCCAGCGGTGCGCCTCGGCCTCCGGGTCGGGGGTGTCCCGCAGGTCGACGACGTGCAGCGGCCGGGGTTCGGCGGGGGTGACCACCTGCCACAGCCGCGGCTCGCCGCCGGGACCGCCGTCCTGCGGGCCGGTGTCCTCGGTGAAGTGCGACCGCAGCGCCTCGGTCTCCTCGACGCCCCGGTGGACCGCCCGCGCGAAGACGTCGACGTCGACGGGACCGTGGATCTCGTAGTAGCCGCCGCAGTTGTAGAGGGGGCTGTCCGGCTGCAGTTGCTGGGCGACCCAGATGCCCAGCTGGGCCGCGGTGGTGGGTCGGCGGAGGGTACGGGCGTCGTCGGACATGGACGAGCGGTCCTCTCGGGTCTGCGGGGTTACGGACTGCGGGCGGGAAGGGGGCGCCCGGGAGGCGCGGGTGCGGGAAGGCGCGAGGGGCGTGCGGGTCAGGCGTCCTGGGCGAGTTCCTGGAGCAGGGCCTCGCTGAGGGCGTCGATCGTGGGGTTGTCCCACATGACGGTCGGGTCGAGGGAGATGTCGAGGTGGTCCTCCAGCTCGGCGGCGACCGCGAGCACGTAGAGGGAGTCGAGGCCGTAGTCGGAGAGCTTGGCGGCGGTGTCGATGGTGTCCGCGGGGCGCTCCAGGTGGGTGGCGATGCAGTCGACGAGCCAGGTGCGGAGGCTGTCGGCGGTGAGGGTGTCGAGGGCGATGTCGGACACGGGGTCCTCCTTGGCGAGGG
>NZ_MUND01000029.1 GCF_002154375.1 Streptomyces glaucescens | reverse complement strand
CGGCAAAGAGAGCGGACGCCTCCACCATGGTGACCATGTCGGTGTTGAAGGCGTAGGGACTGTGGACGCTGATGGCCATACGGCCTCCCGGGGTCGGGCGGCCGATGTTCGGCGCACTGGCCGGCGTTCGGGCATTCGTGCTGGTGGGGTAAGCCGGTGGCCTCCTCGTTCGGCATGGGGGGTTCTCCTTCTGGGTCAGTCGGTGTGGATGGCGGCGGAGGCATTCGCGGCGTGCTGGTGGAGGTCGGGGTCGGTGAGGTGGTGGGCGAGGAGTTCGCCGGCGCGCTGGCAGTGCTTCTGCGCTTCGAAGCCGAGGGTGCGGAGGGCGGGGTTGGTGTCGGGGTTGGTGAGGCGGGCGCCGAGGTGGGCGATGAGGCCGAGGACGTCGGTGCCGTCCGGGGAGCCGGCGAGGGTGACGGTGAGGAGCTGGGTGGTGTCGAGGTCGTGCCGGGAGGATGCGAGGAGGCGGATTCCGTCGCGGATGAGGTCGATGCCGGGGTGGATGTCGTCGAGGTCGTCGAGCAGGTTGTTGAGTTTGGTGTCGTCCACGGGCGGGACCGCGTTGCCGTCGGTGTGCACGTGCTGGCCGGTCATCAGAGGTCGCCGTCCCACTCGCCGGTGACGATCTGCTCGTAGGCGGCGACTGAGGCTTCCGGGTCGCGGGAGGTGAGGACGTCGTCCAGGTACGACCAGGGGTCGACGGCGAGGAACAGGTCGGTGACGTCGGCGTACAGGTCGGGGTAGCACTGGGCTACCGCTGCCGCCGACCAGTCGCTCGGGGGGAGGTGTTCCATCACTGGCCACCTCCGATCAGGCGCAGCGCGGGGCGGGCGAGGCGGGCGTGCTTGGCGCGGAGGCCAGCGCCGCGCCGGGCAGCGAGCTCGGCCACGTCACCCAAGTTCACGGGGTCGATGTCCACGCTCCCGACGTCCGGGCCGTCGACGACGGACAGGAAGACCCGGAGGCGCCGGATGTCCGCAGGCGTCTTGAACTCGGGCAGGGCACGCAGGCCATCGAGGAAGACGAGACCGGTGCGTCGGGCGAGCTGCTCGTACACGTCGCGGTCGGCGGCCCTGGCACGACGCAGCGCCTCATCGGCCTGGGAGGTGGAGTGCTGTACTTCGCGTACATCTCGGATACGGTGCTTCATAGCAGTCGCTCCTGGTTCAGGCTGGTAGCGATCTGCCGGGTCCTTCGGGGCCCCCTCGGGGTCCAGGTGTGCTACCACCTGGGCCCTTTGGCGTTCCGGGCCTGATCCGCCGGCCAGTCCAGCACCGGCCGCAGCACGCCGGCCACCTCCGGGGACGCCAGCACGTGCGCCTGCCGCAGATTCGGCCGGTTCCCGAGGAAGGCCTCGCAGCGCAGGGCCCGCCGCTGCG
>NZ_MUND01000289.1 GCF_002154375.1 Streptomyces glaucescens | reverse complement strand
CCACCCGGCGTACGTGATCTACACCTCCGGCTCCACGGGCCGGCCCAAGGGCGTCGTCATCGAGCACCGCTCCCTCGCCGCCTACCTCCAGTGGGCCCGCCACGCCTACCCGGCCATGACGGGCACCTCACTGCTGCACTCGCCGATCTCCTTCGACCTCACCGTCACCGCCCTCTACACCACCCTCGTCTCCGGCGGCCTGGTCCGCGTCACCGATCTCGACGAGAGCGCCGCCGACGGGCCCGCCCCCAGCTTCCTCAAGGGCACCCCCAGCGTCCTCGCCCTCCTGGAGGCGCTGCCCGCCGACGCCTCCCCGAACCGGCTGATCATGCTCGGCGGTGAACTCCTCCTCGGCGAGGTCATCGACCGGTGGCGCGCCCGCCACCCCGACGCCGACGTGCTGAACGTGTACGGAGCCACCGAGGCCACCGTCAACAGCGTCCAGCACCTGATCCCCGCCGGCACCCCCTCACCGACCGGCCCGGTCCCCGTCGGCCGCCCCTTCTGGAACACCCGGGTCCACATCCTCGACAGCGCCCTGCGCCCCGTCCCCGCCGGCGTCCCCGGCGAGGCCTACATCGCCGGAACCGGCCTCGCCCGCGGCTACTGGCACCGCGCCGGCCTCACCGCCGAGCGTTTCGTCGCCGACCCGTACGGCCCGCCCGGCTCCCGCATGTACCGGACCGGAGACGTGCTGCGCAGGAACCACGACGGGCTGCTGGAGTTCGTCGGCCGCGGCGACGGCCAGGTCAAACTGCGCGGCTACCGCATCGAACTCGGCGAGATCGAGGCCGTCCTCGCCGCCCACGACCACGTCACCCAGGCCGCCGTCCTGCTGCGCGAGGACCAGCCCGGCGACAAGCGCCTCGTCGCCTACGCCGCCACCGGCGGCCGCACCGTCACCGCCGACGACCTGCGCACCCTCGCCACCGCCCGGCTCCCCGAGTACATGGTGCCGTCGGCGTTCGTCGTCCTCGACGACATGCCGCTCACCCCGAACGGCAAGCTCGACCGCCGCGCCCTGCCCGTCCCCGAGTACGGAGCCGAGACCGGCGGACGCGCCCCGCGCTCCCCCCGCGAAGAGATCCTGTGCGGCCTGTTCGCCGACGTGCTCGGCCTGGAGTCGGTCTCCATCGACGACGACTTCTTCCAGCTCGGCGGGCACTCCCTGCTCGCCACCAAGCTGGTCAGCCGCATCCGCTCCGTCCTCGGCGCCGAACTGGCCATCCGCCAGCTCTTCGACACCCCCACCGTGGCCGGCCTCTCCGGCGCCCTCGACACCGGCAACGGCCACGCCCGCCCAGCCCTCACGGCCGCCGTACCGCGCCCCGAACGGATCCCGCTCTCCTACGCCCAGCAGCGCCTGTGGTTCCTCCACCAGTTCGAGGGCCCCAGCGCCGCCTACAACTCACCCGTGGCACTCCGGCTCACCGGCGTCCTCGACCACGACGCCCTGCGCCGTGCCGTCACCGACCTCGCGGCCCGCCACGAGAGCCTGCGCACCGTCTTCGCCGAGGACACCGAGGGCCCCCACCAGACCGTCCTCGACCCCGCCGACACCGCCGACCTCACCGTCGTCCGCACCGACGAGGCCGGACTGGACGCCGCCCTCTCCCGGGCCGCCCGGCACGCCTTCGACCTGACCAAGGACGCCCCGCTGCGGGTGTGGCTCTTCGAACTGGGCGCCGCCGAACACGTCCTGCTGCTGCTCACCCACCACGTCGCCACCGACGCCTGGTCCCGCGCCCCGCTGGCCCGCGACCTGACGACGGCCTACGCGGCCCGCGCCGCGGGCGAGGCACCGGTGTGGGAGCCGCTGCCGGTGCAGTACGCCGACTACAGCCTCTGGCAGCACGAGCTGTTCGGCCCGAACGACGGACCGGCCGGCGAGATCACCCGCCAGCTGGACCACTGGAAGCGGACGCTGGCCGGTCTCCCGGAGGAACTGTCGCTCCCCTACGACCGCCCGCGCCCGGCCACGGCCACCTACGCCGGCGACACCCTCACCTTCGACCTGCCCCCGGACCTCCACGCCCGCCTCACCCGCGTGGCCCGCGAGCACCGGGCGAGCCTGTTCATGGTGCTCCAGGCGGCGCTCGCCGGCCTGCTGTCCCGTCTGGGTGCGGGCACCGACATCCCGCTGGGCACGCCGATCGCGGGCCGTACGGATGACGCCCTGGACGACCTGGTGGGCTTCTTCGTCAACACGCTGGTGCTGCGCACGGACGTCTCGGGTGACCCGACGTTCGCGGAGCTGATCGAGCGTGTACGGGTCGCGGACCTGGAGGCGTACGCGCACCAGGACCTGCCGTTCGAGCGGCTGGTGGAGGCGGTCAACCCGGAGCGTTCCCTCGCCCGGCACCCCCTCTTCCAGACCATGCTCAACCTGAACAACGCCGGCCCCGTCGAGGCGCTGGACGAGATCGCCAAACTCCCCGGCCTCACCGTCCGCCACGAGCCCGTCGAGACCGACCGCGTCAAGTTCGACCTCGGCTTCTCCTTCGCCGAGGCCCACAGCGGCCTGCGCGGATCCCTCCAGTACAGCACCGACCTGTTCGACCGCGAGACCGCGCAGAGCATCGCCGAGCGCTTCGTCCGCGTCCTCGTGGCCGTCGCCGAGGATCCGGGTGCGCGGGTGGGTGCGGTGGAGGTGCTCGCTCCGGGTGAGCGGGAGCGGCTGCTGGAGTACTGGAACGGGGCCACGCGTGATGTGCGGGGCGTGTCGTTGCCGGTGCTGTTCGGCGAACAGGCCGCGCGCACGCCTGAAGCGGTGGCGGTGGTGGCCGGTGAGCGGTCGCTGACGTATGCGGAGCTGGACGCCTGGTCGAACCGGGTGGCGCGGTGGCTGATCGCGCGCGGAGTACGTGCCGAGTCGTTTGTCGGAGTCAAGCTGCCGCGCTCGGTGGAGCTGGTGGTGGCGCTGCTTGGGGTGGTGAAGGCCGGTGGCGCATATGTGCCGGTGGATGTGGACTATCCGGCGGAGCGTGTGGACCAGATTCTTGGCGACGCGCGTCCGCTGATCACGATCGACGACCCCGGGATGCTGGAGGAAGCCTCCGGCTGCTCGGACGGTCCGGTCGCGGATGAGGACCGGGTGGTGCGGTTGGAGTTGTCGCATCCGGCGTATGTGATCTTCACGTCGGGTTCGACGGGGCGGCCGAAGGGTGTGGTGGTCGAGCACCGGTCGGTGGGGGCGTATCTGGAGCGGGCCCGTGAGGTGTACGGGGACGCGGCGGGGACGGCGTTGCTGCATTCGTCGGTGGCGTTCGACCTGACGGTGACCGCTTTGTACAGCCCGCTGGTCTCTGGTGGGCGTGTGGTGCTGGCCGAGCTGGACGAGCAGGCGGGCCAGGCGGGCCGGCCGTCGTTCATGAAGGTCACGCCGTCGCATCTGGGGTTGTTGCAGGCGTTGCCGGAGGGGGTGTCGCCGTCGGGGACGCTGATCACCGGTGGTGAGGCGCTGGTCGGTGAGGTGCTGGAGGCATGGCGTGCGGAGCATCCGCAGGTCACGGTCATCAACGCCTACGGTCCGACCGAGGCAACCGTCAACTGCACGGACTTCCGTATTGAGCCTGGTCAGAGGGTGGGTTCAGGTGCGGTGCCGATCGGGCGGCCGTTCTGGAACACCCGCGCCTATGTGCTGGATGAGCGGTTGCGTCCGGTGCCGCCGGGTGTCGCGGGTGAGTTGTACATCGGTGGTGTGGTCCTGGCTCGTGGTTACTTCGAGCGTGCGGACCTGACGGCGGAGCGTTTCACCGCCGATCCGTTCGGTCCTGCGGGTGCGCGGATGTATCGCACGGGTGACATGGCCCGTTGGAACAGTGACGGTCAGCTCGTCTATGCGGGCCGGGTCGATGATCAGGTCAAGCTGCGTGGTTTCCGGATCGAGCTGGGGGAGATCCAGGCGGTCATCGCCGGTCACCCGGAGGTCGCCCGCGCCGCTGTGGTCGTTCGCGAGGACCAGCCCGGTGACCAGCGCCTGGTGGCGTATGTCGTCGGCTCGGTCGACGGGGTGCGCGAGTACGTCGCGTCCCGGCTGCCGGAGTACATGGTCCCGTCGGCGTTCGTCGCCCTCGGCGTGCTGCCGCTCACGGTGAACGGCAAGCTGGACCGCCGCGCCCTGCCCGCCCCCGACTACAGCATGGACACCCCGGCCGGCCGTGGCCCGCGCACGGACCGCGAGGAGATCCTCTGCGGTCTCTTCGCCGAGATCCTCGGCCTGGACACCGTCTCGATCGACGACGACTTCTTCCGCCTCGGCGGACATTCGCTGCTGGCGACGAAGCTGGTCAGCCGCATCCGCACCGTCCTGGAGGCGGAGCTGCCGATCCGGCAGATGTTCGAGACGCCCACGGTCGCGGGCCTGGCCGGCGCGCTGGAGGCAGTGGCCGGTGAGGCCCGCCGTGGGGTCGCCCCGGTCGTGCCGCGGCCGGAGCGGATTCCGCTGTCTTACGCGCAGCGGCGGCTGTGGTTCCTGAACCAGTTCGAGGGGCCGAGCGCCACCTACAACGCCCCGGTCGCGCTGCGGCTGTCCGGTTCGCTGGACCGGGAGGCGCTGCGGCTGGCGCTCGCGGACGTCGTGGCGCGGCACGAGAGCCTGCGCACGGTGTTCGCGGAGGACGGAGAGGGAGCCCGGCAGATCGTGCTGCCGGTGGGTGAGGCCGAGGTGGTCCTGCCGGTGGCCGAGGTCGGCGAGGAGGGACTGCCGGCGGCGCTCGCGGACGCGGCGGCACGGCCCTTCGACCTGGCCCGGGAGATCCCCTTCCGCGCCGAGCTGTTCGCCCTGGCGGACGAGCGGCATGTGCTGCTGCTCCTGACGCACCACATCGTGAGTGACGCGTGGTCGCGGGAGCCGCTGGCCCGGGATCTCACGGCCGCCTATGCCGCGCGTGTGGCGGGCGGGGCGCCGGTGTGGGAGCCGCTGGGGGTGCAGTACGCGGACTACAGCCTGTGGCAGCGGGAGGTGCTGGGCTCGGAGGACGATCCGGGCAGCGAGATCTCCCGCCAGCTCGGCTACTGGACCGAGGCGTTGGCGGGGCTGCCCGACCAGCTGGAGCTGCCGTACGACCGGCCGCGCCCGTCGGCCGCCTCCTACCGCGGTGACCGGATCACGTTCCGCCTGCCCGAGGACGTCGCCGCCGGCATCGACCGCGTGGCCAGGGACACCCAGGCGAGTCCCTTCATGGTGGTACAGGCCGCGCTCGCGGCGCTGCTGACGCGGCTGGGCGGCGGTACGGACATCCCGATCGGCACGCCGATCGCGGGCCGTACCGACGAGGCACTGAGCGACCTGGTCGGCGTGTTCCTGAACACGCTGGTGCTGCGCACCGACACCGCCGGGAATCCGGCGTTCACCGAGCTGGTGGACCGGGTCCGCGAGACCAGCCTGGAGGCCTACGCGCACCAGGACCTGCCGTTCGAGCGGCTGGTGGAGGCGGTCAACCCGGAGCGCTCGATGGCCCGGCACCCGCTGTTCCAGGTGCTGCTGACGTTCAACAACACCGACTACCGCGGTGCTCTCGACTCCCTCGACGGGCTGCCCGGGCTCACCGCGCAGCGGCACTCGGTCGAGACCTCGCACGCCAAGTTCGACCTGGCCTTCGGCTTCTCCGAGCGGGCGGGCGGCCTGGACGGCGTGCTGGAGTACAGCACGGACCTCTTCGACCAGGACACGGCGGCCGGTTTCGTCGAGCGTCTGCTGCGACTCCTGACCATGGCCGTGGTCGAGCCCACCGCTCCCATCGGTGCCATGGACCTCCTCGACGAGGTGGAGTCGGGCCTGGTGGTGTCGGGGTGGAACGACACGGCGTGCGAGATGCCGGCTCGTTCGGTGGTGGAGCTGTTCGCCGAGCGGGTCGCCGAGTCGCCGGACGCGCTCGCGCTGGTCGCCGGTGACGTGTCACTGACGTACGCGGAGCTGGACGCGTGCGCGGAGCGGCTGGCCCGGCTGCTGGTCCAGCGCGGCGTGACGCCCGAGCGGTTCGTGGCGGTGGCGTTGCCGCGGTCGGCGGATCTGGTGGTGGCGCTGCTGGCGGTGTGGAAGGCGGGGGCGGCTTATCTCCCGCTGGACACGGAGTACCCGGCGGACCGGCTGGCGTACATGCTGGAGGACGCCGACCCGGCGCTTGTGCTGACCACCCGGGAACTGCTCGCCGAGCTGCCCGAGTTCGAGCAGCCCTCCCTGCTGCTGGACGCCTCCTCGGCGCGCGACGCGCTCGCGGCCCACGCCCGCACGGACTCCCTGAACGTGGGCTCCGACCTGCGCCGTTCGGCGTACGTCATCTACACGTCGGGTTCGACGGGCCGTCCGAAGGGTGTGGTGGTCCCGCAGGGGCCGCTGGTCAACTTCCTGGTGTCGATGCGGGACCGGTTCGCTCTGGGTGCGGATGACCGTCTGCTGGCGGTGACCACGGTTGGGTTCGACATCGCGGGCC
>NZ_MUND01000288.1 GCF_002154375.1 Streptomyces glaucescens | reverse complement strand
CTGGGGGAATGGAACGGGGTCACGCGTGATGTGCGTGGTGTGTCGTTGCCGGTGCTGTTCGGTGAGCAGGCGGCGCGGACGCCCGACGCGGTGGCGGTGGTGGCTGGTGAGCGGTCGCTGACGTATGCGGAGCTGGATGCCTGGTCGAACCGGGTGGCGCGGTGGCTGATCGCGAGTGGTGTGCGTGCCGAGTCGTTCGTGGGTGTGATGCTGCCGCGGTCGGTGGAGCTGGTGGTGGCGCTGCTGGCGGTGGTGAAGGCCGGTGGCGCATATGTGCCGGTGGATGTGGATTATCCGGCGGAGCGGGTCGGGCAGATCCTGGGTGATGCCCGCCCGGTGATCGTGATCGACGACCTGTCGGTTCTTGCGCAGGCGGATGGTTTCGCTGACGGTCCGGTCGCGGATGAGGACCGGGTGGTGCGGTTGGAGTTGTCGCATCCGGCGTATGTGATCTTCACGTCGGGTTCGACGGGGCGGCCGAAGGGTGTGGTCGTTGAGCACCGGTCGGTGGGGGCGTATCTGGAGCGGGCCCGTGAGGTGTACGGGGACGCGGCGGGGACGGCGCTGCTGCATTCGTCGGTGGCGTTCGACCTGACGGTGACGGCGCTCTACAGCCCGCTGGTGTCGGGTGGGCGTGTGGTGCTGGCCGAGCTGGACGAGCAGGCGGGCCAGGCGGGCCGGCCGTCGTTCATGAAGGTCACGCCGTCGCACCTCAGTCTGTTGCAGGCGTTGCCGGAGGGGGTGTCGCCGTCGGGGACGCTGATCACTGGTGGTGAGGCGCTGGTCGGTGAGGTGCTGGAGGCGTGGAGGACTACCCACCCGGCCGTGACGGTGATCAACGCCTACGGTCCGACCGAGGCAACCGTCAACTGCACGGACTTCCGTATCGAGCCAGGACAGGATGTTGCATCCGGTCCTGTGCCGATCGGGCGGCCGTTCTGGAACACCCGCGCCTATGTGCTGGATGAGCGGTTGCGGCCGGTGCCGCCGGGTGTTGCGGGTGAGTTGTACATCGGTGGTGTGGTCCTGGCTCGTGGTTACTTCGAGCGTGCGGACCTGACGGCGGAGCGTTTCACCGCCGATCCGTTCGGTCCTGCGGGTGCGCGGATGTATCGCACGGGTGACATGGCTCGCTGGAACAGTGACGGTCAGCTCGTCTATGCGGGCCGGGTCGATGATCAGGTCAAGCTGCGTGGTTTCCGGATCGAGCTGGGGGAGATCCAGGCGGTCATCGCCGGTCACCCGGAGGTCACCCGCGCCGCTGTGGTCGTTCGCGAGGACCAGCCCGGTGACCAGCGCCTGGTGGCGTATGTCGTCGGCTCGGTCGACGGGGTGCGCGAGTACGTCGCGTCCCGGCTGCCGGAGTACATGGTCCCGTCGGCGTTCGTCGCCCTCGACGAGCTGCCGCTCACGGTCAACGGCAAGCTGGACCGCCGCGCCCTGCCCGCCCCCGACTACAGCATGGACACCCCGGCCGGCCGTGGCCCGCGCACGGACCGCGAGGAGATCCTCTGCGGTCTCTTCGCCGAGATCCTCGGCCTGGACACCGTCTCGATCGACGACGACTTCTTCCGCCTCGGCGGGCACTCGCTCCTCGCCACCCGCCTGGTCAGCCGGATCCGCAGCTCGCTAGGCGTGGAGATGGCCGTACGGCAGATGTTCGACACGCCGAGTGTCGCCGGCCTGTCGGCCGCGATCGACGAGGTGGGCGGTGGTCACCGTGCGGCGCTGACCGCGGCGGTGCCGCGGCCGGAGCGGATCCCGCTGTCGTACGCGCAGCGGCGGCTGTGGTTCCTGAACCAGTTCGAGGGGCCGAGCGCCACCTACAACATCCCGATCGCGCTGCGGCTGTCCGGTTCGCTGGACCGGGAGGCGCTGCGGCTGGCGCTCGGGGACGTCGTGGCGCGGCACGAGAGCCTGCGCACGGTGTTCGCGGAGGACGCGGAGGGCGCCTACCAGGTGGTCCGTGCGGTGGACGAGGCGCGGTCCGGGCTGGCGGTCGTCGCCGTCACGCGGGACGAGGTCGAGGAGCGCCTGCACGAGGCGGCGCGCCGTGGCTTCGACCTGTCGGCCGAGTCAGGGGAACTCCCGCTGCGCGCGACACTGTTCGCGCTCGGGGACGACGAGCACGTGTTGCTGCTTCTCCTGCACCACATCGTGAGTGACGCCTGGTCCCGTGCTCCGCTGGCCCGGGATCTCACGGCCGCCTATGCCGCGCGTGTGGCGGGCGGGGCGCCGGTGTGGGAGCCGCTGGGGGTCCAGTACGCGGACTACAGCCTGTGGCAGCGGGAGGTGCTGGGCTCGGAGGACGATCCGGGCAGCGAGATCTCTCGCCAGCTCGGCTACTGGACCGAGGCGTTGGCGGGGCTGCCCGACCAGCTGGAGCTGCCGTACGACCGGCCGCGCCCGACGGCCGCCTCCTACCGCGGTGACCGGATCCCGTTCGAGATCCCGGCGGAGCTGTACCAGCGGATCGTGGCATTGGCCCGCGCCTCCCAGGCGAGCCCGTTCATGGTGCTCCAGGCCGGTCTCGCCGCCCTGCTGACCAAGCTCGGGGCGGGGACGGACATTCCGATCGGCACGCCGATCGCGGGCCGTACCGACGAGGCACTGGACGACCTGGTCGGCGTGTTCATCAACACGCTGGTGCTGCGCACCGACACCTCCGGCCGGCCCTCCGCACGGGAGCTGGTCGAGCGGGTGCGGACCCAGAACCTGGCCGCCTACGCGCACCAGGACCTGCCGTTCGAGCGGCTGGTGGAGGTGCTCAACCCGGAGCGCTCGATGGCCCGGCACCCGCTGTTCCAGGTGCTGCTGGCGTACAACAACACGGACACCGCGGCGATCGACCGGGCCGGGCGTGGGCTGCCGGGGCTCGAGGTGTCCCGTGCCGTCGCCGAGACGGGCGTGGGCAAGTTCGACCTCTCCTTCGCCTTCGCCCAGCAGGAGGGCACCTCGGGTGCCACCTCCGGGTCCACGACCGGTTCGCTGCACGGCGTGCTGGAGTACAGCACGGACCTCTTCGACCAGAACACCGTCGAGGCTCTGGGCCGCCGCTACCTGCGCGTTCTCCAGGCGATGGTCGACGACCCCGGGGCACCGCTGGACCAGACCCGCCTCCTCGACGAGGTGGAGGCGGATCTGGTGGTGTCGGGGTGGAACGACACAGCGTGCGAGATGCCGGCTCGTTCGGTGGTGGAGCTGTTCGCCGAGCGGGTCGCCGAGTCGCCGGACGCGGTCGCGGTGCTGGCCGGTGACGTGTCACTGACGTACGCGGAGCTGGACGCGTGCGCGGAGCGGCTGGCCCGGCTGCTGGTCCAGCGCGGCGTGACGCCCGAGCGGTTCGTGGCGGTGGCGTTGCCGCGGTCGGCGGATCTGGTGGTGGCGCTGCTGGCGGTGTGGAAGGCGGGGGCGGCTTATCTCCCGCTGGACACGGAGTACCCGGCGGACCGGCTGGCGTACATGCTGGAGGACGCCGACCCGGCGCTGGTCCTCACCACGACCGAGCTCCTTTCTGAACTGCCCGAGTTCGAGCTTCCCCGTCTGCTCCTCGACGACCTCGCGGAGATCCCCGAGGCCGAGCCGGTGCAGGCCGGTACCGACCTGCGCCGTTCGGCGTACGTCATCTACACGTCGGGTTCGACGGGCCGTCCGAAGGGTGTGGTGGTCCCGCAGGGGCCGCTGGTCAACTTCCTGGTGTCGATGCGGGACCGGTTCGCTCTGGGTGCGGATGACCGTCTGCTGGCGGTGACCACGGTCGGGTTCGACATCGCGGGCCTG
>NZ_MUND01000287.1 GCF_002154375.1 Streptomyces glaucescens | reverse complement strand
CGCCCCTGATCAGGGGCGGACGTACGGGAATCTTCCGGGAAGCGTCGGTGCGGCACCGGCCAGGCACCCGGTGGGCCTTTCGTCCTCGGCTTGCGGTTCCGGTAGGGCCGTGTGCATTCCCCGGCAGGGATGTTCGAACAAGGGACATCTGTGTCAGCGGGAGCGCGACACGCCCGACCGCGTGGGTCGGAGGAAGTGCTTGGAACACCGGGTTCCAGAGCGGAAGAGAGACAGGACTACGAAGTAGCCATGGCGGGACAGAAGATCCGCATCCGGCTCAAGGCCTACGACCACGAGGTCATCGACTCTTCGGCGAAGAAGATCGTCGAGACGGTGACGCGTACTGGTGCGTCGGTCGCGGGCCCGGTGCCGCTGCCCACTGAGAAGAACGTGTACTGCGTCATCAAGTCGCCGCACAAGTACAAGGACTCGCGCGAGCACTTCGAGATGCGCACGCACAAGCGCCTGATCGACATCCTCGACCCGACCCCCAAGACCGTTGACTCTCTGATGCGACTCGACCTCCCGGCCGGTGTCGACATCGAGATCAAGCTCTGAGGCTGGTGGGCTGAGAATGGCTAAGCAGATCAAGGGCATCCTGGGCGAGAAGCTCGGTATGACGCAGGTGTGGGACGAGAACAACCGTGTTGTTCCGGTCACCGTCGTCAAGGCCGGGCCCAATGTCGTCACCCAGGTCCGTACGAACGACGTCGACGGCTACGAGTCCGTCCAGATCGCCTTCGGCGACATCGACCCGCGCAAGGTGAACAAGCCCCTCAAGGGCCACTTCGCCAAGGCCGACGTCACCCCCCGTCGTCACCTCGTCGAGATCCGCACGTCGGACGCCTCCGAGTACACGCTCGGCCAGGAGATCACCGCTGAGGTGTTCGAGGCCGGCGTGAAGGTCGACGTGACCGGCAAGAGCAAGGGCAAGGGCTTCGCCGGTGTCATGAAGCGCCACAACTTCCGTGGCCTCGGCGCCGGACACGGCACCCAGCGCAAGCACCGCTCGCCCGGTTCCATCGGTGGCTGTGCCACCCCGGGCCGCGTGTTCAAGGGCCTCCGCATGGCGGGTCGCATGGGCAACGAGCGGGTCACCACCCAGAACCTGACCGTCCACGCCGTTGACGCGGAGAAGGGTCTGCTGCTCATCAAGGGCGCGGTTCCCGGTCCGAACGGCGGCCTCGTCCTGGTCCGCACCGCGGCCAAGGGGGCCTGAGGTAACCGATGAGCACTGTTGACATCCTTTCGCCGGCGGGCGACAAGGCCGGTACCGTCGAGCTCCCCTCGGAGATCTTCGGCGTTGAGAAGGTCAGCATCCCGCTGATCCACCAGGTCGTCGTCGCGCAGCTGGCCGCTGCCCGTCAGGGCACGCACAAGACCAAGACCCGTGGCGAGGTCCGCGGCGGTGGCAAGAAGCCGTACCGCCAGAAGGGCACCGGTCGCGCCCGTCAGGGTTCGACCCGCGCGCCGCAGTTCGCCGGTGGTGGCGTCGTGCACGGTCCCGTGCCGCGCGACTACTCGCAGCGCACGCCCAAGAAGATGAAGGCTGCCGCTCTGCGTCACGCCCTCACCGACCGGGCGCGCCACAACCGCATCCACGTCGTCACCGGCGTGGTCGAGGGCGAGACCCCCTCCACGAAGGCCGCGAAGAGCCTGTTCGGCAAGATCAGCGAGCGCAAGAACCTGCTCCTGGTCGTCGACCGCGCCGACGAGGCCGCGTGGCTGTCCGCCCGCAACCTGCCCCAGGTCCACATCCTGGAGCCGGGCCAGCTGAACACGTACGACGTTCTCGTCTCCGACGACGTGGTCTTCACCAAGGCCGCCTTCGAGTCCTTCGTGTCCGGCCCGAAGGCTGCTGACACCGAAGGGAGCGAGGCCTGATGGCTATCCGTCACCCCGCCATTGCCTCCAAGGCCGCCAAGGCCGCCAAGGCCGCGCGCGTCGCCAAGGCGCGTCGCCACGCCGCCGAGGGCAAGAACACCGTCGTCACCCCGGCGAGCAAGGCGTACACGGACCCCCGTGACGTCCTGCTGAAGCCGGTCGTGTCCGAGAAGAGCTACGCGCTCCTCGACGAGAACAAGTACACGTTCATCGTCGACCCGCGGGCCAACAAGACCCAGATCAAGGAGGCCGTGCAGTCGGTCTTCTCGGTCAAGGTCACCGGGGTCAACACGATCAACCGCCAGGGCAAGCGCAAGCGGACCCGCACGGGCTTCGGCCAGCGTGCCGCCACCAAGCGCGCGATCGTGACCCTCGCCGAGGGCGACCGTATCGACATCTTCGGCGGTCCGACCTCCTAACGGAGGTCAGGATCGTCCGATATCGGACGAGGACTGAGAAATGGGTATCCGCAAGTACAAGCCGACGACTCCTGGCCGTCGTGGCGCCAGCGTCGCCGACTTCGTCGAGGTCACGCGGTCCACGCCGGAGAAGTCGCTGGTCCGCCCGCTGCACAGCAAGGGCGGCCGTAACAACGCCGGTCGTGTGACCGTCCGCCACCAGGGTGGTGGCCACAAGCGCGCCTACCGCGTGATCGACTTCCGTCGTCACGACAAGGACGGCGTGCCGGCGAAGGTCGCGCACATCGAGTACGACCCCAACCGCACGGCGCGTATCGCGCTGCTGCACTACGCCGACGGCGAGAAGCGCTACATCCTCGCGCCGCGCGGCCTGCAGCAGGGCGACCGCATCGAGAACGGTCCCGGGGCCGACATCAAGCCGGGCAACAACCTGGCCCTCCGCAACATCCCGGTCGGTACCACGATCCACGCGATCGAGCTCCGTCCCGGTGGCGGTGCCAAGTTCGCCCGCTCCGCCGGTGCCTCCGTGCAGCTGCTCGCGAAGGAGGGCGCCTACGCCCACCTCCGCATGCCGTCCGGAGAGATCCGCCTGGTCGACGTGCGCTGCCGCGCCACCGTCGGCGAGGTCGGCAACGCCGAGCAGAGCAACATCAACTGGGGTAAGGCCGGCCGCAAGCGCTGGCTGGGCGTTCGCCCGACCGTCCGTGGTGTGGTCATGAACCCGGTCGACCACCCGCACGGTGGTGGTGAGGGTCGTACCTCCGGTGGCCGCCACCCGGTCTCCCCGTGGGGCAAGAAGGAAGGCCGTACTCGTTCGCCCAAGAAGGCGTCGAACAAGTACATCGTCCGCCGCCGCAAGACGAACAAGAAGCGCTAAGGACGGGTTGAGATGCCTCGTAGCTTGAAGAAGGGGCCCTTCGTCGACGACCACCTGATGAAGAAGGTGGACGCCCAGAACGAAGCCGGCACCAAGAACGTCATCAAGACCTGGTCCCGTCGCTCGATGATCGTGCCGGCCATGCTCGGTCACACGCTCGCGGTGCACAACGGCAAGACCCACATCCCGGTGTTCGTCACCGAGTCGATGGTCGGCCACAAGCTCGGCGAGTTCTCGCCGACGCGCACCTTCCGGGGTCACGTCAAGGAAGACCGGAAGTCGAAGCGCCGCTAGTAGCGGATCGCATTCAGACACGTAAGTAACTGAAGGGACAACCATGGAAGCCAGGGCCCAGGCGCGGTACATCCGCGTCACGCCCATGAAGGCCCGCCGCGTGGTGGACCTTATCCGTGGCATGGACGCCACGGAGGCTCAGGCGGTCCTGCGATTCGCTCCGCAGGCTGCCTCCGTGCCGGTCGGCAAGGTGCTCGACAGCGCCATCGCCAACGCCGCGCACAACTACGACCACACCGATGTCGACAGCCTCTACATCGCTGAGGCCTACGTCGACGAGGGCCCGACCCTGAAGCGGTTCCGTCCGCGTGCCCAGGGCCGTGCCTACCGGATCCGCAAGCGGACCAGCCACATCACCGTGGTCGTCGCCAGCAAGGAAGGAACCCGGTAATGGGCCAGAAGGTAAACCCGCATGGGTTCCGGCTCGGTGTCACCACGGACTTCAAGTCCCGGTGGTACGCCGACAAGCTGTACAAGGACTACGTCAAGGAAGACGTCGCCATCCGTCGGATGATGACGTCCGGTATGGAGCGCGCCGGCATCTCGAAGGTGGAGATCGAGCGCACCCGTGACCGCGTCCGCGTCGACATCCACACCGCGCGTCCCGGCATCGTCATCGGCCGCCGCGGCGCCGAGGCCGACCGCATCCGCGGTGACCTGGAGAAGCTGACCGGCAAGCAGGTCCAGCTGAACATCCTCGAGGTCAAGAACCCGGAGACGGACGCTCAGCTGGTGGCCCAGGCCGTCGCCGAGCAGCTGTCCTCCCGCGTCTCCTTCCGTCGGGCCATGCGCAAGAGCATGCAGTCCGCCATGAAGGCCGGCGCCAAGGGCATCAAGATCCAGTGCGGTGGCCGCCTCGGCGGCGCCGAGATGTCCCGCTCGGAGTTCTACCGCGAGGGCCGTGTGCCCCTGCACACGCTCCGCGCGAACGTGGACTACGGCTTCTTCGAGGCCAAGACGACCTTCGGCCGCATCGGTGTGAAGGTCTGGATCTACAAGGGCGACGTCAAGAACATCGCCGAGGTCCGCGCCGAGAACGCTGCCGCCCGTGCGGGTAACCGCCCGGCCCGCGGTGGCGCCGACCGCCCGGCCCGTGGTGGCCGTGGTGGCGAGCGGCGCGGTCGCAAGCCGCAGCAGGCTGCCGGTGCCGAGGCCCCCAAGGCCGAGGCTCCCGCCGCCGCTCCGGCTGAGAGCACCGGAACGGAGGCCTGACCGTCATGCTGATCCCCCGTAGGGTCAAGCACCGCAAGCAGCACCACCCGAAGCGCAACGGTATGTCCAAGGGTGGAACGCAGGTTGCGTTCGGCGAGTACGGCATCCAGGCGCTGACCCCGGCCTACGTGACGAACCGCCAGATCGAGGCGGCTCGTATCGCGATGACCCGCCACATCAAGCGTGGCGGCAAGGTCTGGATCAACATCTACCCGGACCGCCCCCTCACCAAGAAGCCGGCCGAGACCCGCATGGGTTCCGGTAAGGGTTCGCCGGAGTGGTGGGTCGCCAACGTCAAGCCCGGACGTGTGATGTTCGAGCTGTCGTACCCCAACGAAAAGATCGCCCGTGAGGCGCTGACCCGTGCGGCCCACAAGCTGCCGATGAAGTGCCGGATCGTCAAGCGCGAGGCAGGTGAAGCGTGATGTCGGCCGGTACCAAGGCGTCCGAGCTGCGCGAGCTGGGCAACGAGGAGCTTCTGGCGAAGCTCCGCGAGGCCAAGGAAGAGCTGTTCAACCTCCGCTTCCAGGCGGCGACGGGTCAGCTCGAGAACCACGGTCGGCTGAAGGCCGTCCGTAAGGACATCGCGCGGATCTACACCCTGATGCGCGAGCGCGAGCTGGGCATCGAAACGGTGGAGAACGCATGAGCGAGAACAACGTGACTGAGCAGAACACCGAGGCGCGCGGCTTCCGCAAGACCCGTGAGGGTCTCGTCGTCAGCGACAAGATGGACAAGACCGTCGTCGTCGCCGTCGAGGACCGTGTCAAGCACGCGCTGTACGGCAAGGTCATCCGCCGTACCAGCAAGCTCAAGGCGCACGACGAGCAGAACGCCGCGGGTGTCGGCGACCGCGTCCTCCTCATGGAGACCCGGCCGCTGTCCGCGACGAAGCGCTGGCGCGTCGTCGAGATCCTCGAGAAGGCCAAGTAATTCCTGCGGGACCAACCCCGCAGGTCAGTTCCGCCAGGCTCGGCAGGGGTCCTCGTACTGAGGCCCCTGCCGGGAACCGGCAGACGATCAGGAGATAGACGTGATCCAGCAGGAGTCGCGACTGCGTGTCGCCGACAACACTGGTGCGAAGGAGATCCTTTGCATCCGTGTGCTCGGTGGCTCCGGTCGCCGCTACGCGGGCATCGGTGACGTCATCGTCGCCACCGTCAAGGACGCGATCCCCGGTGGCAACGTGAAGAAGGGTGACGTCGTCAAGGCGGTCATCGTTCGCACCGTCAAGGAGCGCCGCCGTCCGGACGGCTCGTACATCCGCTTCGACGAGAACGCCGCCGTCATTCTGAAGAACGACGGCGACCCTCGCGGCACCCGCATCTTCGGCCCGGTCGGCCGTGAGCTGCGCGAGAAGAAGTTCATGAAGATCATCTCGCTCGCGCCGGAGGTGCTGTAAGCATGAAGATCAAGAAGGGCGACCTGGTCCAGGTCATCACCGGTAAGGACAAGGGCAAGCAGGGCAAGGTCATCGCGGCCTTCCCCCGCGAGGACCGCGTCCTGGTCGAGGGTGTCAACCGGGTCAAGAAGCACACGAAGGCCGGCCCGACCGCCAAGGGCTCCCAGGCCGGCGGCATCGTGACCACCGAGGCGCCGATCCACGTCTCCAACGTCCAGCTGGTCGTGGAGAAGGACGGCAAGAAGGTCGTCACGCGTGTCGGCTACCGCTTCGACGAAGAGGGCAACAAGATCCGCGTTGCCAAGCGGACGGGTGAGGACATCTGATGGCTACCACCACCACTCCGCGTCTGAAGACGAAGTACCGCGAGGAGATCGCGGGCAAGCTGCGTGACGAGTTCAAGTACGAGAACGTCATGCAGGTTCCCGGCCTCGTCAAGATCGTGGTCAACATGGGTGTCGGCGACGCCGCCCGTGACTCGAAGCTGATCGAGGGCGCGATCCGCGACCTGACCACCATCACCGGTCAGAAGCCGGCCGTCACCAAGGCCCGCAAGTCCATCGCGCAGTTCAAGCTGCGCGAGGGTCAGCCGATCGGTGCCCACGTCACGCTCCGTGGCGACCGCATGTGGGAGTTCCTGGACCGCACCCTGTCGCTGGCGCTCCCGCGCATCCGCGACTTCCGCGGCCTGTCCCCCAAGCAGTTCGACGGCCGTGGCAACTACACCTTCGGTCTCACGGAGCAGGTCATGTTCCACGAGATCGACCAGGACAAGATCGACCGCGTCCGGGGTATGGACATCACCGTGGTCACCACGGCGACCAACGACGAAGAGGGCCGCGCGCTCCTCCGTCACCTCGGCTTCCCGTTCAAGGAGGCGTGAGCGAGATGGCGAAGAAGGCTCTCATCGCGAAGGCTGCTCGCAAGCCCAAGTTCGGTGTGCGTGGCTACACCCGCTGCCAGCGCTGCGGTCGTCCGCACTCCGTCTACCGCAAGTTCGGCCTCTGCCGCGTGTGCCTCCGTGAGATGGCTCACCGTGGCGAGCTGCCGGGCGTGACCAAGAGCTCCTGGTAATCCCGGTAATTCGGGATTCCTGGACCTCTCGGTAAGCAACTGGGTCGGCAGGGCCCAGCACCCTCATGCCGTAGGCTGTTGGGGTTGGGCTCTGCCGCCCTGGATCGCCCGCGGACAGCTGTCCGCTGAATGATTGCTTACTACGCCGTAGGTCCCCGCGCCGCACCCGTCCCGTCCCGGTATGGGGAGAGGGATGGCGCATATAGGAAACCCCGGCGAGAAAGGCCACAGGCCAATTCATGACCATGACTGATCCGATCGCAGACATGCTGACTCGTCTGCGTAACGCGAACTCGGCGTACCACGACTCGGTGTCGATGCCGCACTCCAAGATCAAGTCTCACATCGCGGAGATCCTCCAGCAGGAGGGCTTCATCACGGGCTGGAAGGTCGAGGACGCCGAGGTCGGCAAGAACCTCGTCCTCGAGCTGAAGTTCGGCCCGAACCGTGAGCGCTCCATCGCGGGCATCAAGCGGATCTCGAAGCCCGGTCTCCGGGTCTACGCGAAGTCCACCAACCTGCCGAAGGTCCTGGGCGGCCTGGGCGTGGCGATCATCTCCACGTCGCACGGTCTGCTGACCGACAAGCAGGCGCAGAAGAAGGGCGTGGGTGGGGAAGTCCTCGCCTACGTCTGGTAACGGAAGGGAACGGAGGAAACAGCTATGTCGCGTATCGGCAAGCTCCCCATCCCGGTTCCCGCCGGCGTGGACGTCACCATCGACGGCCGTACGGTCAAGGTCAAGGGCCCCAAGGGCGAGCTGACCCACACCGTTGCCGCGCCGATCGACATCGCTAAGGGCGAGGACGGCACCCTTCAGGTGCTGCGCCCGAACGACGAGCGGCAGAGCAAGGCCCTGCACGGCCTGTCCCGCACGCTGGTGGCGAACATGATCACCGGTGTGACCCAGGGATACGTCAAGAAGCTCGAGATCAGCGGTGTCGGTTACCGCGTGACCGCCAAGGGCTCGAACCTCGAGTTCGCGCTCGGTTACAGCCACCCGATCGTTGTCGAGGCCCCCGAGGGCATCACCTTCAAGGTGGAGACCCCGACCCGTTTCTCGGTCGAGGGCATCGACAAGCAGAAGGTCGGCGAGGTCGCGGCCAACATCCGCAAGCTGCGCAAGCCCGACCCGTACAAGGCCAAGGGCGTCAAGTACGAGGGCGAAGTCATCCGCCGCAAGGTCGGAAAGGCGGGTAAGTAAGCCATGGCATACGGGCAGAAGATCCTCAAGGGCGACGCCTACAAGCGCGCCGCGATCAAGCGCCGTCACATCCGGATCCGGAAGCGGATCTCGGGTACCGCCGAGCGCCCCCGTCTGGTCGTGACCCGCTCCAACCGCCACATCGTGGCGCAGGTGATCGACGACCTGAAGGGCCACACCCTGGCGTCTGCGTCCTCGCTGGACGCGTCGATCCGCGGTGCCGAGGACAAGTCCTCGCAGGCCAAGAAGGTCGGCGCCCTGGTCGCCGAGCGTGCCAAGGCCGCCGGTGTCGAGGCTGTCGTGTTCGACCGTGGTGGCAACCAGTACGCCGGGCGCATCGCCGCCCTGGCGGACGCCGCCCGCGAAGCCGGGCTCAAGTTCTGAGCCGCTTGTAGCTAGCGGAAAGAGAGAGGTAATCCAATGGCTGGACCCCAGCGCCGCGGAAGCGGTGCCGGTGGCGGCGAGCGGCGGGACCGGAAGGGCCGTGACGGCGGCGCTGCTGCCGCCGAGAAGACCGCGTACGTTGAGCGCGTTGTCGCGATCAACCGCGTCGCCAAGGTTGTGAAGGGTGGTCGTCGCTTCAGCTTCACCGCGCTGGTCGTGGTGGGCGACGGTGACGGCACCGTGGGTGTCGGATACGGCAAGGCCAAGGAGGTGCCGGCCGCCATCGCCAAGGGCGTTGAGGAGGCCAAGAAGCACTTCTTCAAGGTCCCCCGGATCCAGGGCACCATCCCGCACCCCATCCAGGGTGAGAAGGCCGCCGGCGTCGTGCTGCTCAAGCCCGCGTCGCCCGGTACCGGTGTTATCGCCGGTGGTCCGGTGCGTGCCGTGCTCGAGTGCGCCGGTATCCACGACGTACTGTCGAAGTCGCTCGGCTCCGACAACGCCATCAACATCGTGCACGCGACCGTGGAGGCCCTGAAGGGCCTGCAGCGTCCCGAGGAGATCGCGGCCCGCCGTGGTCTGCCGCTCGAGGACGTCGCTCCCGCGGCCCTGCTGCGTGCGCGTGCCGGGGCGGGTGCGTAATCATGGCGCAGCTCAAGATCACGCAGGTCAAGTCCTACATCGGCAGCAAGCAGAACCACCGTGACACCCTGCGGTCGCTTGGTCTCAAGGGGATCAACACCGTGGTCGTCAAGGAGGACCGCCCCGAGTTCCGCGGCATGGTGCACACCGTCCGCCACCTCGTGACGGTCGAGGAGGTCGACTGATCATGGCGGAGAACAACCCGCTCAAGATCCACAACCTCCGTCCCGCCCCGGGCGCCAAGACCGCCAAGACCCGTGTCGGTCGTGGTGAGGCGTCGAAGGGTAAGACGGCCGGTCGTGGTACCAAGGGCACCAAGGCCCGCTACCAGGTTCCGGAGCGCTTCGAGGGTGGCCAGATGCCGCTCCACATGCGTCTCCCGAAGCTCAAGGGCTTCAAGAACCCGTTCAAGACCGAGTACCAGGTCGTGAACCTCGACAAGCTGGCCGCGCTGTACCCGGAGGGTGGCGAGGTCACCGTCGAGGGTCTCGTCGCCAAGGGTGCCGTTCGCAAGAACAGCCTCGTCAAGGTGCTCGGCCAGGGCGAGATCTCCGTGGCGCTGCAGGTGACGGTCGACGCCGTCTCCGGCTCCGCCAAGGAGAAGATCACCGCCGCCGGCGGTACCGTCACCGAGCTCGTCTGAGTACTTCAGGCGTCTCGATGACTTGAGCGATCCCGACCGGGGATACCCCACAAATGGGGTATCCCCGGTTGGTCGTTCCTTGGGTGGCAGTCTCGCCGGTAAGGTGGCCTGCACTGCCAACTTTCACCGGGTGCCGCACCTCGGGCACTTCGGTCGGCAGTTGACCGTTACGTATTCGTCGAACCTCAAGACCGTCACCCTTGACGCAGATGCGCGGGGGTCGCAGGAGGCACCGTGCTCACCGCGTTCGCCCGGGCGTTCAAGACGCCCGACCTGCGCAAGAAGCTGCTCTTCACGCTCGGCATCATCGTGGTGTACCGGATCGGTACGCACATCCCGATCCCGGGTGTCGACTACCGGAACGTCCAGACCTGTATCGACGTGGCCAAGGGCAACCAGGGCCTCTTCGGTCTGGTCAACATGTTCAGTGGCGGCGCACTGCTGCAGATCACGATCTTCGCGCTGGGCATCATGCCGTACATCACCGCGAGCATCATCCTCCAGCTGCTGACGGTGGTGATCCCGCGCCTGGAAGCCCTGAAGAAGGAGGGGCAGACCGGCACGGCGAAGATCACGCAGTACACCCGCTACCTGACCGTGGCGCTCGCCGTCCTTCAGGGCACCGGCCTGGTGGCCACCGCCCGCAGCGGCGCCCTCTTCAACGGCTGCCCGGTGGCCTCGGAGATCGTCCCGGACCAGTCCATCTTCGTGACCGTCACCATGGTCATCACCATGACCGCCGGCACCGCCGTCGTCATGTGGCTGGGCGAGCTGGTCACCGACCGCGGCATCGGCAACGGCATGTCGATCCTGATGTTCATCTCGATCGCCGCCACCTTCCCGTCCGCGCTGTGGGCCATCAAGCAGCAGGGCTCCCTGGCCGACGGCTGGATCGAATTCGGCACCGTGATCCTGGTGGGCCTGTTCATGGTCGGCCTGGTGGTCTTCGTCGAGCAGGCCCAGCGCCGGATCCCCGTCCAGTACGCGAAGCGCATGATCGGCCGCCGTTCCTACGGCGGGACGTCGACGTACATCCCGCTGAAGGTCAACCAGGCCGGTGTGATTCCCGTCATCTTCGCGTCGTCGCTGCTCTACATCCCGGCGCTGATCGTGCAGTTCTCCAACTCCACGTCGGGCTGGGCGAGCTGGATCCAGGGCAATCTCGCGGACACCGCGGCGCCCGTTCACATCACGATCTACTTCTTCCTGATTGTCTTCTTCGCGTTCTTCTACGTGGCCATCTCGTTCAACCCCGAGGAAGTCGCGGACAACATGAAGAAGTATGGTGGCTTCATCCCGGGCATCCGGGCTGGCCGACCGACCGCTGAGTACCTGTCCTACGTGCTCAACCGGATCACCTGGCCGGGTTCGCTGTATCTGGGTCTGATCGCTCTCGTGCCGACAATGGCGTTGGCCGGTTTCGGGGCAAACCAGAACTTCCCGTTCGGCGGGACCAGCATCCTGATCATCGTGGGTGTCGGACTCGAGACGGTGAAGCAGATCGAGAGCCAGCTCCAGCAGCGCAATTACGAAGGGTTCCTCCGCTGATGCGAATCGTCCTCGTCGGGCCGCCGGGTGCCGGTAAGGGAACGCAAGCCACGCGCCTTGCCGAGAAGCTGTCGATCCCGCACATCTCCACGGGCGACCTGTTCCGCGCCAACATCAGCCGGCAGACGGAGCTCGGCAAGCTCGCGAAGTCCTACATGGACGCCGGCAATCTGGTGCCGGACGAGGTCACGATCGCGATGGCCAAGGACCGCATGGAGCAGTCGGACGCCGAGAACGGCTTCCTCCTGGACGGTTTCCCGCGCAACGTCTCGCAGGCCGAGGCGCTGGACGAGCTGCTGACCACCGAGGACATCCAGCTGGACGCGGTGCTCGACCTGGAGGCACCGGAGGACGAGGTCGTCAAGCGGATCGCCGGCCGGCGGATCTGCCGCAAGGACTCCAGTCACGTGTTCCACGTGACGTACAGCAAGCCGAAGACCGAGGGCGTCTGCGACGTCTGCGGCGGCGAGCTGTACCAGCGCGACGACGACGCCGAGGACACCGTCCGCAAGCGGCTCGAGGTCTACCACACGCAGACCGAGCCGATCATCGACTACTACAAGGCGCAGGGGCTGGTCGTCACCATCTCCGCGCTGGGTGCGGTGGACGAGGTCACGGGGCGCGCCCTGGAGGCGCTGAAGCGTGAGGACGACGGCAAGTAGCCGTCGGATGCGGTACCGGCCGTGGCGCCCCGAGGGGTGCCACGGCCGTACTGTTGTGTAGGTAACCGGTTGACGTGAGTGACGGAGAGCGCAGGGCCCCCATGGTGCAGATCAAGAGCCCCGAGCAGATCGCCAAGATGCGTGCGGCGGGGCTGGTCGTCGCAGCCATCCACGCGGCCACCCGGGAGGCCGCGGTACCCGGCGCCTCCACCAAGGACCTCGACCAGGTGGCGCGCAAGGTGCTCGCCGAGCACGGGGCGAAGTCCAACTTCCTCGGCTACGGCGGATTCCCGGCGACCATCTGCACCTCGGTGAACGACGTGGTCGTCCACGGCATCCCCTCCGAGGACGTCGTCCTGAAGGACGGCGACATCATCTCCATCGACTGCGGCGCGATCGTCGACGGCTGGCACGGTGACGCCGCCTACACGGCGTTCGTGGGCTCCGGCCACGCCCCGGAGCTGATCGAGCTCTCCCGGGTGACCGAGGAGTCGATGTGGGCCGGCATCGCGGCCATGAAGCAGGGCAACCGGCTCGTCGACATCTCCCGGGCCATCGAGACGTACATCCGCCGCCAGCCCAAGCCCGGCGGCGGCCGGTACGGAATCATCGAGGACTACGGCGGCCACGGCATCGGGTCCGAGATGCACATGGACCCGCATCTGCTGAACTACGTCGACCGCCGCCGCGGCAAGGGCCCCAAGCTGGTCCCCGGCTTCTGCCTGGCCATCGAGCCGATGGTCTCCCTGGGCACCCCGAAGACGGAGGTCCTGGAGGACGACTGGACGGTCATCACGACCGACGGCACGTGGTCGTCCCACTGGGAGCACTCGGTGGCCCTGACGGAGCAGGGACCGCTGGTCCTGACGGCTCCGGACGGCGGCAAGGCGAAGCTGGCGGAGTTCGGCATCACGACGGCGCCGGACCCGCTCGCCTGACGGCGGCGCCCGCCCACGACCGCCCGCCGCCCACTATCGCCCGCCGCCCACGACCGCCGGCCCGAGGCCGGCGCAGCCGCCCGTACCCGTGCGGGGTCCGGGGCGCCGGGGCCGGCGTCGCGCACGCGCCCGTCGCCGTGCCGGGCTGACGGTCACGGCTGTCCGCGAGCGCCGCGGCCCGCCCCGCATAATGATCTTTTGCGCCGGGCAGACTGCCTCGATTCGTTTTTCCGGGTGCGCTGACGTAGACTGACTCGTCGGCTCTTGTGTACCCGCATGTCTGCATGCGCTCGCACTGAGTCGATCAAGGTAGTCGATTCGAAGGGCGAAGCGTGGCCAAGAAGCAAGGTGCCATCGAGATCGAGGGCACTGTCGTCGAGTCTCTTCCGAACGCCATGTTCAAGGTCGAGCTCCAGAACGGCCACCAGGTCCTGGCACATATCAGCGGCAAGATGCGTATGCACTACATCCGCATCCTCCCTGACGACCGGGTCGTGGTGGAGCTGTCTCCGTACGACCTGACGCGTGGCCGGATCGTCTACCGGTACAAGTAGATCTTGCCCACGCCCCGTGCCCTCCCTGTGTGCGGGGCCGCCGGCAACTGACCCGGAGAACCTCACATCCCATGAAGGTCAAGCCGAGCGTCAAGAAGATCTGCGACAAGTGCAGGGTGATCCGCCGTCACGGTCGGGTCATGATCATTTGCGAGAACCCGCGCCACAAGCAGCGCCAGGGCTGATCGCACACGGATCACACCCTCTGCATCGATATCGCAGAGACTTCGCGCGACGCGAGCTGAATATGTTCATACGCAGGACCCAAGTCCCCTCGGGCTTGACACCCCCGGTTCGGAGGCCGGGGACCCAGTTCGTACCTGGTACGGCGGCTGGGAGTCGGTGCTGCGGAAGACCTCCGAAGATCAACTGGAGCCATTGAATGGCACGCGTTTCCGGTGTTGACATCCCGCGCGAAAAGCGCGTGGAGATCGCCCTCACCTACGTGTTCGGCATTGGCCGGACTCTCTCGCAGCAGACGCTCGCTGCCACCGGCGTGGACCCGAACACCCGTGTTCGCGACCTCACCGAAGAGCAGCTCGTCGCGATCCGCGAGTACGTCGACAACAACATCAAGACCGAGGGTGACCTCCGTCGCGAGATCCAGGCCGACATCCGCCGCAAGGTCGAGATCGGCACCTACCAGGGTCTGCGTCACCGTCGCGGTCTGCCTGTCCGCGGTCAGCGCACCAGCACCAACGCGCGTACCCGCAAGGGCCCGCGTCGCGCCATCGCCGGCAAGAAGAAGCCGGGCAAGAAGTAGTCCACGCAGCGGTCTTGCCAGCTGTCGTAGGACCGACCACCTCCCGTAGGAGAACGACATGCCCCCCAAGGGTCGTCAGGGCGCTGCCAAGAAGGTGCGCCGCAAGGAAAAGAAGAACGTCGCTCACGGCCACGCGCACATCAAGAGCACGTTCAACAACACGATCGTCTCGATCACGGACCCGTCCGGCAACGTGATCTCCTGGGCCTCCGCCGGCCACGTCGGCTTCAAGGGCTCCCGGAAGTCCACGCCGTTCGCCGCGCAGATGGCCGCCGAGTCGGCTGCCCGCCGCGCCCAGGAGCACGGCATGCGCAAGGTCGACGTGTTCGTGAAGGGCCCGGGTTCCGGTCGTGAGACCGCGATCCGTTCGCTTCAGGCCACCGGTCTCGAGGTCGGCTCCATCCAGGACGTCACCCCGACCCCGCACAACGGCTGCCGTCCGCCGAAGCGCCGCCGCGTCTGACGCTCGGCTGCTTCGAGCAGACTGTGGGCTCCGGGCGGTACGGCACCGTAAAAGGTCCGTGCCGCCCGTACCCTTGCAGTACCCGCACTTGTCATGGGTGCGGTTTCCGTCGGACGTCAAATAGCGGGCGTCCACGAATGAAGGATCTGATCCACACATGCTGATCGCTCAGCGTCCCTCGTTGACCGAAGAGGTCGTCGACGAGTTCCGCTCCCGGTTCGTGATCGAGCCGCTGGAGCCGGGCTTCGGTTACACCCTCGGCAACTCCCTCCGCCGTACCCTCCTGTCCTCGATCCCGGGTGCCGCCGTCACCTCGATCCGGATCGACGGCGTGCTGCACGAGTTCACCACCGTGCCGGGCGTCAAGGAGGACGTCACCGACCTGATCCTCAACATCAAGCAGCTGGTCGTCTCCTCGGAGCACGACGAGCCGGTCGTGATGTACCTGCGCAAGCAGGGCCCGGGTCTGGTCACCGCCGCCGACATCGCGCCCCCGGCCGGTGTCGAGGTGCACAACCCCGACCTGGTCCTCGCCACGCTCAACGGCAAGGGCAAGCTGGAGATGGAGCTGACGGTCGAGCGTGGCCGCGGTTACGTCTCCGCCGTGCAGAACAAGCAGGTCGGCCAGGAGATCGGCCGGATCCCGGTCGACTCCATCTACTCGCCGGTCCTCAAGGTCACGTACAAGGTCGAGGCCACGCGTGTCGAGCAGCGCACCGACTTCGACAAGCTGATCGTCGACGTCGAGACCAAGCAGGCGATGCGTCCGCGTGACGCCATGGCCTCCGCGGGCAAGACGCTGGTCGAGCTGTTCGGTCTCGCCCGCGAGCTGAACATCGACGCCGAGGGCATCGACATGGGTCCGTCCCCGACGGACGCCGCGCTCGCCGCCGATCTGGCGCTGCCGATCGAGGAGCTGGAGCTCACCGTTCGGTCGTACAACTGCCTCAAGCGCGAGGGCATCCACTCCGTGGGTGAGCTCGTCGCCCGTTCCGAGGCGGACCTGCTCGACATCCGCAACTTCGGTGCGAAGTCCATCGACGAGGTCAAGGCCAAGCTGGCCGGCATGGGTCTCGCGCTCAAGGACTCCCCGCCCGGATTCGACCCGACCGCCGCGGCGGACGCGTTCGGCGCGGACGACGACGCGGACGCCGGGTTCGTGGAGACCGAGCAGTACTGAGAACTCGGGCCTTCCCGGCCCGTACCCGGGTGCGGGTGCGCTGTGGCTTGTCGCGCAGTTCCCCGCGCTCCTTTCCGAGCACGGCCCTCCGGGGCCCGTGCTCGGATCTCCGACGGGCAACCGCCCGCTCGGATACTGACTCCGGTACCTGATACGGCCGGGGCAGACACACAGGAGAAGAACCATGCCGAAGCCCACCAAGGGTGCCCGTCTGGGCGGCAGTGCCGCGCACGAGAAGCTGCTGCTCGCGAACCTCGCGAAGTCGCTCTTCGAGCACGGCAAGATCACGACCACGGAGGCGAAGGCCCGTCGCCTGCGCCCGTACGCCGAGCGTCTGATCACCAAGGCGAAGAAGGGCGACCTTCACAACCGCCGTCAGGTGCTGCAGGTCATCACGGACAAGAGCGTCGTCCACACGCTCTTCACCGAGATCGGCCCGCGCTACGAGAACCGCCCGGGTGGTTACACCCGTATCACCAAGATCGGTAACCGCCGTGGCGACAACGCGCCCATGGCCGTGATCGAGCTGGTCGAGGCGCTGACCGTGGCGCAGCAGGCGACCGGTGAGGCCGAGGCCGCCACCAAGCGTGCGGTCAAGGAGGCCGAGGAGGCCAAGGCCGAGGAGACCAAGGTCGACGAGACCGAGGCCGCCGAGGCTCCCGCCGAGGAGTCGAAGGACGCGTAAGCGTTCTGCCGGGTGACTGATCTCGGCGGCTGCGGCTTCGCCGCGGCGTGCCGCGCAGGTCCCCGCGCCCCCAGCGGTGTCGACGGGCCCGTTCCTTCCTGGAGCGGGCCCGTCGGCGTGTCCGCGCAAGATCGAGGGCAACCCTGGGGCGGGTTCGGAGGTCATGCATGTGCGTCGGCGGAACCGGCGCGCTCGACATCCGAATCACGGGGGGTCTCATGCCTTCTCTCGCCGCGGTGCGGCGCAGCATCTCCGTCTTCGCGCTGGCCGCGCTGGCTGGCACGGCGCTCGGCAGTCCCGCGCAGGCGCAGGAGGAACCGCTGCCGGTGTCCGTGACCGGACCCGACAGCGTGAACCTCTCGCTGCACCAGGACCCGAACGGGTCGACGGAACCGCAGATCGAGCTGGGGCTCCGGGCGCCCGGCGAACCGGTGCCGGACGAGAACGGTGTGATCTATCCGATCCACACCGGCGACTACACGGTCACCGTGGACGCCAGCTCCCTGGCCGGTGTCGCCGCGGTCGACTTCTCCGGTCTCGGCGGGTGGCAGGGCTGCTCCGTGGACGGGCTGGTCGCCACCTGCCCGGGCGCCGAGATCTACGCGGGCCACGACTACAACCGCCTCGGCGGCATCCGCCTCGACGTCACCGGTGAGAGCGCCGCGGGCGACTTCGGCAGCATCCAGGTCACGGCCGCGGGCGAAGGGCTCGCCTTCACCGGGCACACGGTGGACGTGCTGGTCGGCGGCCCCGAGCTGCTGAACAAGCAGCTGGCCGAGCCCGCGGGCTTCCAAGCGGGCGACACCTTCGAGGCGCCGCTGGGCTTCCGCAACGTGGGCGGGCTGGGCGGCGACGGCGTCCTGCTGCGGGTCTCCGGCACCCGGGGCCTGTCCTTCCCCGGCACCTTCGGCAACTGCTGGTACGACCCGCGTGACCCGGAGGACCTGCTCGGGCGGTCCGAGGCGCTGTGCGTCTTCGACGGGGAGTTCGCCGGTGACGCGGCCTACGGGCTGAGCGCACCCTTCCCGGTGCGGACGGCCGGGTTCGCGCTCTACGACGCGATGTCGTACAGCTTCAGCGCGGTCCCCGCCGCGCAGGCGCGGGAGCTGCTGGCCCAGGGCGGCCATCAGGCGGGCACCGGGCCGGCGCTGGAACTGGTCCGCCTGCCGGACGCCGACCCGGCCGGTTACAGCCGCTGGGCGGAGCTGGACATCCCGACGAAGAACACCTTCGACCTGGACCTGACCGGTGAGCGGCTGCGGGCCCGCAAGGGCGACACCGTGTCCGTGGACATCGGCTTCGCCAACCACGGCCCCGCCTGGCTGGCCCTGCTCCGCTCCGGCGGCGAGCCGATCTCCTTCGCGGTGGACCTGCCGCCGGGGACGACGGCCACCACGGTGCCCGAGAACTGCCAGCCCGGCTGGGAGGGCTCCGAGGGCGACTACCACTGCTTCGTCTCCACGCCGATCCTGGAGAACGACGCGCGGACGTTCACCTTCGGCCTGCGGGTCGACGAGGTGATCAAGAACGCCACCGGGCGCGCGTTCTTCCCGTACACCATGCCGAACGAGGGCAACCCGGCGAACGACTCCGGGACGATCGTGCTGAACCCGACGCGCAACGGCTGATCACCAGCCGGTGCCGTCGCAGCGGGCCTGCCCTCCGGGGCGGGCCCGCTCCGTGTTCCTGAGAGGATTTACGGGTGAGTGACGAAGTACAGCCCGGATACGTGCGGGTACGCCTTGACCTGTCCTATGACGGCACCGAGTTCTCCGGCTGGGCCAAGCAGGCCGGGGGACGGCGGACCGTGCAGGGCGAGATCGAGGACGCGCTGCGGACGGTGACCCGGTCCCCGGAGACCTTCGAGCTGACCGTCGCCGGGCGGACCGACGCCGGAGTGCACGCGCGCGGACAGGTGGCGCACGTGGACCTGCCCGAGGCGGTCTGGCGCGAGCACCACGAGAAGCTGCTGAAGCGGCTCGCGGGGCGGCTGCCGCGGGACGTGCGGGTCTGGGCGCTGCGCGAGGCGCCGAGCGGGTTCAACGCGCGGTTCTCGGCGGTGTGGCGGCGCTACGCGTACCGGGTGACGGACAACCCGGGGGGCGTGGACCCGCTGCTGCGAGGCCATGTGCTGTGGCACGACTGGCCGCTCGACGTGGACGCCATGAACGAGGCGGCGCGCGGGCTGCTCGGGGAGCACGACTTCGCGGCGTACTGCAAGAAGCGGGAGGGTGCGACGACCATCCGCACGCTCCAGGAACTGAGCCTGGTCCGCGGGGACGACGGGATCGTCACCGCGACCGTGCGGGCCGACGCCTTCTGCCACAACATGGTGCGCTCGCTGATCGGGGCGCTGCTGTTCGTCGGCGACGGGCACCGGCCGCCGGACTGGCCGGCCAAGGTACTGGCGGCGGGCGTACGGGACTCGGCCGTGCACGTCGTACGGCCGCACGGGCTGACCCTGGAGGAGGTCGGCTATCCGGCCGACGAACTGCTGGCGGCGCGGAGCAGGGAGGCGCGGAACAAGCGGTCGCTGCCGGTGGCGGGCGGCGGGTGCTGCTGACGGGGGGGACTCCGCGGAGTCCCCCCGTGGCCGTCGGGCCGTGTTCAGCCGGCCAGGACCTTGTCGAAGGTCGGCTTCAGGAAGGGCGCGAGGGAGCGCGCGTAGCTGCCCGACATATGGCTGTAGTCCCAGTAGACGACGTGACCGCCGATGACGGCGGGGCAGTAGCCCTCCGCGCAGAACGCGGGGATGGTGTCGACGATCTCGGCCCCGTGCTCCTCGGCCACCTCGCGTTCCATGGCGCGCAGCTCGGCGCGGTCGATGACGTGCTCGGCCTTGGGGCTGCACGTGGCGATGGTGTCGGAGCCCTTGGCCAGGCAGTCCGGGACGTTGAAGTCCGGGTACGGCGTGTCGGTCAGGTAGACGAGGTTCGCGCCGGTGGCCTTCAGCTTGCCGAAGGTCTGCGCGGCGCCGTCGCGGGTGGTCGTCTGCTGGACGCGGTTGGTGACGACGACGACGTCCGGGTCGATCTCGGCGATCCGGTCGAGGGCGGTCTCGCGCCAGCTGTCGCACTCGGTGTACTCGCGGCCCAGGTCCTCACGGGTGATCTTGTAGACCTCGGGGGAGCAGCCGCTCTTGATCACCGTGATGACCTTGACGTTCAGGTCGCGGCCCAGCTCGTGGAAGGCGTTGCCCCACTGGTAGGCGTGGGAGTCGCCGAGCAGGACCATGGTCCTGC
>NZ_MUND01000286.1 GCF_002154375.1 Streptomyces glaucescens | reverse complement strand
CTGGAACAACGTCCACAGTTCTTCCGGCGCCATCCGCTCGACAAGTGCAGCAGTCACCACCCCAGACTGCCGCAAGATCACGCCAACTGAAATGACGTCTTAGGGCCGACCAGTTCGCGGCCGTCCTCGAGGACATCGCCGCCTACGGACTGCCTGGCCCCGAACAGCGCACCCTCTGGGAGATCCTGCGCGAGCAGCATCTGGCAGGCTCGCCCAGCAGAGGCCGGCCGTCGCCTGATGTCTCCTCACCCGCGCGGCCGCCGTGCCCGGGTCGCGTTCTCCGACGAGGCCGCCAAGCAGCTCGAAGCCATCACGGACGAGGCGGAGCTCCACGCCCTGGACCACGTCAAAGCCCCGTACGTCATTCGTGCCAGGTGGTGTCCCTGACCCAGGGCAGTGCGAACCGTTCCAACAACACCAAGGCAAAGTAGAGAAGGATGCTCATCAACCCGATCAGGATGATCGCGGCCCATGCGGTGGCGGTGTCGCCCACCCCGCCGGCTTGCACGATCAGATAGCCCAGCCCAGCCTCACCGGCCTGGAACTCGCCGATGACCGCACCAATCGCGGCGAGCGGCATGGCCACCTTCAGCCCAACGAAGATCTGCGGCAGCGCGGCGGGAAACCGTACCTTCCGGAATGCCTGCCAGCGAGAGGCATCCAGCGAGTGCGCCAACTCGGCCAGGTCCGCCGGGGTCGAGGTCAGGCCGGTCGCGGTGGACAGCACGATCGGGAAGAAGCAGAGCAGGAAGACCATGGTCAGGACCGGCTTCTGTCCCCATCCGAGCGCCCCCACCAACAGGGGGCCGAGCGCGATCTTCGGAACCGCGTTGACGGCTACCAGCAGCGGCGTGAACATGCGCTCCAGTACCCGCGAGGCGGCCAGCGACAGTCCGATCAGAACTCCGCAGGCGCTGGACAGAACGAATCCGACCACCGTCTCCACCGTAGTGTCGCCGGTGTGTTCCAGGAACCGGGCCGGGGTAGCGGTGAACGCCGAGAGCACAGCACCCGGCGGAGGCAGTACCGCCGGGTGGATCACCTCCAGCGCCGATGTGAGAAGCCACCACACGCCGATCGCGACCAGCAGCCCGGCCACCGGCAGCAGCCCGACGCCGACGCCCATCCCGCGACGTGGACCGGCTCCTGGCACGGGCTCAGGCCTTCGGCACCAAGCCGAAGTCGATGATCTGCTCAGGGGTCAACTCCTTCGGCAGCGCGCCCGCGTCTTCCAGAATCCTGATGCCCCTCGCCACCCGCCCGGAGTCCAGCGTTCCGATCGTCGTGACGGAACCGTCTTTCGGAGTGACGTACGCGGCCATCAACTCCAACTCGGCTGCCGCAGCGCCCGGATTCGTGGTGTCCACGTGCCGCCTCAAGATCTCGGAGGCTTCCTTCGAGTGGGCCAGGCTGTACTCCAGACCCTTGAGCAGGGCGGCGGTGAACCGCCGCACCATCTGCGGATCCTGCTCGGCGATCTTCTTGGACGTGATCAGTACGTTCCCGTACAGGTCGGGAATCACGTCGCTGTACGGCAGCAGCACGGCCTTCTTCTTCGTCACCGCCTCGATGGTCGGCTTGCCCACCACGAACTGGCCGATACCGTCCACCGAGCCGCCGGCGAGGGTACCCATCAGGGTCTGCGCCTCGCCATTGACCCAGGTCACCTTGTCGGCGTCCACGCCGGCCAGCCGGGCGTACGTCGGGAAGAGGTTGCGTACGACGGAGCCGGGCGTGTCGGCCAGCCGTTTGCCTTCGAGGTCCTTCGGTGTGGCGATGCCGTTGCCCTCGGTGGTGGCGATCGCGGCCATGGTGTGCTGCTGGATGGCGGCCACCGCGACGAAGCCCTTCGACTGGCCGTTGCCCATGTGCAGCAGACCTCCCGTCAGGTCGATCGGGCCGAACTGCGCCTGGCCGCTGACGACGGCCGGGATCACACCGCCGGTGCCCTGCCCCGGCCTGATCCTCACGTCGAAGCCAGCCTCTTCGAAGAACCCCTTGTCCTTCGCGACCCAGGCGTATGCGTCCCGGCCGAAGCTGCCGAAGGAGGTCAGGTAGGTCACCTTCTTCAGCGCCTTGCCGTCGTCACCGGCTTCCGCGTCGGAATCCGAGCCGCCGCAGCCCGCCATCAGCGCCAGCGCGGTGGTCAGGGCTGCCGCGGTGACCGTACGGGCGAACCGGATCATGCGCACAGTGTTGTCCTTTCCGGCCGCCGAACGCGTCGGCGGAGGGGCGTCGAGACAGACGAGACGGAACGGCGGCACAGAGCTGCCGAGGGCATGACACGTGGTGCAGGCAACAGCGTACGAGGGATGGGTAGTTGTGGGCCAGGTGTATGTCATTGGGGCATGCCTCGACCGGACGACAGGTACCGCCTACCGACCTGCTGCGGGTAGCCTGATCGGGCGGCAGGACCCGGCCGGCACGACGATTGCCCGTGGATGGGGAGACCGCCGGATGATCAGACTCACCGGTGTGTCCCGAAGCTTCACCAGCCGGTCCGGCTCGACCTCGGCGCTCCAGGACATCGGCCTTCACATCGCCGAGAGCGAGTTCGTGGCGGTGGTGGGCCGGTCCGGGTGCGGCAAGTCCACGCTGCTCCGGCTGATCGCCGGTCTCCTGCCGGTCACCGAGGGCGAGATCACCATCGGCGGCGAGCGGGTCACGGGAGCCCGGCGCGATGTCGCCATGCTGTTCCAGCGGCCGGCCCTGCTGCCCTGGCGGTCCGTTCTCGACAATGTCCTGCTGCCCGTGGAGATCTTCGGGTGGAACAAGGCGAAGCACCGCGAGCGGGCATACCGGCTGCTGGAGACGGCCGGACTGAACGGCTTCGAGAAACACCGGCCGCACGAACTGTCCGGCGGTATGCAGCAGCGTGTCGCGCTGTGCCGGTCGCTCATGGGCGAGCCACGGGTGCTGCTCATGGACGAGCCGTTCTCCGCACTCGACGCACTGACCCGCGCGGACCTCGCCGTGGAGCTGCAACGCATCCACCTCGGGAACTCCTCCACCGTCGTCTTCGTCACCCACTCGATAGACGAGGCCGTGCTGCTCGCCGACCGGGTGGTGGTGCTCACCCCGCGCCCAGGCCGGATCCGCAAGATCGTCGACATCGCCATACCTCGGCCGAGGACGCTGGGCCGAACCGCGCACCTGAGCGAAGTGGCCCGGTGCAGCGCCGATCTGCAGGAACTGCTGATGGAACGGGACCTGTCCGGGACGGCCGAAACGGAGCAGCGATGAGCCTGCGGATCTGCGTCTTCACCGAGCCGCACCGCGGCGCCGACTACGAGGATCAGCGGCGCCTCGCACAACTCGTCGAGGCCGGCGGATTCGAAGGCTTCTTCAGGGCCGATCACTATCAGACGATGGGTGCAGATCCCGGCCTGCCCGGCCCCACCGACGCCTGGCTCACGCTCGGCGCGCTCGCCCGGGAGACCTCCAGGATCCGGCTGGGCACCCTGGTCACCTCGGCCACCTTCCGGCTGCCGGGGCCCCTCGCCGTGATGGTGGCGCAGGTGGACCGCATGAGCGGGGGGCGGGTCGAACTGGGCCTCGGTGCGGGATGGTACGAACGGGAACACACCTCGTACGGCATCCCGTTCCCGCCCGCGCCGGAGCGCTTCGATCGGCTGGAGGAGCAGCTGGCGGTGATCACCGGCCTGTGGCGGACACCGGTCGGCGAGAGCTTCAGCTATCGCGGTGACCACTACCAGCTCGTCGACGCGCCCGCCCTCCCGAAGCCCGTGCAGGTGCCGGGGCCGCCCATCATCGTGGGGGGCCGCGGCCCCAAGCGCACCCCGGAGTTGGCGGCCCGGTACGCCGATGAGTTCAACATGCCTTTCAAGTCGGTGGCCGAGACCGCCCGCGCGTACCGACGGGTTGCCGAGGCGTGCGATCGGACCGGGCGGGCCGACGCCGGCCGGCCACCACTGGTGCTGTCGGCCGGTGTCGTGGCGGCCATCGGTCGTACGGACGCGGAAGTGCGACGGAGGGCCGCCCCGCTCCACGCCAAGAGCGCGTTGCCGCCGGAGGATGCGGTGGTAGGATCACCGGCCCAACTCGTCGCACAACTCGGTGAGTTCGCCGCGATCGGCACGACCCGTATCCATCTGCGGCTGATCGACTTCAATGACCTCGACCACCTGGAACTCATCGCCGGTGAGGTGCTCCCGCAGTTGTAGAGCGTGAAAGCCACGACACGCTGCCGTGCCGAGGTGCCGCTTGGCCCAGCAGACCGCGGACATAGTCCCGCATCCGCCACCGTAGATCCGCCCGTCCAGACCGGCCCGCCACCCGTCAATCACCGACTCCAATTCCGCAGCCCAGCAACTGACTTCAGTTATCCCCTCCATGCCATGACAACGACAACCGCCAGCTCAGGACACGAACCGCTGCTGGAGTACTAAGTTCTTGTCCTGTGGAACCTGCGCTCGCTTCCACACCAAGCGCGAAGGGTTTCGAAAGGGCTGATCGGTGTTCGCGTCGGCGAGGCAGCAGGTCATGATGTGGCACATCGACCAGCAGACGCGGGAGGCGGACGAGGCGGTGCGGTGCTCGTAGTCATCGGACCAGACGCCGGTGCAGTATCAGGATCCCGTAGGTCTGCTCGACCCTCCACCGCTTCGGCTACGGCAGGAATCCCTGGTGGCCAGGGTCGCGTCCGACGATCTCAACGTCGAAGCCCAGGCCGGCGCCGTGGTCAACGACCTGTTTCTTGACGCGTGCCGCCGTGGACGAAGGCGTCCTCGCCGAGGGCGGCGCCGTGGCAGCCGTCGTCATCAATGCCGCCCGCGAGGCCGTATGGGTCTGCTACTTCAACGACGGTACGTGCGCGCCGGAAGAGATCACCCTGCCCGAGGTCCTGTTGAACGTCCCGGCCCCGGGCGAAGACGGGCACAGCGACTGGCACTACCGGCGGGAGCAGCACATCACCCATCTGCTCCGACCGGAGTCGGCCGCAGCCTCCGGTCACGGCTCGGGCCCGGCCCTCCAGTGGCAGGGCCGGGCGTGAGAGCTGTACAGACGGCGTTTCAGCGGGTCTCGGCGTTCCCCTGCGGCCGCACCGCCGTGTTGAGCGTGGGATTGGTGTCGCTCTTCTTGGCGGTTCCGATCATCATCGTGTTGGTGAAGGCGTCGACGAAGTCCGGCCGGGGCTCCCGGGGCGGTGCTGCGCGCGGCCCGGCCCCGGGGCGTCAGCGGTCGATAGGGAGCACCTGGTCCAGGCCGCTCTCGTGCAGGATCTGCTGGATGGTGTCGTCGAGGATGCTTGCCGCGTCGACAACGGTCTCCAGACCGTCGGGCAGCAGGTCCTTCTTTCGGTACCAGTCCCGCAGGTGGCCCTCGGTGACGTGCTCAAGGTACTCGACATCGGGTTTCGTCGCGTGCCGCAGCAGCGTCGGAAGGCATCCTGTACGCCGACCGCTACGGCACGATGATCCAGGACCTGGTGCGCGCCCACCGTGTCGTCACACGGTGCTACTACCTCGACGTGCCCTACACGGATTGGACGCAGGAAGGCTTCATGCTGAGGAATCGCATAGATCGTCAGGGCCGATCGCCGGCGGGCTGAGCTGGGGCTTTGAGAGAACTCAAACCGCAGCCCCCGATCGCGTGCGAATCATTACCCAACTGTATGCATAGCGCATCATGTAGGGCTCCAGGCCCTCCGAAGCGGTGCCGCTCCGCCGAACTGTTCAGTTGCAGCGTCATGGGTTTTCTCATCACTCCACAGCGCGGCAGATGAGTTTGTGGCTCCCGGCCGGTCCAAGCTCGTGACACACCCTAGGAAAGGACACCACCATGTCGGAGCTTCTCGTCGACTTCATCACCTCCCTCGACGGCTACGCATCGGGAGAGGGTTGGCCCGGGTTCTGGGGCCTCGAGGGCCCGGAGTACCTCGCATGGCTCGGCGAGCAGCCCGAGGCCACCTACCTGATGGGAGCGAACACCTACCGCCTGATGTCGGGCTTCGCCGCAGGTGAGGTCCCGAATGGCCAAGACGAGTTCAGACCCGAAGAAGAGGCGTCCGTCGAAGAGCTCACGCAAGCGTCCAAGGTGGTGTTCTCCTCCTCACTCGAGGAGCCACTGACGTGGGCCAACTCCACGCTCGTCCGCGACGACGCCGTCGAGGCGGTCCGCGCCATGAAGTCGAGTGGCTCGGGGCTCCTCAGCACGATCGGCAGCCTCAGCCTGTGCCGGTCCCTGCTACGAGCCGGACTCGTCGACCGCTTCCGGGTCGTGATGTTCCCGGTGATCACCGGGGCCACTGGCGCAGAACGCATCTACGACGGCTATCCGGACGTTGCCCTCGAGATGATCGAGCACCGCACCTTCGACGGCCGCATCCAGCTGGTCGAGTACAAGCCCCGCGTGCTCGAGCACCCGCCGCTCGGCGTTCCTGCGTGACGTCGCCCCGTCCGCCGGTCCGGACGGCCGCCAGGCCGGCACCGGCGGGCGCGGAGCAAGACCTCAACAACCCATCTCATTTGGCGTGATCGGTAGTGTGCCGGGGTGGGGATTGTTGAGCGGCTGGTGCCGGATGAGCTGTGGGAGTTGTTCCAGCGAGTGGTGCCGGAGGCGCCGCCCCGTCCGCAAGGTGGTGGCCGGCGCCGGCACGGAGACCGGGAAGTGCTGGCCGCGATCGTGTTCGTGGCGACATCGGGCTGCACGTGGCAGCAGTTGCCGTCTGCCTCGTTCGGGTCATCGGGAGCCACAGCTCACCGCCGGTTCACGGAGTGGCCGGCGGCCAGGGTGTGGGCGAAGCTCCACCGCCTGTTCCTCGACGAACTCGGTTCCCGCGGCGAGCTGGACTGGTCCCGCTGCGCGATCGACTCCGTGAACATGCGAGCGTTGAAAAGGGGGACCTGACGGGCCCGAATCCTGTCGACCGGGGCAAGTACGATCGAAGATCCACTTGATCACCGAGCGGACCGGTCTGCCCTGTCCGTCGGCGTCTCCGGGGCCAACGTCCACGACGGCCAGGCCCTGATACCACTGGTGCAGGGCATACCGCCGATCCGCTCCCGCTGCGGCCGACGGCGACGCAGGCCCGCCAAGCTCCACGCAGACAAGGGCTACGACTACCACCACCTGCGGCGATGGCTACGCGCCGGGGCATCACACCCCGGATCTCCCGGAAAGGAACCGACTCCAGCCAGCGGCTGGGCCGACACCGCTGGACAATCGAACGCACCATGGCCTGGCTCGCCGGATGCCGCCGCCTCCACCGACGCTACGAGCGCAAAGCCAGCCACTTCCTGGCCTTCACCAGCATCGCCTGCACCCTCATCTGCTACCGCCGACTTGCCAATTGAGATGACCTGTATAAGGCACCCACGGCGCAGGCAAGACGACGGCCAGTGCGCTCGTCCAGCAGCTGATCCCGGACTCCCGGGTGTTCGACGCCGAGGAAGTCGGCGAGACACTCATGGACATCCGTGCAGGACTGCCCACGACGGACAACTTCCAGCACGGCCGCCCTGGCGGCCCCTCGTGGTCGAAACCGCCCGACGCATGCCAATGACCGTCCTGGTCGAGCAGTACTGGCGTGAGATCAGCTCGGGCCTGCCGACCAGGACACCCTCCGCGCGCGCATCGCGGGCGACATCGTTCTCGGCCCCAATTCCCCGTTCCGTCTCCAATACCTCGAGCCCTACGCCGAGGTGGTCCGAACGTGGCTGCACGCCGAGGCCGAGGTCATCGACACCACGCACCTCACCCCCGCCCAGGCCGCCCAGCAGATCGCAGAGGCCGTCAAGAGTTGAGACGACCTTCCGGCGCCGCACCGCGCAGGTGACAACGAGGTCACAAGCCCTGACTCGGCAGCATTCCTGTCCCCGTCTGCAGGAGGGTGTGTGGCAGGCCGACAGTTCACTGGATCAGGTCTCTGTGTGGGTGTTCGGGGGAGGTCGGGCAGACGTAGATCTGCATGTTGTCCGTGCTGCCTACTTCTACCCTCGTCGGCTGCGAGGGGTACTGTCCCGGGCCACGAGAGCCAGCGAGGGCGGTAGCTTGCTCTTCCTGCGGCGCCCAGCTGTGACCTTCACCGCCGTCCCACTCCCGGGAAGCAATCGTCAGCAGCGGGACCATCTGCACCCCGCACACACCGCAGTGCCGGGGGTTCGGGTCGGTACGGCCCCAAGGGGGCCAGCCACCGACCTTCCAGCCGGGTGCGTTGCCCAGATGAATGGAATAGAACTCGCGCGGATACCGCGCGTAGGAGCTGTCCACGTCGGCACCGGCCGCCTGCCACCTGTTCCAGTCCTCCAGCATCCGTTGCAACCCCGGGCTCAGATCCAGGCTGTTGGGGTACTCGGTGATCGCTTCTGGCGCCAGCACGCACGGCTCTGGCACATAACCCGGATAGTCCGCCTCGTACGGTTCCGGCGGTGTGGCGAGGATGTCGCCGACCTCTGCGGCCGACCGCCAGAACAGCGCGGTCGACGGCTTGTAGTCCGGTTCGTGTTCGTACGGACACCAGAGAACCTGAAGCAGATCGGCCTGCCCGGGCGGCCGCAACAGGGGTATGTCACGCAGGAACAGCTGAGCCACGGGCAACAGCGGGACCGGGCATTCGGCGGGCCAGGGAGGGCCGGCGTCGAGCCGTTCAGCGAGTCGCGCGGCAGCGCGTTCCTTGAGCGCTTCCTCCTCGGGTGTGTACGCGGGAGGCCGGTCATCAGGGCGCCACCGGGACTGCAAGCGTCTCTGGAGCCGCACTTCGGTCAGTGACTCACGAAATCCAGTGTCCACGTGCAGGTGCACGTCTTTGCAGTGCGGCCACGGCTCCCCTGCCGGCCACAGCAACGGCCCACCGACCGAGCTGTCCCTGACCGTAGGCGACCCCGGACGTGGATGCAACCGGATGGCAGGTCGCGCCAACGGGGCCAGCTCGGGGAAGACCGCGGTCACTTGGACGGGCCGCGGCGGAGTAGTACGTACGAAAACCATGCCGGTGATCCTGCCACCAGCCACCGACAGTCCACTGGCGGTACACCGTCTGCCCGTTGGCCTCGAACGTCGGGAGCTTCAGCGCGTCTGCGAGCGTGAGCAGGGGGTCGGAGAGCATCGGGTAGGGCAGGTGCAGGCGGTCCACGAGCGCCTGCTGGTAGTCGGCCCGGTCCGAGGACAGGGCAAGGACGCGATCGATGCCTTCGGCCCGGAGTGCATCCAGGTGGTCGCGGGAGCTGCACGCCTCCTGGCTGCACCCGCGGGCGCCCGGGATGTCGTGCCAGCCCTCCGACATGTCGGCGGCCGGGTCTCCGGTCAGCGGGTAGAAGAAGAGCACCCAGCGGCCCTCGGAGACTGCGTCCAGGCGTATGTCGCTGCCGTCCGTGCCGGTGAACGACAGAGCGGGGAGCATACGGCCCGGAAGGTGGGCGGCGGCGCCGTCGTCCACCGGGACCGGCAGGCCGGAAGGCAGGGGGTCGGCCTTGGGCAGCATGTTGTCGGGCTCCTTGAACGGGTCGGTGGTGGAGGGGAAACCTCGCCGGGCCGCCGCGTCCCGGCGGCGGATCAGCTCGTCCCGGCCAAGGGCCAGCCGGGCGACGAGAAGGTCGAGCGCCTCAATCTTCTGCTGGTAGGCGGCCAGGGACTCTGCGCAGTGGTCGCCTTCCTCGTGGCCCGCGCGCAGGCACGCGAGAAACGGCCTGGTCTCCATCGGACTGAGGCCGAGCGCCCCAGGGCTGCGGATCTCCTCCCCCAACCGGACGTCCTCCGCGCTGTAGTCGCGGTAGCCGTTGGTCGCACGGCCGGGGTGGAGCAGACCGCAGTCCTCGTAATAGCGCAGCGCCTTGATCGTTACGCCGGCAGCTGCGGCCGCCTCGCCTGCACGCGTGTGCACCTCCTCGTCGCAGCAGAACGTCTGAACCCGGCCCTTGGGGGACGGGTCAAGTCGGTCCTCCAGAACGGCGCCCACCACTCACCCGCTGGAACGCTCAGCGCTGTCAGCTCACCCGCTCAGCCGCCACATCGGACGCTCAGCCACAGGGTCAGGAGCTCACGGCTGTTCGGCGCGTTTGCTATAGCTCGAACTCCAGGTGCTCGATGTCCGTGAACCGGACCTCCTCCAGGCTCCCGGCGCGGCGGCCGCCGTCCTGGAAATACACCTCCTTGAGTCCCTCGGCCGCGATCTGCTGGAGCTGTTGATCGGTGGCGCCGGCCTGCTGGGCGTCGAAGAGTCGGGCGGCGTACTGCGGCGGCAGGGCGACGGTCAGGTGCCGGACACGGGCGTCGTCGGTCGTGCCGACAGGTGCCGTGTAGCCGATCCGGGCCTGGGTGTCGATGACAATGCCGTCGGTCGTCGCCGCCCTCTCCCGTGCCCTGGCACGGATCTGCGGCTGCCATCGCTTCTTCACCTCGCGCTCCAATCGTGCAGCGAGTTCGGGGCGCGGTCTCTTGATCTGGTCCTTCACGTACCGTTCGACGGTGCGCTGGGAGATGCGCAGCATCTGGGCGACCGCCTTCGTGGACTTGAGCTGTTTGACCAGGTATCGCATCTGTGCGGGCGCGCTCTTGGGCGCCGGGCGGGTGAACGCCTTCTGCACCGCTGCTTCGAGGCCGTCGCCGAACAGGCTCATCGTCGCCCTCTCCTACTCTCCGTTGTCGGCGTCGGTGACGGTGCCGTCCTTGATGTAGCGGGCGAGGTTGAGCTCTGGGGCGTTGAACCGCTCGCGGACCTCCTCGCCCCACAGGACGGTCTGGGTGCCTTCGTGTTTGACCAGGCCGGGGTTGATGCCGAGCTTGAAGCCGCCGGGCAGCGGCTTGCCGTCCCGGTAGGGCAGGAAGTCCAGCGGTGTGGTGCCGTTGGCGGCGTAGACGACGCAGTCGGAGAGGATCGCGACCGGGTACTGCCCGGTGAACGCCGCGTGCTTGACGATCTTGCGGTGGAGGTTGATGCGGGTGCGTGAGATGACCGCCGCCCGGATGTCCGGCCGCCACGTCGGACGGGACAGTGCCTGCCACGGCTCGCCGGGCCGCCAGCCCTCCCCACGCGGGCGCTCGCGCAGCTTGCCGATGCCGCCCTTGACGGTGGCTTTGATCGCCGAGACGACGATCGCCAGGTTCGGGTCGCGGTTCTTGTAGCCGTCCATTGCGGCGAGGAAGTCGGCCGGCGCGAGGTCGGCGTCGACGCCGAGGTCGGCCATCGTGGCGAGGTAGGCGTCGCGCAGCCGGTTGTACCAGCCGTCCAGGTAGCGTCCGTTGTCGTACCGGACGTACGCCTCGATCGGCGTGACGTCGTATCCGAGCTCGACCGCGTACGCGACGGTGGGCGTGGCGTACCAGGCCGGGCCCTCGGGCCGCTCGCCCTTCGGCGTGAACGGGCTGGGCAGCAGACTGCTGTCCATCTGCACCCACTCCTTGCCGACCTTGACCCGGGAGAGGTCGACGTGGGACAGGTCTACCAGCCAGGAGCCCGGGAGCTTCGGGTCGAATACCGGGTTCTTGACGTGGGTGGGCGCGCCGAGGCCGACGACGAGGCCGTTGGCGCCGGCGGCGAAGGCCATGTTCACGTCGATGCCTACGAGGTGCCGCAGGGTGCATTCGGCATCGGTCATCGGCCGGGCCCAGTCGTAGGCCTCCTCGAACAGCTTCTCCGCCGGGCCGCGGACGTGGAAGCGTGGCAGGTCTTTCAGGAGCGGGTGTCCGTCGGGGGCCTCGCACGGGGCGCAGTCCACCGGGTCCTTGCCCAGCGAGCCGGGGTTGTGTTCGGAGTGCCGCTTCCCCGTCGCGTCGGGCTCGGAGGCGCGGGTCGGCGGGTGCAGCGCGGTCATCAGCTCCAGGCCGGTCACGGCCGTGGAGCCGCGTGGCGTCATCACCCGCGACGCGTAAACGCCCAGGGCTCGGGCGAGGTCCGCCGGCGGCAGCTGTGTGGCGTTGCCCCAGTGTCGGGAGTCGAGCGCATTCCAGGAGGGGATGCACAGCTGGACGCAGGCTCGCTCCGAGCCGGTGGCGGGGCGGTAGATTCGGGCCCAAGGACCGAGCCCTCGCTTGGTGAGCTTCCAGTCGGCGCGGGTCAACTGCTTGACGACCTTGTGGCTCTCCGGGATCCGTCCGGCGAGCCGTTCCTCGTCGGTGAGGGTGACCGGCAGGCCGTAGCGCTTCAGTGCAGCCTCGGTGAGGACGAGCAGCGGATCGGCGTCCTTGCCCGGGCCGGACAGCTTCGGC
>NZ_MUND01000285.1 GCF_002154375.1 Streptomyces glaucescens | reverse complement strand
CGAGCAGGGCGCCGATCCGGAGCGGTGGTCCGGTGGCCGTCCCCTGCACCGGGCAGCGGTGTTCGGCTCCCCCGGGGCGGTCGCGGAGCTGGCCCGGTGGGTGGCGGACGTGGACGCGGTGGAGTACGGCGGGACAGCGCTGTGGGAGGCCGTCCTGGCCGGCCGGGCGGACAACGCCCGCGCCCTGGCCGATGCGGGAGCGGACCCGTGGCGGCCGCTGATCGGCGGCTGGTCGCCCGGGCGGCTCGCGCTGGCCGGTCCGGGACCGGAGCTGTTCGCGCTCCCGGAGGGCGAGCCCGGCCTGACCGACGCGGAGCGCGCGACGGCCGAGGAGGGCAGGCGGCTCCTCGACGCGCTGGGCTCGTTCCACTACGAGGGCATCGGCCTGGCGTGCGTGGCGGGGATCGACGCGCGGGAGGCGGTGCGCCGGCTGGAGGCGGCCCCGGCAGATGACGAGGAGATGGCGGAGCTGACGGCGGATCCGTACGCGTACGACCTCGAGGAGATCCGGCCGTTCGTCGGTGTCACCACGGTGCCGGGCGGCTGCGTCGTCACCCAGCCGTGGGGGTACGCGCCGTCGATGCCGGGCGTGCACACCCGGCTGTCCGCCGGCACCGTGAGCTATGGCCTCTACGCCAATCCGAAGAGCGGCAACCAGGGCAGCGTCGCCCGTGACGGCGTGATCGAGGGCTGGGACCTCCACCCGTCCGGTCGTCCGGCCCCGGACGCGTCCGCCGAGGAGGTCCTCGCCTCCTATCTGTACCGGCTCAGCCCGGTGGCCTACTGCTGCGCGTTCGTGGGCCTGCGCCCTGCCGACGCACGGGCGGTCGTCGGCCCGCCGGACCTGTGGGTGGAACTGCCGGAGCGGGACTACTGGGGGACGTGACGCATGGACACAGGCACGGGCGGGGACAGGGACGGACGCGGGGACGGCGGTGGGCCCCGCCCTCTCCTCTACCTCGACGTCGACGGCCCGCTCAACCCCTACGCGGCGCAGCCGGAGCGCCGCCCCGAGGGCTATGCGACGTACCGCATGAAGCCGCAGGGGTGGATCTCCCGGCATCCCGGGGAGCCGCCCGGTGCCGTGAAGCCGCTGCGGGTGTGGCTCAGCGCGGCGCACGGGCCCCGGCTGCTGGCGCTCGCCGAGGTGTACCAGCTGGTGTGGGCCACCACGTGGGGTGCGGAGGCGAACACCTTCGTCTCGCCCGTTCTCGGGCTGTCGGAGCTGCCCGTGGTGGAGTGGCCCGCGCGGCACGAGGCGGGACCGGAGGGCACCTTCTGGAAGACCCGGCATCTCGTGGCGCACGCCGCAGGGCGGCCGTTCGCGTGGGTCGATGACGAACTGGGCGCACCGGACCGGGCGTTCGTGGCGGTGCGCCATGCGGGGCCGGCCCTGCTGCGGTTCGTCGATCCCCGGCTCGGGCTGCGTGACGACGACTTCGCGGCCCTCCGGGTCTTCGCGCAGGCGTGCGCGGCCGGGTGAGCGGGCGTCCACGGCGAAGCCACCGCCCTGACGCGGTGGCTTCGGCCGTTGCCGCCCCTCAGGGGGCGCCCAGGAGCGCCCCCAGCGCCTGCGCGGTCCGCGGATGGCGGACCAGCAGTGCCGCGCCGGCCGGGGCCGGGCCGGCCGCCTCCCAGCCGCCGTCGCAGCCGAGCAGGTCCGCCACCGCGTCGCAGGTCGCGGGGTGCGCGGCCAGCAGGGGCAGGCCGCGCGGCCCGGACGCGCGGTCGCGGGCGGGGCGTACGGCCGACGGGACCGGTTCGGCCCGCCACGGCGGCGTCCAGGTGTCGAGTGCCGCGAGGCGGCCCGGGAAGACGCGGCCCGCCTCCCGGATCAGCAGGGGCGTGAGGTCCGCGCCGCCGGAGCGGAGGGTGGTGATCAGTGTCGGCAGCCAGGGCAGCAGCACCGGGTCGGGCAGCCGGGCGAACGCGTTCGACACGGCCTCGACGACGAAGTCGGCCAGTGCGGGCACCGGTTCCAGCGCGTGCAGGAACCCGCTGAGGTAGCGCGGGTAGGCCGGCAGGGCCAGGGGGTTGCCCAGCAGCTCGTCGCACCGGGCCCGCAGATCGGCGCGGGAGAGCGTGCCGAGCTGGGTCTTGGCCGCCCACAGCAGCGCCGTCCTGGCCGGGTCCTCGGGGTGCGACTGGGCCACGGCCAGCTCCAGCTGGTTGCGATCGCAGCCGAGGGACAGGGCGAGACTCTCCATGCTGAACAGGAAGCCCAGCATGGCCGCGACCTGGCGGACGCTCGCGTCGTCGTCGGTGAACGCCGTCGGCAGCAGGGTGCAGTAGTGGGCGTAGCCCGTCTTGACGAAGGACTCGATCCACTGCGGCAGCGCGGGTTCGCTGGTGCGGTAGTAGGCCAGCAGGCCGCGCACCCGGCGCAGCACCTCCGGGGCGCCGTCGACGCTCCGCTCGGTCGCCAGCACCTCCAGGGCCCGCCGGCCGAGTTCGTCGGCGAGACGGCGGCTGCGCAGGTAGAGCGTGGCGTCCTCGACGGCTTGGAGGACGGTGGCCGTGGTGGCCTGCGGGCCGTACGCGGTGCGCCGCAGCCGCTGTTCGAGGACCTGCTCGATGCTGACGCCCTCGTAGCCCAGCTCGATCAGGGCGCGCTGGTGGGTGCCGAGGGCCAGGTCCCACGACTCCTGGATGGAGCGCTCGCCGAGCTTGCGTTCGCCCATGATGGGGCGGGCGGCGCCGTGCGGCATGAGGTGGCGCAGCATCCACAGCACGTCGGAGCACTGCTCCAGTTCGGGCCGGGACGCCATGTCGAGCAGGGCCCGCTGGACGCCGCGCTGCTGGAGCCTGAGGTTCAGCGGGGCGAGCCGGTCGTGCACGTCGCGGGCTAGCGGCGGCAGGGCGTCGTAGCCGACCTGGCCGATCCGGTCGCCGCCCAGCATGATCTCGACGAGCCGGCGCACATCGCGCCGGCCCGGCACGGTGTCCTTCTCGATGCAGGTGACCGCCGCGTCCTGGAAGTCGTACGGCGTGGGCTTGGCCCGGTCGCGCATCCCGGCGAGCAGGATCGACGTCTCGAACACCGCGATGGCGTCGGCGGTGGAGGCGAGATAGCCGTTGCGGCGGGCGGCGCGCACGATCTCCACCGACCAGCCGAGCAGTTCCTCCTCGTCCAGGCGGTCCAGGACCGGGGGCCGCTGGAGGAAGCCGGTGAGCTTGTCCGACGCGGCGGGTTCGACGGCCGGGGCCGGGGCGGCGGCCTTCGCGGTCTTCTTGCGCGTCTTCGTGCCCGCCTGCCCGGCCAGCCGGTACGGCTTCACCCGGGTGCGCTTGAGGTTCTTCGCCCACTCGGTCGCGGCGATGGACACCGATCCGGCGGCGAGACCGAACTGCGCCTCGATCGCCGCGTGGCTGGACGGGATCAGACCGTGCTGCCACTTGGTGGCGCTGGGCGGGCTTATCTCGAAGGTGTCGGTGCCGTGGACACCGAACTCCGCGACCCGGCTGGCGGCGTGGAAGGCGCCGCAGACGTAGAGGGCGTCCGCCGGGTCGGTGCCGGTGGCGGCGAGGTGCCGGCGCATCCGCGTCCACATGTACCGCTCGCGGTCCTCGTCGACGCGGACCCGGTGCGGGTCGCCGGGGGCGAGGCGCCGGAAGAGGCTGCCGATCAGCAGCATCACCTGACGGTAGGTGTCGTGGTCGCTGTCGCCGAGCGGCAGTTCGACGTACTGGTGCCACCACTCCGACCAGTGCCGCACGCGCCCGTGCCGCAGCAGGTGCTCCTCCAGTTCGGCGAAGCGCGGGCGCAGGTCGCCGATCTCCACGCCGACCGCGTCGCCGTGCAGCGCGGCCTCGGCGTCGGCGGGCGGCGCGTCCGGGTCGGCCGGTTCGCCGGTCGTACCGTCCCTCTCCTGCCACTGGAAGACGTGGTCGGAGGAGCGGTCGACGAGGACGAGTTCCACGCCCGGGGTGTCCAGGGCGTAGGCGATCGCCTGGTACTCGGCCGAGGCCTCGGTGATGGGCGCGACGACCGACAGCGGCGCCCATTCGGCGGGGAAGCCGTCGACCTCGGTGGCGAACGCCTGCACCGCGACCGGGAGCCGGCAGTTGCGCAGCTCGGTCAGGAGCGGGGCCATGTCCTCGCAGAGTTCGAGGTAGACCACTTTCGGCTGCTTCTCGCGCAGTCTGCGCGCCATGGCGAGCGCGGAGGCGGGCGAGTGGTGGCAGACCGGGAAGATCTCCAGCGGTTCGCGCACCGCGCGGTCGACGTCGTCGACGATGCCGAGGAGGATGCCCTCCAGGGCGCCGGGCCCGTCGGCGAACGCGGTGGCGGCTTCCTGGAGCTGGGTGCGCAGGGCGGTGAAGGTGCCCTCGTTCATGGCGTCGCTCACGTCCTGGGCGCTCACGACAGGGTGGCGATCGCGTCGCGGCCGCCCTCGAGGAACTCCGGCCAGGAGCCGCCCTCTTCCTTGCTGCGCGGCTCGACGACCCCGTGCAGGTACTTGTTGAGGATGGCCAGGTCCTCCGGTTCGCGCCGGGCGAGGGAGCCGACGAGCGAGGAGGCGAGGGTGCGCGCGGTCAGCGCGCGCTCGCCGAAGAAGTTGCTGTGCAGGATGGCGTCCTCCAGCACGCCGATCTGCTCGGCCGTGGAGAGCGCGGACTCCAGCTTCTCGTCGTCGCTGGCGGCCGCTGTGGCGGAGGCGCGCAGGTCGGAGAAGCTCTGGAGCAGCACGTCCAGCAGGGTGGGCGGGACGTCCAGTTCGATCTGGTGGCGGCGCAGCAGTTCCTCGGTGCGGAAGCGGACGATCTCCGCCTCGCTCTTCTTGTTGGTCACCACCGGGATGCGCACGAAGTTGAAGCGGCGCTTGAGCGCGGAGGACAGGTCGTTGACGCCCCGGTCGCGGCTGTTGGCGGTGGCGATGACGGAGAAGCCGGGCTTGGCGAAGACGATGTTGTCGCTGTCGAGTTCGGGGACCGAGATGTACTTCTCGGAGAGGATGGAGATCAGGGCGTCCTGGACGTCGCTGGTGGACCGGGTGAGCTCCTCGAAGCGGCCGATGACTCCGCTCTCCATCGCGGTCATGATCGGCGAGGGGATCATCGACTCCCGCGACTGGCCCTTGGCGATCACCATGGACACGTTCCAGGAGTACTTGATGTGGTCCTCGGTGGTGCCGGCCGTGCCCTGCACCACGAGCGTGGAGTTGCGGCAGACGGCGGCGGCGAGCAGCTCGGCGAGCCAGCTCTTGCCGGTGCCGGGGTCACCGATCAGCAGCAGGCCCCGGTCGGAGGCGAGGGTGACGATGGCCCGCTCGACGATGCTGCGGTCACCGAACCACTTCTGGGAGACCTCGCGGTCGAGCCCGTCGGCCCGCTCCGAGCCCAGGACGAACAGCCGGATCATCTTCGGCGACAGCCGCCAGGAGAACGGCTTGGGGTTGTCGTCGATCGACTCCAGCCAGTCCAGCTCCTCGGCGTACTTGATCTCGGCGGGGGCGCGCAGCAGGTCGGACATGCGAAAGCCTTTCGGTGAGAAGAGGAAGAAGGAGGTGTTTCGAGAAAATGCCGGGCGGAGAGCCGATGCGGAGGACGGCTCAGGTGAGGAACGCCTTCAGCTCGTGGACGAGCTTGCGGATGTGGCCGGAGATCACCGGCGTGCCGAGGTCCTTGAAGCGCTCCCGGAACCACGGGTTGACGCTGCCGCGGCCCGCGCTGGTCACCGAGCCGACCGGGATGAACTTGGCGCCGGAGCGGTGGACGGCCGCCATGCTCTCGAACAGCGGCTCGCAGCGCCACTCGTAGAAGTCGGAGATCCAGACCACGACCGTGTTGCGCGGTTCGGCGATCTTCGGCTGGGCGAGCGCCATGGCGACCGTGCCGTCCGTGCCGCCGCCGAGCTTGGTGCGCAGCAGGGTCTCGAACGGGTCGTTCACCCACGGGGTGAGGTCCAGCGCCTGGGTGTCGTAGGCGATCAGGTGAACGTCCACCTTGGGCAGTCCCGCGAAGATCGAAGCCAGGATGGTGCAGTTGACCATCGAGTCGACCATCGAGCCGGACTGGTCGACGACCACGATGAGGCGCTGGGGTGTCGTCTTGCGGGCGGTGTGCCGGTAGTAGAGGCGGTCGACGTAGAGCCGCTCCTCCTCCGGGTCCCAGTTGGTGAGGTTCTTCCAGATGGTGCGGTCGAGATCCAGGTTGCGGAAGACCCGCTTCGGCGGGATCGACCGGTCCAGGGCGCCGACGGAGGCCTTCTCGACCTGGGTGCGCAGGACTTCCGCGACCTCGTCGACGAACCGGCGGATCAGCGCCTTGGCGTTGGCGAGGGCGACGCCGGAGAGGTTGTTCTTGTCACGCAGCAGCTGCTCGATGAGCGACATGCTCGGGGTCAGCTGTGCGGCGAGCTGGGGGTCGGCGAGGACTTCACGCAGATGCATCCGCTTGACCAGGTCGGCCTCGATGGCGCCGAGTTCGGGCCCGATCGCGGGGATGAGCGTGCCGAGGTCGGGGGTCGGGAAGCCGGCTCCGGTGCCGGTCGGGCTCACTCCCCCGCCCGCCGCACGGCCCGCGCCACCCGGGGCGCGTCCGGCGCGCAGCTCACCGGGACGGCAGCCCAGCGCCCGCTCCAGCCATCCGGCGTCGGACTGCCAGCGGGCGAGCTGACCGGCGGTGACCGTGCCGGAGCCGGAGGCGAAGACGTTGAGCAGCACCTTGGACACCAGGGCGGCGCGGCGCACCTCGGCGGCCCGGTCACGGTCCTCGTCGCCGTCGGCCTCGGGCACCATCAGGCCGTCGAACTCGGCGGCCAGCTCGGGGTGGCGCTGCACGACGGCGTCCACGGAGGCCTGCAGATCGAGCAGCGCCGGCGGCAGTCCGATGTCCTCGACGACGGCGAGGGAGGCGGACTCCAGGGTCGCCTGCTCCTCGGGGTCGAAGAGGCGGGCGAGCAGCCGCCAGTACAGGACCTGCCGGCGGTTCTCGTCGGCACTGGCCGCCGGGGGCTCTTCGGTGGTGTGGTCGGTCATTTCCGCAGCAGCCTTCCGGCGCGTTCGCGCAGTACGGCCACCGCGTCGGTGGCGGCCTTCTCCGCCTTGGCCCCGGCCTTGTCGGTGGTGCCGCCGGCCCAGGCGCCCGCGTGCACGGCCACCGTCTTCTTGCGCACGGTGGTCTCCACGGCGAGCGGCTGGAGGAAGAACCGCCCGTCGTCCCAGCGGAGCAGCCCGATGCAGGCGCCGGACGCGGCGACGGCCTTGGGGGTGAGCGGTCCGGCGGCCGGGACGCGGTCGGTGTCGACGGCCAGGCGGTGCCCGGCGAGGGTGAACGTCACCGTCTCGTCGTCCGCGTCCAGTTCGGCCGTGTAGCCCTCCAGGAAGACGGGGTGGGCGAGGCGCACCGGGTGCCGGTCCAGGGGTGCGGTCGGCGGGGTGGCGGCGGTGGGCAGGGCGACGCGGGCGGTGGCGAAGGCGTCGGCGGGCTCGCCCGTGCGGGCGTGGTCGTCCTGCCAGATCAGGTCGCCCTCGGCGGTGACGGGCATGTCGGTGAGGTCCATCGAGCGGCCCTCGCCGGCGGCGGCCAGCAGCGTCATGTGGGGACGCAGCAGCTGCCAGACGCCGGCGCCGAGGACCGTGTCGGGCTTCGGCGCGGACACGCTCGCGCGTACCAGCCGGGGTGTGCCGCCGTCGGCGGGCTCGAACACGGCGTGCACCTGGGCCTGGGCGGCGGTGGCGTGTTCCTGGACGTCGACGCCGAGCGGCAGGAGCCGGCCGGTGACGGTCTCGGTGGCCGGTGCGGCGGCGGCGCCGGGCAGGGTGAGGAGCATGCCACGGGCCCACAGGTCGGCCCAGCGGCGCACGGGTATCCGCTCCAGGGAGGCGCCCGGGCAGGACGCGGCGAGTTCGGCGGAGAACCCGTCGAGGAGGGCGGCGAGGCGGCGCAGTCCCGGGTCCGGGAGCATCGCGGAGACCACCTGGGCCGAGCCGGACACCACGTCGTGGTCGATGCCCTGCCAGCCGGCGCGGGCCAGGTCGCCGAGCCAGGAGCGGGCGGCGGCCGTCAGATTCGGCGCCTGCGGCTCGGCGGCGGCCGGGGCGGGCGCCTCCTCGCGGGTGCGGCCGGTCGCCTCGTCGGCGCGGGCGGTGAGAGCGTCGTGCACGGAGCCGAGCAGGGCGGTGCGGGCGGCGGCGAGCGCGAGGAAGTGGTCCTCGCTCGCGGCGCCGGCCGCGGCCTTCTCGGCGGCCTCGGCGGCGCACGCGGCGAGCGGGCTGCCCGCGACCGCGTCGGCCAGCTCCGCCAGGCCCGCGGCCTGGGCGGGCCGGAGGCGGAGGAGGCCGCCGGTCAGGGCCCGGTCGAAGGCGTCGACGGCGGCCAGGGCCTCGTCGAGCCCGTCGACCGGTTCGGTGAGCAGGTCGAGCCGCATCAGGCCACCGTCCTCGTCGGCGGGAACCACTGCATCTCGGGCAGCGGGCCGGTGGTCGGGGCGAGTTCCAGGTAGGCCAGATGGCGCAGGAACCGGCTGAAGACCGACGCGGCGGCCTTGCTGTCCGCCGGAAAGGGGCGGGTGCCGCTCATGGCCGTGGTGAGGGACTGGGCGGTCGCCTCGCCGTCCCCGGCGTCGACCCGCAGGTAGCGGGCGACGCGTTCGGCGCCGTACTGGAGCACCGACTCGTTGATCAGCGCGCCGATGTGATTGCAGAACCCGCCGCGGGCACCGCCGCAGGGCCGGTTGTTGTTGGTGCTGCACGCGTACGCGTACGTCCCGGCGGCGACCGACGAGACGTAGACCCGGCCGATGTCCGAGCCGCTGGAGACGACACCCTGGAGGCGTCCGTCGGCCAGTTCCACGAACGGGACCTTGGCGAGCTTGCGCGGTCGTGCGGGCGGGATCACCCGCGCCGTGCTCGACCTCTCGAAATCGGACAACGCACCATCTCCTTTGCAGCACGAGGGAAGCCCCGACGCCGGATCGGCGGGACGAGGAAGAACTTACTGGCGACCACTGACAACGCCTGGCCGCCCGCCCTCCGGGGCCGTCGGCGACCGCCGCCGTACGGGGTGGAATGGCCGGTTGGGGCCGTCTCCGCCGCGGACGGGCAGTCGTTCACAGGCCGTGAGCGGGCCGAGGGCGGCCCGCCGGAAGGGGGTTGTTCGTGGAGAGGGACCACTGGGAGGTCACCGCCGAGCTGGCCGCGTTCCTGGACGAGGCGGCCGCTCATCTTCCCGCCCGTCAGCGCCAGGTGCTCCAAGTGCTGAAGATCGGCGAGGAGTTCGGTGAGGCGGCGCAGGCGCTGATCGGTGTCACGGGCGTCAATCCGCGCAAGGGCACGAGCCACACCTGGGACGACCTGACCGCCGAGATCTGCGACGTGATCGTGACGTCGATGGTGACGCTGCACCGTCTCGGAGTCCCCGACCCCGCCAGGGTCTTCGCCCGGCACCTGCGCGGGGCCGCCGCCCGCACGCTGGCCGCGAGGGAGGACTGACATGACCACCGGGTGGATGCCGCGCGAGGAGTGGGTCAAGACGCAGCCCCGGGCGCTCGTCGCCTCCTGCGTGCTGATCTCCGACGGCCGGGGGCGGCTGCTGGTGCTGCGTTACTCCCCCGCCGAGCCGAACGCCGGCCACTGGTGGCTGCCGGGCGGGATGCTCGACCCGGGTGAGGACCCGTGGACGGCGGCGCGGCGCGAGGCCCTCGAGGAGACGGGCGTCGACATCGGGAACGAGGCCCGGCTGATCGGCATCGACCACCGCGCCGACGTCCTGGGCACCGGCCCGGTCCTGGACTGCTACTTCGACGGCGGAGTCCTCGACGGGACCGAGCGGATCCGGCTGAGCCCGGAGCACGACCGCTACGCCTTCCTGACGTTGGACGAGCTGACGGAGCCTACGCTGACCGTCCACCGGCCGATACTCACCGCCCTGCACGCCGCCGCGCGGTCCGGGAGCGTCGTGTGCCTGCGGGAGGGGCGGCCCTGGTAGGGCTCTTGCGCCGTCTCGCCTCCGTGCCCCATGGTTGACGCGCGTAACACCGCTCTTCCCGTCACACAGCTCTTCCGTCACACGGCTCGTCCGTCACACGGCTCGTCCCGTTGACACACGGCTCTTCGCGTTCGGCAGTGGCTCACGTCTCCCGGCCTGGAGGTCGCATGCTCAGACGTACGGCACGACTCGTCACCACACTTGTCATGATCCTGTCCGGCGCCTTCGCCGGCACCGTCGCGACGGCGGGCACCGCGCACGCCGACGGCTGCTACACCTGGACCCGCACGCTCTCGCAGGGCGCCTCCGGCGCCGATGTCACCCAGCTGCAGATCCGGCTCGGCGGCTACCCGGGCTACGGTGCGGCCCTGGCCGTCGACGGCAGCTTCGGGCCCGCCACCACGGCCGCCCTCAAGCGGTTCCAGTCGGCGTACGGCCTGACCGCCGACGGCGTCGCCGGCACCAACACGTACAACAAGCTGTACGCCCTCCAGGACGACGACTGCACGCCGATCCACTTCTCCTACAGCGAGCTGAACGACTGCAACACGACCTGGTCGGGCGGCGCGGTGAGCGCCACCACCGCCAAGGCCAACGCGTTGCGCACCATGTGGAAGCTGGAGGCGCTGCGGCACGCCCTCGGCGACCAGCCGATCACGGTCACCAGCGGCTTCCGGTCGTACGCCTGCAACGACGCCGTCGGCGGCGCGAGCAACAGCCGTCACCTCTACGGCGACGCGGCCGACCTCGGCGCCGGGCCGCACTCCCTGTGCACGCTCGCCAAGCAGGCCCGCTACCACGGCTTCCGCGGCATCCTCGGCCCCGGCTACCCCGGCCACAACGACCATGCCCACGTCGACCACCGCGACAGCCAGTACTGGTCCGCACCCACCTGCGGTATCTGACCGCGCCGCCCCGGCGGCACACGCGGCAAAGCCGGGTTCCGCGGCGTGCGCGGAACCCGGCCCATCACTTCTCAGCTGCTCACACCGTCATGGCGGCAGAGCGTCACAACGTCATGGCGCTACTTGCGGAACGCGTCCTTGGCCTTCTCCTTCGCCTGACGGAGGTCGCCCTTCGTCCTCTCCGCCCGGCCCTCGCCGCTCTTGCTCTCGTTGCCCACCGCGCGGGCGGACGCCTCCTTGGTCTTCCCCTTGACCTGTTCCATCTTCGCCTTGGCCTTCTCGTTGCGCGCCACGCTCGCTCACTCCTACCGGCCGTCGTTCACTTTCGGTCACACACCGGGTGACCCGCGCAGCGCACATCAAACCCGCCCCCGGGCGGTCCGGCGCGTCGCCGTCAGAGCTCGCGAGGCCGCAGCGGGCGGACCGCGGGGCCCTGCAGGACGGTGCCGTCGGGCGCGAAGCGCGAACCGTGGCAGGGACATTCCCAGGCGCTCTCGGCCCGGTTGAAGGAGACCAGGCAGCCCATGTGGGTGCAGCGGGCGGCGACGGCGTGCAGCTCGCCGTTCTCGTCACGATGCACCGCCACGTGCCGGCCGCCGATCTGCACGACGGTTCCGTCGCCCGGCGCGAGGTCGTCGACCGGCGGACGGGGGCCGGACGCCAGCGGGGGCACCCGGTCGCCCACGAAGTGCCTGGCCACCTTCGCCTGGTTCTTCAGGAACTGTCCGCCCTCGCGGACCACGGAGGCGATCCGGCGCGGGTCGTACAGGTCGCTCCACGGGCAGTCACGGCCGGTGATCAGGTCGCAGAGCAGCTTTCCGGCCATGATCCCGCCGGTCATGCCCCAGCCGCCGAAGCCGGTCGCGACGTAGACGTGGCGGGTCCGGGGATGCAGGAGGCCGACGAGCGGCACCGAGTCCGTGGAGTCGTTGTCCTGGGTGGCCCACCGGTGGGTGATGTGCAGCTCGCCGAAGTGGCGCCGGGCCCAGCCGGTGAGAGTGGCGAACCGTTCCTCCACGTCACGGCTGGTGCCGGGGGTGAAGTGCTCACCGGTGATGATGAGCAGGCGCTGCCCGTCCTCGTAGGGCGCGGTGCGCACCGAGCGGGTCCGGTGCTCGGGCGTGATGTACATGCCGTCCGGCGCCTGCGCCTCGGGCACGGGGGCGGCGATCACCAGCTCCCGCCGGGGGGTGAGCCGGGTGAACAGCATGGCCCGGTCGAAGATCGGGTAGTGGGTGGCGACGACGACGTCCCGGGCGGAGATGCGCACTCCCTGGTCCGTGGTCAGTACGCAGGGCTCCCCCTCGGTGAGGCTCACCACCCGGGTGCCCTCGTACAGCCGCCCGCCGCCGCGGCGCAGGCTGTCGACCAGCGCCATCAGGTACTTGCGGGGATGGAACTGGGCCTGCTCGGTCACCCGGACGGCGCCCGCGACGGGGAACGGCAGATCCGTCTCGGTCGTGAACTCGGCGGGCAGCCCCGCCTCCCGCGCGGCCTCCGCCTCGGCCCGCAGCTCGGGCACGCGGTGGCGGCCCTGCACGTAGGTGTACGCGGCGGTGTCCTCCCAGTCGCAGTCGACGCCCAGCTCGTGGGCGGTCTCGGCGGCGTGGCGGACGGCCTCCAGCTGGGAGCGGGCGTACAGCCGTGCCCCCTCCGCGCCACGACTGCGCCGCAGCCGGTCGTAGATCAAGGTGTGCTGGGCGCTGACCTTCGCGGTGGTGTGCCCGGTGACACCGGCCGCGATCCGGTCCGCCTCGAACACCGCCACCTCACGCCCGCGGCGGACCAGCTCCCACGCGGTGCTCAGCCCCGCGATGCCCGCGCCGATGACGGCCACGTCGACGGTGAGATCGCTCTCCGGCGCGGGGGCCGGTTCGCCGGGGGGCAGTGTCTGAAGCCAGTACGACCCGAAGGTGCCTGCCTGTTCGCTCATGCACCGCCGAGTGCCCCGAGGCCGGGGCGATCATTCGGCGGCGGGCGTGCGCAGCACCGGTTGCCGCAGCGGCTGGAGGGCCGGCAGGGTGACGGTCCGCCCGTGCCCCGGCTACCGGCGGGGCACCGTGCAGGCGTGTGCACCGCTCCGATTCGTGAGCGCCGCTCTGACGTTCTACTGGTGAGCGCCGCTCTGGCTTGTGAGCACTGATCTGATCGGTGAGCGGTGTCTGGCCCTGTGAGCGCCGATCTGGGTGGCGAGCACTGATCTAGTTTGTGAGCGGCGCCGCAGTCCCTGAGCGTGAGCAGCGCTCCGCTCGATGAGCGGCACTCCAGTCCGTGAGCACCGACCCGCTCCCATGCGGTCCGGTGCGATGGATGCGATGCGCTCAGATGCGGCCAGCGAAGCCCCTCAGTCGGCCAGCGCGCGGCGCAGCGCGGCGCCGAGTTCGGCGGTCTGGCGCTGTGACACGTCGGCGGACAGAATCGCCAGCGAGCCGTGGAACGTGCCGGGCCACTGGTGCAGCTCGACCGGTACGCCCGCCTGCAGCAGCCGCAACGCATAGGTGATGCCCTCGTCCCGGAGCGGGTCGAACTCCGCTGTGGCGACGTAGGCGGGAGGCAGGCCGGACAGATCGGCGGCCCGCGCCGGGGCTGCGTACGGTGTGGCCGGCCGGGAGTCCAGGTAGTGCTGCCACACCTTGGTGATCGTGCCCCGGTCGTGCAGCGGCGTACCGGTGAAGTGCCGCTGCGACCACGTCTCCTGCCGGTCGTCGAGCAGAGGCTGGTTGAGCAGTTGGAAGCGGATCGAAGGGCCCTCCTGGTCACGGGCGCGCAACGCCACCGCAGCCGCGAGCCCGGCGCCGGCGCTGTGCCCTCCGACGGCGATCCGGTCCGGGTCGATGCCCAGCTCGGTGGCGTGTCCGGCCGCCCACTTCAGGACGGCGTAGGTGTCGTCCAGGGCGGCGGGGAACGGGTGCTCGGGCGATCGGCGGTAGTCCACCGAGATCACCGTCGCGCCGGACGCGCTCGCAATACGGGTGGCGAAGGGGTGGTCGGTGTCCAGGTCGCCCATGACGAATCCACCGCCGTGCAGCCACACGATGGCGCCGCGCGTCTGGATCGGACGGTAGAGCCGCACCCGCACCTCCGGATCGGCGGGCGCCGTGCGGTCCTCGATCTCCATGCCAGAGGTGTCCGCCGCCGGTATCGCGGCGGCCCGCGCGGCGTAGTTCTCCCGGTCGGCGGCCGGGTCCGTCAGGTCGGCCTTCTGCAGCAACGGAACAAACGCTTCGAGTTCGGGATCCATGACGGCCATCCTGGTGCCCTCGTCCCGGGGCGTCATCCGCCAACTGTCGGGCGAGCGGCCCGGGTTCCGCGTCGATCGGCGGGCCGGCAGACTCCTATGCTGGCCGCCATGGAGGCCCTCGCCGCACGACTTCCCCACTTGGATTCCCACGCCAAGGGGGCGATCCGCGTCGTCACGTTCTACGACACGCTGATGCGTCGACGGGTGGACCTCCCGGCGCTCGCCCGGGCCTCCTCGGGCCTGGCCGGCTGTGTGGCCGGGGTTCGGCTGCACGGCACGGGACGGGTGACCCGTACGGCGCCCGACGGGGGGCAGGTGGCCGGGCCGGCGCGTCCCGCGTCCGTCACGGTGCCGATCGTCCTGGACGAGGAGGAGATCGGCACGGTGTGGCTGGAGCGCCCCGGCCCGCCCGGCCCGCTCGACGAGGTGCTCCTCGAGCGGTTCGCCCTCGCCGTCGCCGCGGTCGTCGAACGGTACGGCCCGGCCCGTACCACCATGGCCGACCCCGCCCTCGTCGAACTGGCGATCAGCTCCGGCGCCGACGAGGCGGCCAGGGCGCGAGCACTACGGCTGCTGGGCTTTCCCGCGGATGCGCCGGTCCGGGTCGCCGCCGTACGGTCGCGGCTGCCGCTGGACCAGGTCGGCCACCTGGTGTGCCCGGACCGCCTGGTCAAGGCGGCGACGCTCGCCGGCGTGGGCGTCGTCCTGGCCACCACCCTCGACCCGGCCCGGTTCCCGCAGGGCGTACGCGCGGGTGTCGGCGCCGCGAAGAGCCCCGAGCTGTCCTGGCGCGAGGCGCGTGTCGCGCTCCGGTTCACCGGCCCGCGCGAACCGGTCGTCCGGCACAGCGATCTCGGCGCGCTGGCGCTGCTGGCGGAGATCCCTCGTGACGTCTCACGCCGCAACCCCGACGTGGCCGCGATCGCTCGCGTGGCCGACAGCCCGGAGGAGCTGGAGACATTGGACGCCTACTGCGCCAGCGGCTCCCTGCGCCGGGCCGCCGGACTGCTCCACCTGCACCACAGCAGCGTCGCCCGACGGGTCGACCAGCTCGGCAAGACCCTGGGCATCGACCTCACCGAGCCCACAGGCCTGTTGCGGGCCCGGCTCGCGCTCACCGCATGGCGGCTTCTCGACGACTGACGAGCGACGCCTGACCACCGACGGCTGACGGCCGACCACCGACAAACCGACGGCCGACCACCGACGACCCCGGTGAACACCCATCACTTCCTGCGCAGCCGCCAGACGTTGTCCTCCCGGTGGCCCTCGACGCCCTCCGGCGAGACGCTGGGCTTTCGGTCGGCCTGCGCGGTGACCACGGTCCAGGTCTCGTCGGGCAGGGCGAGTTCGGCGAGCAGGCCGTCCAGGGTGGGGAACTCGCCGTCGAAGGGCGGCTCGTGCATCCAGGTCGGCCAGGTGCCGTGCAGCGTGATCAGAAGGGTGCCCCCGGGTGTCACGGCCGCGGCGGCGCGGCGCAGGATCCCGTACAGGTCGAGGTCGACCGGGGACTGGAGGTAGTGGGCGGACACCAGGTCGAAGGTGCCGTCGGGGAAGGTGTGGCCCAGCTCGTGGCGCTCCCACGCGATCCGCTCGCCGACTCCGGCGTCCGCGGCATGCCGGGCGGCGCGCTCCAGGGCGGTGTCCGCGATGTCGACCGCGGTGACCCGCCAGCCTTGGCCGGCCAGCCAGACCGCGTCGGCGCCCTCGCCGCATCCGAGGTCCAGCGCGGTGCCCGGGGTCAGCTCCGCCGTCTCGCGTACCAGCGACGGGTTGGGACGGCCGCTCCAGACGCGGTCGTCCTTGCGGTAGAAGCCCTCCCAGAAGTCTGCGGGCTGCTCCGGTGCGGGGGTGTGCGTCATGGTGTGTGCCCTCCTGAGTCGCGTACGGCCCTGCACCTGCGAGCCTGGATCCGTCACGGCCGCGCCGCAAACATCTTTGCCGGTTCGGCAAAATGCGGTACGGCGACCTCGGTGCGGTGCCTGAGGCGTTGGAGCGGCCGTACGCTGGTGGCCGTGCGTGAAGTGGACGGAGACAACGGTCCGGCGGCGGTGGCGGCACGCTTCACGGGGCGCGCGGTGACCGGGCTGCGCCGGGTCTCAGGGGCGCTCACCGAGGTGACGCTGCACGGCGGCCCGGTGGTGATGGTGAAGCGTCAGGACGCGCCGGGCGGGGTGCGGGCGGAGGCAGCGGGACTGCGGTGGCTCGCGGAGGCCGGCGCCGTGCGCGTGCCCGCCGTACACGGACACGACGGGTCGTGGCTGGTGATCGACCGGGTGCCGACGGGCCGACCGGGCGCCGAGGCGGCGGTGCGGTTCGGGCGTGAGCTGGCCGCGCTGCACGCCGCGGGGGCGCCCGCGTTCGGGGCGCCCCCGCCGGACGGTCCCGAGGACGCCTCCATCGGGCTGGCCCCGATGCACAACGTCGCCGGGGCCGACTGGCCGCGCTGGTACGCGGAGCACCGGGTGCTCCCGTATCTGCGGCGCGCCGTCGACGAGGGGGTGCTGCGCGCGGAGGAGGCAGGCGTGTTCGAGCGGGTCTGCGCCCGGCTCCCGGAGCTGGCCGGGCCCGGGGAGCCGCCGGCCCGGCTGCACGGAGATCTGTGGAACGGCAACGTGCTGTGGGCGGCCGACGGGCGCGCCTGGCTGATCGACCCGGCCGCGCACGGCGGACATCGCGAGACCGACCTGGCGATGCTCCAGCTCTTCGGCTGCCCGCATCTGGACCGGATCCTCGACGGCTATCAGGAGGCCGCCCCGCTCGCCGACGGCTGGCGGGACCGGGTCGCCCTGCACCAGCTGTTCCCGCTGCTCGTCCATGTCGTGCTGTTCGGGCGGTCGTACGCCGCGCGGGCCGTCGAGGCCGCTCGTACCGCCCTGGCCCGCTGAACCGGCCGCCGGTCCCTCCGATACAGTGGCGCGCCACATCGAGAGGAGACGGGACTGTGCAGGTCAGGGTGGGGACAGCGGGACGGGTGGTGGCTTCGGCCGCGCTCGGGGCGATGGTGCTGACGGGGTGTTCGGACACCGCCGAGCCGGACGCGAAGGTCTCACCGACCGCGTCGGCCGGCGCCTCTCAGGACGCGGCGGGAGCCGGGCGCGGCGGGAGCATCGGCGCCGCGGGCTCCGCCTGCGAACTGCCGGTCACCTTCGACATCGCTGCGCACTGGGAGGCGGAGGCGATCGACGCCGCCGGGGCGGAAGCCGCCGCGGACGAGCTGAAGGACGACGGTGCGGAGGGCCAGGACGGCCTGGACAAGGAACTGGCCGCCGAGATCGCCGCCTCGCTGCTCCGCCAGGGCCCGGTCGTCGCCGCCTGCGAGGTGGACGCCAAGCCGGCCGGGAACATCGGCTTCCTGCGCGTCTTCACCGGCGAACCGGGCGCCGACGACGCGCGGACCGTGCTGGAGGCCTTCGTGACCGCGGAGGAGAGCGACGAGGTGAGCATCGGCAAGCAGGACTACCGCACCTTCCGGTCGGGTGACCTGACCGGGGTCGAGGTGTCGTACCTGCGCACCAGCGAGATCCTTGAGGAGACGAAGCAGCAGCACGCGCTCGCCGTGACCACGGCGGACGGGCCGGTGGTCCTGCACCTCGGCGGGCTGGACGACGAGGAGCACAAGGCGATGCTCCCGGCGTTCGAGCTCGCCAAGCGGACGCTCCGCATCTCCTGACCGTCGCGCTCCGGTGCTGCGCGGGGCGCACACCCGCGTACGGGCGACGGGCGTAGGGCAGCGGGCGTGCGGACGGCAGCCGTGCGGGCGCATGCTTGCTGTGTCGCGCGGGGGCGCGCACCCGCCGGTGCCGGCCGTGTGGCCCCACGTGACGCAGGCGTGGACGGGACGGGACCGATGGCTGGGAGCGGCGAGGACCGGAGCGGGCCGCGGGCGCGGCTGAACGCGCGGCTGACCGCGTTGCTCACCGACGCCACGATCGAGGCCATCGGTGCCTCCGGGGCGCGCGCCGCCGGGCTGTACATGCGCTCCTCGACACCCGGAGTCCTGCGGATGGCCGCCCTGGCCGGGCTGCCGGGGGCGCTGTTCCGGCCTTGGTGGCGGGTGCACGTGGACCGGCGCTTCCCCGTCGCCGACGCGTACCGGCTGGGCGTCCAGGTCGTGCTGCCGAACGCCACCGAGACGATGCGCCGCTACCCGCAGTTCGCCGCCGCCCTGCCGTTCCCCATCGGGTCGATCTACGTGCCGGTAGCCGGGGCGGCGGAGACGTTCGGTGTGCTGACCGTACTGCGGCCGGCCACCCCGGAGGCCGCGGAGGTGCTCCCCGCGCGCGACCGGCTGGCCCAGCTGGCCGAGGAACTGGGCGCCGCGGTGCGCCCTCTGGAGGCCGACGACCCGGCCCTGGTCTGGGACGAGGATCCGGTGTGCGTCGCGCCGCCGGCCACCCGCCCGGCAGCGGTACGGGTGGGCCGGTTCCGCTGGGATCCGGCCGCGGACCTGGCGACCGGCGACGACACCCTGCGGGTGCTGCTGGGGCTGGCCCCCGACGAGCTGCCCGGCAGCGCCCGGGCCCTCGTGCGGACCCTCGCGAGGGACGACGCGCACCGGTTCCTGGAGCTGCTGCGGGAGACCGCCGACGGCGGGCCGAGTCCGGACGGGCCCCTGTATGTGCGCACCGCCGACGGCGCCGCGCTGCGGGTGGAACTGTGGACGCCGTCCCGCGTCGAGGGCATCGTCCTGGACGCGGGCTCCGTGGCCGACGCGGCCGCCGACCAGCTGCCGCAGGGCATGTTCTCGCTGGACCGCCTGGGGCGGATCGTGCACGCCAACCCGAGCGCCGCCCGGCTGCTGGGCGAGCCGCGGGCCCGGTTCCTCGGGCGGCCCCTGTGGGAGGGCGTGCCCTGGCTCGGCCAGCCCGCCTTCGAGGATCATCTGCGGGCGGCGCTGCTCGCGCCCGACCCGGTGCACTTCCACGTGCGCCGGCCGCCCCCGGCGGAGCGGGAGGACGCCACGGGCGCGGCGCGGGGGCCCGACGAGCCGTTCCGGCCGGGTGACGGCGACTGGCTGGCCGTCTCGGTCCATCCCGGCGCCGATGTGGTGACCTGCACCGTGACCCGGTCCACGGGCCGCACGGACGCCGCCGCGGTGCCGGCCGTGCGGTCGCCGGTGACCGAGGTCGCGGAGGCCGGGGCCGCGGCGGCGTCTCCCGCGTACCGGCCGATCGTGCTGGCGCTGGCGCTGAGCGAGGCGGTCACCGCCCGGCAGGTGTCGGCGGTGGTCATGCAGGAGCTGCTGCCCGCGTTCGGCGGCCGCCGCCTCGCCCTGTACCTCCTCCAGGAACGGCACCTGTACCTGGCCTGGGAGAGCGGCTTCCCACCCGGGTTCCTCGCGCCGTTCCAGGGGGTCGGGCTCGACGCCCGGTTGCCCGGGGTGGAGACGCTGACCACCGGTCAGCCGCTCTTCTTCGACTCGATGGAACAGCTGGCGACGGCCTATCCCGGCATCCCGCTGGACGCGGCGGAGGGCGCCCGCGCCTTTCTGCCGCTGATCGCCTCGGGGCGGCCGGTCGGCTCCTGCATCCTGGGTTTCGACCGGGCACACAGCTTCAGCACCGAGGAGCGCACGGTGCTGACCGCGCTCGCCGGGGT
>NZ_MUND01000284.1 GCF_002154375.1 Streptomyces glaucescens | reverse complement strand
CCCCCCAGGCCGCCCCGGCCCCCTCCGCCGGTCACGACGCGGCGCGCGAGACCCGGATCCCGGTCAAGGGCGTCCGCAAGGCCACGGCCGCGGCGATGGTCGGCTCGGCGTTCACCGCGCCGCACGTCACGGAGTTCGTGACGGTCGACGTCACGCGCACCATGAAGCTGGTCGAGGAGCTCAAGCAGGACAAGGAGTTCGGCGGCCTGCGGGTGAACCCGCTGCTGCTGATCGCCAAGGCGCTGCTGGTCGCCGTCAAGCGCAACCCGGACATCAACGCGTCCTGGGACGAGGCGGCCCAGGAGATCGTGGTCAAGCACTACGTCAACCTGGGCATCGCGGCGGCCACCCCGCGCGGTCTGATCGTGCCGAACATCAAGGACGCGCACGCCAAGACCCTGCCCCAGCTGGCCGAGTCGCTGGGCGAGCTGGTGAGCACGGCGCGCGAGGGCAGGACGTCCCCGGCGGCCATGCAGGGCGGCACGATCACCATCACCAACGTCGGCGTCTTCGGCGTCGACACCGGCACGCCGATCCTCAACCCCGGCGAGTCCGCGATCCTCGCGGTGGGCGCGATCAAGCTCCAGCCGTGGGTCCACAAGGGCAAGGTTAAGCCCCGTCAGGTCACCACCCTGGCGCTCTCCTTCGACCACCGCCTGGTCGACGGCGAACTGGGCTCCAAGGTGCTGGCCGACGTGGCCGCCGTCCTGGAGCAGCCCAAGCGGCTGATCACCTGGGCGTGAGCCGGTAGCGGCACACGGAAGGGGCCCGTCGCCGGGAGGCGGCGGGCCCCTGTGCCGTGCCGTGGTGCGCCGGTGCGTCAGCTGATGCGCGCGTAGCCGTAGTTGATGAGCTTCTTCACGTCGCTGGTGCGGTAGGCCTCCGAGGAGGAGGACAGGACGGTGCCCATCACCTGCTCGCCGTTGAGCGTGGCGGCGAAGACCAGGCAGTACTTGGCCTCGGGGCCGGAGCCGGTCTTGATGCCGAGCGTGCCGTTCCAGCCGAGCAGCGTGTTGGTGTTGTACCAGGTCGCCATCGTCCGGATGGAGCCGGACGCGGTGATCGTCTTGGCCGTGTACGACTTGGTCTTCACGACGGCCCGGAACGTGCTGCTCTTCATCGTGCTGCGCGCGAGCTTCGTCAGGTCGCGCGGCGTCGAGTAGTTGGAGCCGTTGCTGAGGCCGTCGAACGAGTCGAAGTGCGTGTTGGTCATGCCCAGGCTCTTGGCCATGGTGTTCATCTTGCCGATGAAGTTGGCGGTGCGGGCCTTGACCGTGGTGCCGGTGCCGAACTTGTCGGCGAGGGCCATCGCGGCGTCGCAGCCGGACGGCAGCATCATCCCGTAGAGCAGTTGGCGGACCGTCACCTTGTCGCCGACGATCAGGCGGGCCGTCGAGGGGTAGCCCTCGGCGACCATGTAGTCGCTGACCTCCCTCCTGATCGTCACCTTGGTGTCCAGGTTCAGGTTCGGTTGTGAGAGCACGACCTTGGCGGTCATGATCTTCGTGGTGGAGGCCGTGAGCCTCTTCGTGTCGCCGGACTTCGTGTACAGCGTCGCGCCGGTCGCGCCGTTCATCACGAACGCGCCCTTGGCGGTGACGGTGGGCACCGTGAGGGCCTGCGCGGGTGCGGCGACGACCGCGCCCGTGGCGATCATCGCGCCGGTGGCGAGCCCGACCGTGATGGCTCTGCGGACCCGAACGCCCGAAATGCTACTCATCAAGAGAAATACCCCGAACTAATCGTTAAGTCCCTTTTGTTGTGGCCGAGTTGAGAGGGGCGCAACAGGGCCGCACAGGTGAGACACCTGGGGGAGGTGAATGGTTGTACGGGAAATTCCGGGGCGCCCGGTCCGCATCCTGGACCGGCGATCCCTATGCGTACGTGATGTATCTATCCTGTCGGCATGACCTTGGCAGCCGTGAAGCAACCGCCCGCCGCCGACCGCGTCTACACCCACGTCAAACAAGGCGTCCTGGACCGCCGCTACGAGGGCGGGGCGCTCCTCACCGAGGGCGAGCTGGCCGAGGCCGTAGGGGTCTCGCGCACCCCCGTGCGCGAGGCGCTGCTGCGGCTGGAGGCCGAGGGACTGCTCAAGCTCTACCCGAAGAAGGGCGCCCTGGTGCTGCCGGTCTCCGCGCAGGAGATCGCCGACGTCGTCGAGACCCGCCTGCTGGTCGAGGAGCACGCCGCCCGCAAGGCCGTCCCCGCCCCGCCCGCGCTGATCACGCGTCTGGAGGAGCTGCTCGCCCAGCAGCAGGAGCAGGCCGCCGCCGGGGACCTGGCCGCCGTCGCGGTCACCGACCGCTGCTTCCACGCCGAGATCGTCCGCAGCGGCGGCAACGCCATCCTCTCCCGCCTCTACGACCAGCTCCGCGACCGCCAGCTGCGGATGGGCGTCGCCGTGATGCACTCCCACCCCGACCGCATCGCCAAGAACCTCGACGAGCACCAGGAGATCCTGAACGCGCTGCGCTCCGGCGACGCCGAGGCCGCCGTCGCCGTCGTCCACCGGCACGTCGGCTGGTTCTCGCACCTGGCGCGGGGTGAGGTCCGGTGAGCGCGCCGTCGATATCGCTGCCCGGCGATCCGCCCGGCGGCAGGCAGGCCGTCGGCGTCTGGTCGATCGGCGTCGCCGTCTACTTCGTCGCCGTCATCTTCCGTACCTCGCTGGGAGTCGCCGGCCTCGACGCCGCCGACCGCTTCCACGTGAACGCCTCCGCGCTGTCCACGTTCTCCATCCTCCAGCTGCTGGTCTACGCCGGGATGCAGATCCCCGTCGGCCTGCTGGTCGACCGGCTCGGCACCAAGAAGGTGCTGGCCATCGGAGTCGTGTTGTTCACGGCAGGCCAACTGGGCTTCGCCTTCTCCCCGTCGTACGGCATGGCGCTCGCCTCGCGGGCCCTGCTGGGCTGCGGTGACGCGATGACGTTCATCAGCGTGCTGCGGCTCGGCAGCCGCTGGTTCCCGGCCCGGCGCGGACCCCTGATCGCGCAGCTCGCCGGGCTCGTCGGCATGGCGGGCAACCTGGTCTCCACCCTGCTCCTCGCCCGGCTGCTGCACGGCATCGGCTGGACGCACGCCTTCGCCGGCAGCGCCCTCGCCGGAGTCGTCGTCCTCGTCCTGCTGCTGCTCTTCCTCAAGGACCACCCCGAGGGCCACGAGCCGGAACCGGCCTCGCACCGGGGAACGGCCTACGTCCGGCGGCAGATCGCCGAGTCCTGGCGGGAGCCCGGCACCCGGCTCGGCCTGTGGGTGCACTTCACCACGCAGTTCCCGGCGATGGTGTTCCTGCTGCTGTGGGGCATGCCGTTCCTGGTCGAGGCCCAGGGCCTCACCCGGGCCACCGCCGGTGAACTGCTGACCCTGGTCGTGCTGTCCAACATGGCGATCGGCCTGGTCTACGGCCAGATCGTGGCCCGGCACCACGGGGCGCGCCTGCCGCTCGCGCTCGGCACGATCGCGGCGACGGCGGTGCTGTGGGGGACGACCCTGGCCTGGCCCGGTGAGCGGGCGCCGATGTGGCTGCTGGTCGTGCTGTGCGCGGTGCTCGGCGCCTGCGGGCCCGCCTCCATGATCGGCTTCGACTTCGCCCGCCCGGCGAACCCGCCGGAGCGCCAGGGCACGGCGTCCGGCATCACCAACATGGGCGGGTTCGTCGCCTCGATGACGACCCTGTTCGCGGTCGGGGTGCTGCTGGACGCCACCGGGGACGACTACACCGTCGCCTTCTCCTCCGTCTTCGTGCTCCAGGCCCTCGGCGTCAGCCAGATCCTGCGGCTGCGCGGGCGGGCGGCCCGCCGGGAGCGGGAGCGGCTGGTGACGAGCCGGGTGGAGGCGGTGCACGTGCCGGCGTGAGCCCGCCGCGTCGGCGCACCCCCGTGGGCGCTGCCCGGGCAGGCCGCCACCGTCAGCGCACCACCGGTACGAGTGTGAGGAAGGCCAGGCCCAGCACCCCCCGGTAGTGCATCCACTGGGAGCGATGGCGGTCGGCCCGCTCGCGGGTCCCGGCCGCCAGCGGATGCCCCGGGTTGCGGGCCAGCCACACCTCCACGTCCGCCTGGTACGCCGACTCGAACTCCTCCCACTCCTCCAGCGTCGCCGTCTCCGTCCACTCGGGACGGAATCCCGCCTCGACGGCCAGATCGAGCAGTGCCGCCAGGCCGGGGTGGTCGGAGGCGGAGGCCCGCGGCCACATCCCGGACAGTTCGGCGGGCGTAGGGGTCCGCTGCCAGAAGCCCTCGCCGAGCAGCACCCGTCCGTCGTCGGTGACCAGCTCCCGCAGGACGCGCAAGGCCCGCGGCAGGTGCTCCGGCGGTTCCACGGTGGTCAGCGCCTGACTGGAGCCGACGCACAGCACCAGATCGGCGGGCCCGCGCCCGGTGTCCACGGCGGACTCCTCGAGGAGCGTCACCCGGTCGGCGAGCCCCCGGTCGCGCGCGGCCCGGCGGGCCCGGTCGAGGTCGTCACCGCTCAGCTCGACACCGGTGCCGGTGGCTCCGGGGACGGCGGCGAGGACGCGCAGCAGCAGCTCGGCCCAGCCGCAGCCGAGGTCCAGGAC
>NZ_MUND01000283.1:8878-9039 GCF_002154375.1 Streptomyces glaucescens | reverse complement strand
TCTCCCGCTCGCGCAGGGCGCCCCAGGCGTCGCGGTGCGAGCGGGAGAAGGCGGAGAGCGCCTGGATGGGGTCCAGGGACTCGGGGTCGCGCTCGTAGGCCGCGCTGAGCAGCCGGTGGCCTTCCGAGGCGTCGTGCCGCATCCCGGACAGGGCGCGGCGG
>NZ_MUND01000283.1:0-8780 GCF_002154375.1 Streptomyces glaucescens | reverse complement strand
GGCGGTGAGGCCCTTGGCCAGCCGGGTGCGTGGCCGGAGCTTTCCCAGCGAGGTCGTCGCCCGGTGTGCGCCCCGGGTGCGACGCTGCTCGGGCACCGAACGGTCCGCCTCGCCGCCCTCCTGCAGCATGGCCTCCATCGCGGCCACCAACTGGGCCCGCTGGACGACCTTGACCTCGGGGTCCAGCTCCGGTTTGGGCAGCTCGCCGAGACTGGTCGCGAGGGCCAGCAGCCGGCCCCGCTCGGCCGGTTCGTCGGCAGCCGGGGCGGATGCCCCGGGCTGCTCGTCCGCCGTGTCCCGGTCGGGCTGCTCCTCCAGAGCCTGGGCGAAGGCGTTCGCCCGCCGGTGCGCCGATACGTTCGCGATCACTGGCGGCACCTCCTCTCGTCATGACGGTCGACTCCCCAGGGGGTCCTGAGGGTTGCACACTCCGGCCGGATCCACGCGATCGAGCGAGCGGAGACGGCCGGGGTGTGACCACAGGGAGCCTGCATCCCGCACAACGAGCGGCGCGGCACTTGGGTTACGGACGGCGGACGAGCGGAGCGAGAAGTCAACAGACCTTGACGGACGGTGAGTTGGGGACAGCGGAGGGGGTGCGTGCACGGCGGTCAGCGCGCGTCGTCCGGGAGGAGCCGGGCGAGGGTGCGTACGGCGCGGTACTGGAGGGTCTTGATGGCGCCCTCGTTCTTGCCCATGACACGGGCGGTCTCGGCGACCGAGAGGCCCTGGAGGAAGCGGAGCGTCACGCACTCCTGCTGCTGGGGGTTGAGCCGCCGTACGGCGTCGAGGAGGGCGGCGTTGGAGAGGGACTCGAGGACGGAGTCCTCGGGGGAGCGCTCGACCTCGTTGGCGTCGAGCATCTCGCCGGTGGTCACTTCGAGCCGGAAACGGCTCGACTTGAAGTGGTCGGCGACCAGGTTGCGGGCGATCGTGACCAGCCAGGCGCCGAAGTCGCGGCCCTGCCAGGTGAACGTGCCGATGCGCCGCAGGGCGCGCAGAAAGGTCTCGCTGGTCAGGTCCTCGGCGGTCGCCTTGCCTCCCACGCGGTAGTAGATGTACCGGTAGACGGTGTCGCTGTACTGGTCGTAGAGACGGCCGAAGGCTTCGGCCTCGCCGGACTGGGCGCGTTCGACGAGGTCCATCATGCGGGCGCTGTCGCTGTCGGCGGCCGGGCGGCGCGCGGTGGCGGCGCCCGTGGAACGTCCTCGTCTGCCGACCGCGGCGCCGCCGTCGGCCAGTGCGTAGCACGGGCCTGCGGGCGCGGCGGAGGCGAAGGCGGGGACGGCGTACGCGGTGGGGACGAAGTCGCGCAACAGTCCTTGGACCGTTGCGCGCAGCGTAGCCAGGCCCGAGGCGTCAACCCCGACGTGTGGGTACACGGGACTCCCAGAGGCAGAGCTTCCATCACGTGCAGTGCGGGACCTTTCACCCGTCGTAGCGACGGAGGGGTACCGGATTGCGTCTGAGGAGAATAACGCTTCGTGCAGGGGCCGCTACACCCAGTTGCTCAAATCATCGATTACGTTGCTTCTGTAGCCGATTGACGACTACTCAAGTTCTGCAGAGTGACCGTTTATTGACCGGAAAAGTTCGGATTCCGGGTGGGTCGGAGACGTGTTGTGGCCGGGTGCGGTAAGGGGGGACTGGCCGGGCGTCCGGCTGGGTACGACTGGTGGATTGGCCCGCCCGGTGGGGCGTGTCGGCCGGGCTCGCGGCATCCGGTGCGCACGGCGAAAGGGCGCGGGAGGGACCGCGCCGGGTGATCGTCGGTGGGGCCGGGTCAGCGGCGGCGGCGGTGCAGGGCGATGGCCGCGGCCGTGCCGCCCGCCACCGCGCCGACGCCCGCCGCGGCGGGGATGCCGACCTTGGCCGCCTTGCGGCCGGTGCGGTAGTCGCGCAGCCGCCAGTCCATCTCGCGGGCGTGCCTGCGCAGTTTGCTGTCGGGATTGATCGCGTACGGGTGGCCGACGAGCGAGAGCATCGGGATGTCGTTGTGCGAGTCGCTGTACGCGGCGCAGCGGGACAGGTCGAGGCCCTCGGCGGCGGCCAGCGCGCGCACCGCCTCCGCCTTGGCGGGGCCGTGCAGGGGCTCGCCGACCAGTCTTCCGGTGTAGACGCCGTCGACGGACTCGGCGACGGTGCCGAGGGCGCCGGTCAGGCCGAGGCGGCGGGCGATCACCTGGGCGATCTCCACGGGGGCGGCCGTGACCAGCCACACCCGCTGGCCGGCGTCCAGGTGGGCCTGGGCCAGCGCACGGGTGCCCGGCCAGATCCGCTCGGCCATGTACTCGTCGTAGATCTCCTCGCCGATCGAACTCAGCTCGGCGACGCGGTGGCCCTGGACGATGGAGAGCGCCGAGTCGCGGGCGTCCTGCATGTGCTCGGGGTCCTCGACGCCGGCCAGCCGGAACCACGCCTGCTGCCAGGCGAACCGGGCCAGGTCGCGGGTCTCGAAGAACTTGCGCTTGTACAGGCCCCGCCCGAAGTGGAACAGGGCGGCACCCTGCATGACGGTGTTGTCCAGGTCGAAGAAGGCGGCGGCCTGTTCGTCACCGGGCACCGGGAAGGGCGGTTCGGGGGAGACCTCGGCGGACTTGCGGGCGGCCTCCGCCGAGGCCTCGCCTGCCAACACGCTCCGCGCCGTGGCGGAGCGCCTGCGGGGGGTGAGCCATCCGAGAGCGGCCATGGCGTGAGCATAGCCAGTCCGATCGGTGATTCCGTTCGGCGGCGGGTGGGGAGGCCGTGAAGTCCGCGTGGCCGAGCCGTCCGGGAAGGGCCCGGGGAGCGGGAGAATGGCCGGTATGAGTCCCATCTTCCGGCGCGGGGCCGCACCCGCCCCCCAGGACCGTCTGGTCACCCTGATCCGCAAGCCCGGCTGCCATCTGTGTGATGACGCACAGAGCGTGATCGAGAAGGTGTGCGGCGAGCTGGGTGTCCCGTGGGAGCAGAAGGACATCACGCAGGACGCTGACCTGCACGATCGCTATTGGGAGCAGATCCCGGTGGTGCTGGTGGACGGGGCTCAGCACACGTTCTGGCGGGTGGACGAACAGCGGCTTCGCAAGGCGCTGACGGCTTAGGATCGATGGCTGTAGTGGTCTCGGGGGCGTAGATCGTGAGGAAGGTAATCGGTCGTGACCCCCGTCACGTTGGCCGGGCAAATCGGACACCATCTTTGTGCACGCGTTCACAAAGACATAGCCTGCTGTCGACGGGGCGGTCCGGGGACGTATGACCGCCTGCAGCCCCGCTCTACCCGCAGGAGCACCGTGGCAACTGGCCGAACTCACCGACCGGCGACCCGTAGCCGAGGGATTCCCGAGGCCACCGTCGCCCGGCTTCCGCTGTACCTCCGCGCCCTGACCGCGCTCTCCGAGCGCTCGGTGCCGACCGTCTCCTCCGAGGAGCTGGCGGCCGCGGCCGGAGTCAACTCCGCGAAGCTGCGCAAGGACTTCTCGTACCTGGGCTCCTACGGGACGCGTGGTGTGGGCTACGACGTCGAGTATCTCGTGTACCAGATCTCCCGCGAACTGGGGCTCACCCAGGACTGGCCGGTTGTGATCGTCGGTATCGGAAACCTCGGCGCCGCGCTCGCCAACTACGGCGGGTTCGCCTCCCGCGGCTTCCGGGTCGCCGCGCTGATCGACGCCGACCCGAACATGGCCGGCAAGCCCGTCGCCGGGATCCCGGTGCAGCACACCGACGAGCTGGAGAGGATCATCCAGGACAACGGTGTGTCGATCGGTGTGATCGCCACCCCCGCCGGTGCCGCGCAGCAGGTGTGCGACCGGCTGGTCGCCGCCGGGGTCACCTCCATCCTGAACTTCGCGCCGACCGTGCTGTCCGTCCCGGACGGCGTCGACGTGCGCAAGGTCGATCTCTCGATCGAACTCCAGATCCTCGCCTTCCACGAGCAGCGCAAGGCCGGCGAGGAGGCCGCGGGCGAGGCCGCCGTGCCGGCCGCCGCGGGCCGCGGTGACTCCGCCGACCAGGGACCCGACGGGGACGTACCCGCCGTGATGCCGGCATGAGTCTCCTCGTGGTGGGGCTGAGCCACCGCAGCGCCCCGGTCAGCGTGCTGGAGCGGGCGGCGCTGAGCGCGGACGCCCAGATCAAGCTGGCGCAGGACACCGTCGCCGCCGAGCCGGCCACCGAGGCCGCCGTGCTGGCCACCTGCAACCGCATCGAGCTGTACGCCGACGTGGACAAGTTCCACGCCGGTGTCGCCGAGCTGTCCACGCTGCTCGCCCAGCACAGCGGCGTCGGGCTCGACGAGCTGACTCCTTATCTCTACGTGCACTACGAGGACCGGGCCGTCCACCACCTGTTCTCGGTGGCCTGCGGACTGGACTCCATGGTCGTCGGCGAGGGCCAGATCCTCGGCCAGATCAAGGATTCGCTGGCCCGCGCCCAGGACCTGCACACCGCCGGGCGGCTGATCAACGACCTGTTCCAGCAGGCCCTGCGGGTCGGCAAGCGGGCGCACTCCGAGACCGGCATCGACCGCGCCGGGCAGTCCCTGGTCACCTTCGGCCTGGAGCAGCTGGCCGCGGGCGGGCCGGTCGAGGACTGGGCGCGCGGCAAGAAGGCGCTGGTCATCGGCGCCGGTTCGATGTCCTCGCTGGCCGCCGCGACGCTCGCCCGCGCCGGGGTCGCCGAGGTCGTCGTCGCCAACCGCACCCAGGAGCGCGCCGAGCGGCTGGCCCAGATCCTCACCGAGGCCGAGGACGCGCACGTGCTCGCCCGCGCGGTGCCGATGGACGCGGTGCCGGACGAGCTGACACGTGCCGACGTCGCCGTCTCCTGCACCGGCGCGACCGGGCTGGTGCTCGGCGCCGAGGCGGTCGCCGCCGCGGTGCGGGGCCGCACCGGCGAGCCGGTCGCCGAGCCCGCCGGTGAGCGCCGTACGGCTGGCCGGGCGGCGGAGACCCGCCCCACCCCGCTGCCGCCCACCAGTGTCGGCACCGAGGACGGGTGCCCGCTGGACCTGCCCGCCGCCGCGTCCGGCTTCTCCGTGATGGGGGAGGCCGCCGTGGCCGGGATGGACGCGGCGACGCTGGAGCAGCACGCCGCGTGGGTCGCGGGAGCCCCGGCGGAGCGGCGGGAGACCGTCCGGTGGACGGCCGGCGCGGACGCCGAGCTGATCGGTGCGCTCGCCGCGACGGTGGCGACCGTCGGCCGGATCCCGGAGCGGCGCCGGCCCGAAGCCGTGGCCGCCGAGCGCCCGGAGCCCGTGCTCTTCCTGCTCGACCTCGCCATGCCGCGCGACATCGACGCGGCCGTGCACCGGCTCTCCGGGGTGCGGCTGGTCGACATCGAGTCGCTGGCGGAAGCCTCCGCCGACGCGCCGATGGCGGCCGACGTCGACCAGGTCCGCCGTATCGTTTCGGACGAGGTGGCGGCCTTCGGCGCGGCCCAGCGGGCCGCCCACATCACGCCGACCGTCGTCGCGCTGCGCACGATGGCCGCCGATGTCGTCGCCAGTGAGATCGCCCGGCTGGACGGGCGGCTGCCCGGCCTCGACGACAAGCAGCGCAGCGAGATCCGGCAGACCGTGCACCGGGTCGTCGACAAGCTGCTGCACGCGCCGACCGTACGGGTCAAGCAGCTCGCGGCCGAGCCCGGCGGCGCCGGATACGCGGACGCGCTGCGCACCCTGTTCGACCTCGACCAGGAGACGGTGGCCTCCGTCTCGCGCGCCGAGGACAGCACCGACAAGAACCGAGGGCCACGATGAGTGACAAGGCGCTGAGGCTGGGGACCAGGCGGAGCAAGCTCGCCATGGCCCAGTCCGGGCAGGTGGCGGAGGCCGTCAGCCAGGTGACCGGCCGGCCTGTCGAGCTGGTCGAGATCACCACCTATGGCGATGTCTCCCGTGAGGCGCTGGCGCAGATCGGCGGCACGGGTGTGTTCGTGACCGCGCTGCGCGACGCGCTGCTGCGGGGCGAGGTCGACTTCGCGGTGCACTCGCTGAAGGACCTGCCGACCACGCAGCCCGCGGAGCTGGTCCTGGCCGCCGTGCCGGTGCGCGAGGACCCGCGGGACGTGATCGTCGCCAAGGACGCGCTGAAGTTCACCGACCTGCCGCGCGGGGCGCGCATCGGCACCGGTTCGCCGCGCCGCATGGCGCAGCTGAACGCGTACGCCCGCACCCACGGACTCGACATCGAGTGCGTGGCGATCCGCGGGAACGTCGACACCCGGATCGGATACGTCCGAAGCGGTGAGCTGGATGCCGTCGTCCTGGCCGCCGCCGGACTGAACCGGATCGGCCGCAGCGAGGAAGTGACCGACTTCCTGTCGGTCGACACGGTTCTGCCCGCCCCCGGCCAGGGGGCCCTGGCGATCGAGTGCACCGCGGACAACGCGGACCTCATCGCCGCGCTCGGCGAACTCGACGACCCCTTCACCCGGGCCGCCGTCACCGCCGAGCGGTCCCTGCTCGCCGCCCTGGAGGCCGGCTGCAGCGCCCCTGTGGGCGCGCTGGCCGACCTGCTGGCCGACGGGCAGATTGTCAAGGAAATGCGCCTGCGCGGCGTCGTCGGCACGACCGACGGCACCTCGCTGGTGCAGCTGTCCACCACCGGTCCCGTGCCCCAGACGCACGACCAGGCAGTGGCGCTCGGCCGTGACCTCGCGGCCCGGATGCTTGCCCAGGGCGCGGCCGGTCTGATGGGGGAGCGAGCACAGTGAGCCCCACCACCCTTCCCGCCTGTCCCGACCACGGACACGTCACCTTCCTGGGTGCCGGACCCGGAGATCCGGGGCTGCTGACCCTGCGCGCCGTGGAGGCGCTGGCCAGCGCGGACGTCCTCGTCGCCGAGCACGAGGTGCTCGACGTCGTGCGCGTCCACGCCCGGCCGGGCGTCGCCGTCGTGAACACGGATCCGGATCCCGCGGGTCCTTCCGCGGACCGGCATCCGGGCACAGGCACGCCTCAGCTCACGGTCGTTGACGGCACGTCAACACCCGTTGCGGTACCCGCAGAACGGGATGCCGCACATCTTGTCATGGAGGCCGCACGGGGCGGCAGGCGGGTCGTGCGTGCCGTCTCCGGCGACCCCGGACTCGACGCGTACGCCGCCGAGGAGATGCTCGCCTGCGCCGCCGCCGGGGTCCCCTTCGAGGTGGTCCCCGGTGTCGCCGCCGCCGTCGGCGTGCCCGCCTACGCGGGTGTGCCGCTGCGCGACGCCGACGGCGCGGACGTGCGGTTCGTCGACGCGCGCACGGCGTCCGGCCGGTGCTGGACGGAGGTGGGCGCCTCCGACGGGACGGTCGTGGTGTCCACGACCCTCGACTCCGTGGCCGCCGCCGCGGGCGAGCTGGTCGCCGCCGGCCGCAAGCCCGACACCCCGCTGACGGTGACGGTCGCCGGTACGACCACCCGGCAGCGGACCTGGACGGCGACCCTCGGCACCATCGCCCAGACGCTGAAGCAGGCCAAGGTGCTGCCCTCGCCCGAGGGCGGGCGGCCGGTGATAGCCGTGGTCGGTGAGCGCAGCGCCGCCGCCCGGCGTGACCAGCTGTCGTGGTTCGAGTCCAAGCCGCTGTTCGGCTGGAAGGTGCTCGTACCGCGCACGAAGGAGCAGGCGGCGTCGCTCTCCGACCAGCTGCGGTCCTACGGTGCCGTGCCGCACGAGGTGCCGACCATCGCGGTCGAGCCGCCGCGCACGCCCCAGCAGATGGAGCGGGCGGTCAAGGGCCTGGTGACGGGCCGCTACGAGTGGATCGCCTTCACCTCGGTGAACGCGGTCAAGGCCGTCCGGGAGAAGTTCGAGGAGTACGGGCTGGACGCCCGTGCCTTCGCCGGGATCAAGGTCGCCGCGGTCGGCGAGCAGACCGCCAAGGCGCTGATCGCCTTCGGCGTGAAGCCGGACCTCGTGCCCAGCGGCGAACAGTCGGCCGCCGGACTCCTCGAGGACTGGCCGCCGTACGACCCGGTCTTCGACCCGATCGACCGCGTCTTCCTGCCGCGCGCCGACATCGCCACCGAGACCCTGGTCGCCGGGCTCATCGAGCTGGGCTGGGAGGTCGACGACGTCACCGCCTACCGGACCGTGCGCGCCTCGCCGCCGCCGGCCGAGACGCGCGAGGCGATCAAGGGCGGCGGCTTCGACGCCGTGCTGTTCACGTCGTCCTCCACCGTGCGGAACCTGGTGGGCATCGCCGGCAAGCCGCACAACGTCACGGTGATCGCCTGCATCGGGCCCGCCACGGCCAAGACGGCCGAGGAGCACGGGCTGCGGGTCGACGTGATGGCGCCCGAGCCGTCCGTGCACAAGCTCGCCGAGGCGCTGGCCGACTTCGGCATGCGGCGCCGGGCCGCCGCCCTGGAGGCCGGCGACCCGGTGACCCGGCCGAGCGAGCGGCGGCCGGGGGCGCGCAGGCGGCGGACGACGACCTGAGCCACGCGGATACGGCCCGCACCGTGAACTCGGTGCGGGCCGCGCGTGTCGACTCCGTCAGTGCGCGGAGGCGTACGGCAGGAAGGTCGCCCACGTGGTGGGGGCGAGGGTGAGGCGGGGGCCGTCGGGGTTCTTGGAGTCGCGCACGAGGATGCGGGTGGGGGCGGTGGCCACCTCGACGCAGGACGGGCCGTCGTCGGTGCTGTAGCTGCTCTTTATCCACTCCAGCTCGGCGCTGGGCTTGAGGCTCATGTCTCTCCCCGCAGGTTCTCGATGAAGGTCAGGGACTCTCGTGGCGTGAGAGCCTGCGCTCGGATGATCCCATAGCGCATGTCGAGGACGGTGGTCTCTTTCGGGTTGCACAACACACGG
>NZ_MUND01000282.1 GCF_002154375.1 Streptomyces glaucescens | reverse complement strand
CCCGGCGCCGGGCGGCGCAGCAGCCGCGGGCGGCGCTGGTAACGCCCCACCCTGCCCGGTCCGCCGGGGGTCGTCGTCGCCTTGCGGCTCGGCGCCGGGGACGGCGTTCATCGGGCGTACGCCCCGAGGCCGACGAGGCAGTACACGTACTCGTTGATGGTCGTCCCGTTCAGGGTGTAGCGGGACGAGAAGGCGTACTGGGTCTGGGGGTTGCTCTCACAGCGGCTCATGTCCGAGGTGAAGGGGAACGTCTCGATGACCTTGTAGTGGGCGCCGGGCGCGTCGCAGGCGACCTCGTCGATGTCGTCGACGCTCTGGGCGGTGGTGGAGTCCGGCAGTTCGCCGTCGAGGCAGGTGCCGGAGGTGTAGGGGTCGGGGGGTTCCTCGGTCTCGGTGGGTGCCGCGAAGAACGGGTCGTCGGTGGGCGTCGCGGGGTACGGGTCGTCGGCGGGCGGCTCGTACGGCGATGCGCCGGGCGACTCGTACGGCGACTCGTGCGGTGTCGAGCCGGGGGACGAGGAGCCGCCGGCGTTGTCGTCGGCCTGGTTCGTGCACCCCGCGGCCAGGAGCACGGCCCCGGCGGCCGCGAGCGCCGCACGGCACCCACGAGCCCCCGCACCGGGCTGCTGCGCAGTCTGTGACATGCCGTCAGTGTGGTGCAGCGGACGGTGATGCTGGAAGTTCTTTCTAGAAATCCGTTCCAGGAATTCAGGTGATCTACGCTGCGGACATGAGCCCCAAGCAGCAACGTGGTGCGGCGACCGCCGAGGTCCTCCTGGACACCGCTCTGCGCGTCTACGCCGAGACCGGCGAACAGGGGCTGACCGTGGCTGCCCTCACCAAGGCGAGCGGGGTCAGCCTCGGCAGCCTCTACCACCACTTCGGCAGCATCGACGGCCTGCTGGACGCGCTGACGCAGCGCTGGCTCGACCGGCTCCTCGGCGAACTGCTGGAGGCGCTGCGGCAGACCCGCACCGCCCGGACCGGCATCCGCGCGCTCGTCCGGACCTACCTGGCCTTCGTCCGGGAGTACCCGGACGCCTCCCGCCTGCTGCACTCCTCACGGGCCGACCGGAGGGCCATGGCCCTGGCACGGGAGTTGCGGGACGCGCAGGAGGCGCGCGTCTCGGCGTTCGGGCTGTGGATGCAGGCACACATCGACTCGGGCGAGGTGGCGCCACTGCCCCAGCCGCTGATCGAGTCCCTGGTGCTGGGCCCGGTCGTGGCGGTGGCGCGACGCTGGCTGTCCGGGCTGGGCGATGTCGACCTGGACGAGGCGGTACGGGTGCTGCCGGACCGGATCTGGCACGCGATCGGAGCAACGCGGTGAACCGTCCGGTTCAGTCCTCGTAGAAGGCCCGGAAGACACCGGCCTCCGACCCGGACGCCACGACCAGTCCGCTCGGCGGTGTATCCGCTGAGGCACTCGGACTCGGCCTCGGCGTTCAGCAGGTCGGCGTCCGGCCGGCCGCGCGCCGCCGTCCTGTTGGTCCAGCAGGCGGGCTCGGGGCCGAACCGCGCGAGGATCTCCCGGGCGGCGCGGAAGAGCGCTTCCTCGCGGTTGTCGAAGTCCGGGGTGCGCGCGGCCTGGAACCACTCGCCCTCGAGCGAGACGAGAAGCCGGACGGCGGACTCGGGCGTGACCGGGTGGAGCGCCGCGCCGAGTCCGCCGGCGGCCCACGGGAGGAAGGGCTCGTGGCTGCCGGCGAGTCCGCTGGTCGAGTGCTCGGGCGCGAAGTTCACCGCCTGCCAGCCGCGCGGGTCCCGGGTCAGCAGCCGCATCACCGCGGACGCGTCCCGGCGCCAGTCCTCGTCCGTCCGGGGCCCCACGGCGGCGAAGGGCCGGCCCCCGCCGAACAGTTCCCCCACGGCCGCCGCCCACGCGTCGGCACCGGCCACCGTCACCGCAGCCGCGACGACGACAGGATCGACAGCAAGTGGGCCGGGACCATCAGCCAGGTGATGACCGCGAGACCCGCCAGCGCCCAGCGGGTGGCCTCCACGCCGCCCACGGCCAGGTCCGCGACGGCCGCGGCGAGGAGGACCAGGGAGGCCTCGATGCCGTTCGTCACCCGGTGGATCCTGAACGCGGCGGCGACCCGCCGTACCGTCGCCGCGCCCTGGGAGCGCGGCCGGGTCGCCTCGTCGTCCGCGACCGCGAGGCCGCGGCGGGCCCGGGCCACGTCCACCAGGTCGGTGGAGGCCTTGAGCAGCACGACGCCGAGCGCGGTGGCGATCCCGAGGGACAACCAGCCGCCCAGGCCCGACTCGGCGGCCCGGAACCCGGCGCCCGCCAGCAGCGCGGCGTCGGCGAGATAGGCGCCGAGGCGGTCGACGTAGATGCCGGTCGCGCTGTTCTGCCCCTTCCAGCGGGCGACTTCGCCGTCCACGCAGTCGAAGAGGAGGAACAGCTGCATGAGCAGCACGGCGAGGACCGCGCCGGTCAGGCCCGGGATCATCAGCGCCGCACCGGAGGCCACCCCGCAGCCGACCATCGTCCAGGTGAGCTGGTCGGGGGTGACGGGGGTGCGGACCAGCTGGCGGGTCAGCCGCAGGGAGATCCGCCGCATGTAGAGCCGGCCCGCCCAGTGCTCGCCGTTGCGGCTGGCCAGCTTCGCCCGCGGCTGGCAGACCTCCCGCAGCTCCTCCAGAACCGGTGCGGCGACCATGACCGTTCCTTCCGCCAGAACCCCGAACTGCCGCCTGCGCGCGCGGCGATGACGGCTCAGGTTACAGAGCACCCGGCGGTGTCCCGGGACTCGGGGACGGATCGTCCGCGCCCCGCCTCACGACGGGAGGGGTGGACGCCATCACCCGGTCGGTGCCCAGGGAACCCGTGATCCGCGGCAGGTCCGGCCGATCGCTGCGCTTACGGGCAGCCGGTAATAGGTTGACCGTTCGCGCCGCTCCGATGTGCGGACCGGTCGACGGCGGCGCGGGAAAAATTCTCGAAGAAAGTCGCCGTCGGATGTCGAGGACCCGTTCCCGGCTCCGACTGAGGGGTGACAGCGCGCCGACGGGGCACGCGGGAACGAGGGGACACCCGAGATGAAGTACGTCGCGATGATCTACGGCAACCAGGCCAAGTGGGACTCCTTCCCGGCCGAGGCGTGGCCGGAGGCGATCGCCAAGCAGGAGGCGTTCAACAAGCGGTACCGCGAGAGCGGTGAACTCCTCGGCGCCTACGGCCTGGCCGACGCGGCCAACGCCCAGCTCGTGCGCCGCGAGGACGGCGCCCCGGCGGTCACCGACGGCCCCTACCTGGAGACCAAGGAGTACATCGCCAGCTTCTACCTGCTCGACTGCGACAGCCTGGAGCGGGCGCAGGCGATCGCCGCGGACATGCCGTTCGCCGACGTCGAGCCGGTCGAGCTGTGGCCCGTCCTGCACGAGTCCGCGGCGGACGTGTGACCGCCGAGCGCCACGCCGCCGGGCACAGCGCCGCCGAGGACCTGCTGCGCGAGCTGGCGCCGCAGGTCCTCGGCGCGCTCGTGCGCCGCTACGGTGCCTTCGACGCGTGCGAGGACGCGGTCCAGGAAGCCCTGCTGGCCGCCGCCCTGCAGTGGCCCGAGGCCGGCGTCCCGGACAATCCCCGGGGCTGGCTGGTCACCGTCGCCTCCCGCAAGCTGGTCGACCAGATCCGCAGTGACAGCGCTCGCCGGCGCCGCGAGGACACCCTCGCCCTGGCCACTCCGCAGGCCGAACTGCTCGGCCACGCCGCCGACACCGTGCCCGACGCGGACCGGGACGACTCGCTGGCCCTGCTGTTCCTGTGCTGCCACCCCGCGCTGTCACCGGCCGGCCGGATCGCACTGACCCTGCGCGCGGTCGGCGGCCTGACCACCGCGCAGATCGCCGCGGCCTTCCTGGTGCCCGAGGCGACCATGGCCCAGCGCATCAGCCGGGCCAAGCAGACCGTCAAGGCGTCCGGCATCCCCCTGGCCGTGCCGGAGGGGGCCGGCCTCACCGAGCGGCTGGCCGAGGTGCGGCACGTGCTCTACCTGGTCTTCAACGAGGGGTACACGACCACCGGCGGTGCCGATGACACCGGTCTGACCGCGCCGGAACTGTCCACCGAAGCGATCCGGCTCACCCGGATGCTGCACCGCCTGGTACCCGACGACACCGAGACCGCCGGTCTCCTCGCGCTGATGCTGCTCACCGACGCCCGCCGCCCCGCCCGCACCGGCCCGTCCGGCGAAGTGGTGCCGCTGGCGGAACAGGACCGCGGCCGGTGGGACCGCCGTGCCATCGCGGAGGGAGTGGACCTGATCGGCCGGACCCTGCCGCGCGGCCGGGTCGGCCCGTACCAACTGCAGGCTGCCATCGCGGCCGTGCACGACGAGGCCGAGGACACCGACACCACCGACTGGCCCCAGATCCTCGCTCTGTACGACCTTCTGGAACGGTTCGGACCGAACCCGATGGTCTCCCTCAACCGCGCGGTCGCCGTCGCCATGGTCCACGGGCCGACCGCGGGACTCGACCTGGTCACGGCACTGGAGGCGGACAGGCGCATGGCTCGCCACCACCGACTGCTCGCCACCCGTGCCCACCTCCTCGAACTCCTCGGCGAACACGAGGCCGCGGCGGCCTCCTACCGCGAAGCCGCCCACCGCACCACCAGTGCCCCCGAGCGCCGCCACCTCAGCGCCCGTGCCCACCGCCTGAAGGCCCGCGTGTGACGCGCCGTGGCGGTGGAGGGCGGGGCGCTCGCCCTGCCGCGTGAGAGGCGTGGGGCAGCCGGACGGGGTGGTTGCCCCGGCGCCGCGGGCCCAGCACAGTGGCGGCATGCAGCCCCTGGACGACACCACCGCGCGCGCCTGGCTCGTCACCGCCCTCGCCGAGGCCCGTGCCGGTCTCGCCGAGGGCGGCATCCCGATCGGCGCCGCGCTCTACGGCGCCGACGGCGGTCTCCTCGGGCGGGGCCGCAACCGCCGCGTCCAGGACGGCGATCCCGCGACGCACGCGGAGACGGCGGCCTTCCGGGCGGCGGGACGGCAGCGGTCGTACCGGGGCACGACCATGGTCACCACCCTCTCCCCGTGCTGGTACTGCTCCGGGCTGGTCCGCCAGTTCGGCATCTCCCGGGTCGTCGTCGGCGACGCCGTCACCTTCCAGGGCGGGCACGACTGGCTGGCCGCGCACGGTGTGGAGATCGTGCTGCTGGACGATCCGGGATGTGTGGCGCTGATGAGGGCGTTCGTGGCGGAGCGTCCGGAGCTGTGGAACGAGGACATCGGGGAGTGAGTCCCCGGCCCCCGCCCGTGTTTTCCCCCCGGTGGCCGGCGTTCCGCCGAATTCGTGACCCAACGGTCACCACGCGACCTGGTCCGAATCAACTCCCTCTCCTTAACCTGAAGTTGGGGACCGCGTCGAACGGGGGAGGTGCGGTGGCGCACAGACGGTTGCACGGGCGCGGGGCACTGTTAGGGACGGATCCGGCCGGTCTCGTGCCGCGGCTGGTGGGGCTGCGTCCGCACCAGCACCGCGCGGTGCCCGTGGAGCACCCGCGCGAGGTGCCGTTCGTCGTGCTCACCGGGGCCCGCGGGCTCGGCAAGAGCGCCGTACTGGAGGAGTTGCAGGAGGCCTACCGGGGGCACACGCCCGTCGCGCTGGTCGACTGCGCCGCCGTGGAGTTCGCGGCACCCCCCTCGGGGCGCCCCGCCGAGGCCTGGTCACCGCTCGCCCAGGCGCTGCTCGTCATCGCCGAGCAGCTGGCCGCGCCGGTCACCGGGGCCGGGCGGATCCAGTTCCCCCGGCTGATGTCGGGGCTGGTCGCGGTCGCGGCCGGCGGCTGGGGCGACGCCGACTCGGAGCGGATCCGGCGCGAGGTGGAGCGGATCCTGCTGCTGAACGAGAGCGGCTCGTGGCTGTCGGGGATCGCCGGGCGGTGGGCCGGGCGGGTCGCCGTGAACGTGGTGACGGCCGTGACCGGGACCGGGCAGCTGCTGACCGCCGCCATCGAGGCCACCCTCGACTCGCTGTCCGAGGGGTTCGGCAACCGGCGGCACCAGCGCGCCTCCGTCTGGTACCAGGACTATCCCAACGCGGGCGGGCACGCCCGGCGCGGGCTCATGCTGCTCTCCGGCCACTTCCGGGCCGGCGGCACCTCCCGGCAGCACGCGGAGCGCCATCTGGTCCGGGCGCTGCTCGCCGACCTCACCGACGCCTACGCCGGAGTGCTGCCCCGCATGCAGCGCATCGGGCGCCCGCTGATCCTCGTCGACAACGCGCAGAGCCCGCCCGGTCCCGGCCTCGTCGACGCCGTGCTGCGCGACCGCGCCGAGGACATCGCCGACCAGGTGGTGTTCGTCGCCGGGCTGCGCGGCACCGGCGCGTTCCTGCGCAGTGCCGTCCGGCGGGAGCTGTCCGAACTGGCGCGGCGCACCGACTGGACCCCGGACGCGGGGGCGCCGTCCTCCCGGGCCCTGCTGGTGCCGCTGCCGCCGCTCAGCCCGGACGACACCCTGCACATCGTGGGCGCCGCGTGCGGCGAGCTGCCCGTGCCGCCGCAGCTGCCGCACGCCGTCCACCGGCTGACCGGCGGGAATCCGCTCGGCATCACCGTCCTGGCCGAGGCCGCCGCCCAGCGGCTGCCCGAGGCGGCCTCGCCGGCCGCGTTGCTGACCGGTGAGGTACGGCTCACCCGGGACCAGCCCGGTGCGCCCGCCTACCGGGAACTCCTCGACCGGCTCGCGCCCGCCGACCGGCTCGGCGAACTCACCGTCCTCGCCGCCGCCCACGACTACGACTCCGCCTGCGCCCTCGCCGACGCGCTGCTCCCCGACAGCTTCGGGCCCGCGGACGTACGGGCCCTGCGGACCCGGCTCGCGGAGGAGGGGCTGCCGGTGGCCGCCGGGCAGTTCGTCGGGGATCCGTTCGTGCGGACCCTGCTGCTGCTCCGGCTGCACCACCTGGACGCCGACCACACCCGCTGGCGGCGGGCCCACGAGACGCTGATCCGGCACTACGCGCCCGACCGGGACGACGCCGTACGGGCCGGCTACCGGCTGCACCACCAGCTCGCCCTCGGGGCCGACGCCTCCGCCATCGGGCATCTCCGCGACACCTTCCCCGCCCTGGACACCCGCGCCTGGCTGGCCACCCTCCGTTTCGTCGCCTCCGCGCCCTACTTCCACGCCCACGACGAGGCGGGCCGTGACTTCACCGGGCAGGGCGACCGGCGCGCGGCGGTCGCGCTCGGCCGGACCGACGCGGAGCACCCGGTGCCGGACGGGGCGGACCCGGCACTGCATCTGCGGGTGCGGCGGCTGCTGCACGCGGTGTGGCAGCTGTCCGACCCGCTGGTGCTGCCGGACGCCACGGTGTGCGACCGGTTGCGGTTCGAGCTGGAGCAGCTGTCGAACCTGCGGCCCGCGGGCAACGCGCTGCTGTGGCGGGCCTCCCGGGAGTGGCCCGAGGACGCCCTCGCCGGACGGCCGCTGCGGCTGCCGGAGGACGACGACGACCGGAACGCTGGGGGTGCGTGATGCGACGCGGATTCTGGGTCTGGCTGCGGGAGGACGTCTGGGAGATCCCGCTGCGCCGGTATCTGGCCCTGCTGCTGTCCGCCGTCCTGGTGGCCGGGGCGGTCCTCGCCGTCCGCACGGTCACTCGTGAGGACCGGTCCTGCGCCCCCGGTGTCGTACGCCTGGAGGGCAGCGACGAGTGCGTGGGCGTGTCGACGACGGCGTACGACTTCGGGCAGCCGCGGCTGCGGGAGCTGCTGGCGGCGATCGACCGGGAGAACCGTTCCCTCAAGGAGGGGAGCTACGTCACCGTCGCCCTCCTGGAGCCGTTCACCGCGACCGACCGCGACACCGTCAACCACGTACTCCACCAGCTCCAGGGCACCTACCTGGCGCAGTACCAGGCCAACCACTCCGCCAACGGGCAGACCCCGGCGATCCGGCTGGCGCTGGCCAACCTCGGGGCCGGCGGGCAGCACTGGGAGCACACCGTCGGCCGGCTGGCGGAGCTGGCGAAGGGGCCGGAGCGGCTGCGCGCGGTGACCGGCATCGGGCAGAGCACCGAGAACACCAAGAACGCCGTCCGGGAACTGACCCGGCACGGCATCCCCGTGATCGGTTCCTCCATCACCGCCGACGACCTCGCCAACGGGCAGAACGGCACCGACCCGTTCCCCGGCCTCGCCCGGGTCGCCCCCACCAACACCGACGAGGCCCGCGCGCTCGCCTCCTTCGCCAAGGTCACCGCGGGGCGGGCCCTGCTGGTCTACGACAAGCCGGGCGATCCGTACACGCGCACCCTCCAGAAGTCGTTCTCCCGGCTCATCGAGGGCTCCCCGTACGAGCCGCAGCCGTTCACCCCGCCCGCCGACCGCAGCCAGGAGGGCACCACCGCCAACACCTTCCGGCAGATCACCCACCTGGTGTGCGACACCTCCCGGGCGACCGACACCATCCTCTTCGCCGGACGCCACACCCAGCTGCGGCAGTTCGTCAACGCGCTCGGCGGACGCGGCTGCCAGGACCGCAAGTTCACCGTCCTCACCGGCGACGAGGGCTCCTACCTCACCGGCGACCACGACCTCGACCGCGACGCCCTGCGCAACCTCTCCGTGCGCTACACCGCCCTCGCCCACCCGGACGCCTTCACCGAGGACCCGGTGCCCAGCGGCGGCTCGGCGGCCGACACCGCGGCGCTGAACGGCCTGCTGGCGAGCGGCAGGGGCGAGCCCGTCGGGCCGATCGGCCCGGTCTCCCTCGAGGACGGCCAGCTGATCATCGCCTACGACGCGATGCGGCTCGCCGTCCACGGCATCCGCGAGGCGACGCCCGACGGCCGTACGGACCCCCCGCTGACCGATGTGGGACTCCAGTGGCCGCAGGTGAAGGGCTCGCTGCGGGTGAACGGGGCCAGCGGGTGGATCTGCCTGGACGTGCACGGCAACCCGTACGACAAGGCCGTACCGATCGTCGAGCTGACGGCGCAGGGGCGTGCGAGGTTCGTGCAGATCGCGTGGCCGGAGGGGAAGCCGCCGGGGAAGGAGTGCCTCCCGCCGTCGTAGTCACGGGGACGGCGGCAGATCCCCGATCAGGCGTTCGAATCGAGCCCGCCATGCGGACTCCGACTCCCCCTCCCCCTCGAACTCGTGCGTGAACCGGAGCACGCTCGCCCCCTCGCCGTCCCGCTCCAGGTGGAACCGGATCCGGCCCGCGCCCTCCACGGTGTACTCCGCGACCCGGTCCACGTCCCAGGCGGTCACCCGCCCCGACCCCAGATCACGCAGGGTGACGGCCCCGCCCAGCCGGGGCTCCAGCTCGTCCGCCGGGGTGAACCAGGACGCCAGCCCCTCCGGGGTGGAGAACGCCGACCAGACCGCCTCCATGACCCCCGGAAGCCGCACCGTGAAGTGCAGGATGTGCGTGTTCCCGTGGGTCTGGCTGGTGCCCTGCTCGATCGATCCGGTCCTCGATCCGGTCTTTCCGGTCATGACACCAGCGTGACCCCTGGCCGGGGGATGCGCACGCGGTTACGGGCGCTGGCCGGGCTCGTCGACGACGGCGCGCTCCAGGACGGCGAAGCGCCCGGTCACCTCGCCCTTCTCGAAACCCGAGGGCAGGTCCTCGACGGCGACCTCACGCTCGCCGAGGAACTCCTTGGTCTCCTTGTCGAAAATCAGCTCGACCCGCTCCCCGTCGTCGACCCGGGCCACCGCCACACCGTGCCGGCCCGCCGCGTCGACCGTGTCGTCCACGACGAACACCCCGGAGATCTTCGCCGCGGCCCGGTAGAGCGCGGCCGCCTGCGCGGGCGGCATCAGCGACTCGCGGGCGAGGTCGCCGACGAGCACGAAATTGGCTTCGTCCTTGCTGCTGCTGCCCTCGCTCACGCTGTTCAGCCACTCGTACATCTCGTCCGGGTCGGTGGGGAGGGTCTCAAGATGCCGGTAGTTGGTGTTGGACGGGATGCCAGGAGTCTGCTTTTCCAACGGCTCGTGATGCGCCCTGGCGAAGGGATCGTGCAGCATGCCCTCCTGGGAGCCGTCCACCGACAGCCAGATCTCCCGCCGGTGGACGGGTTGCAGCTTCGCCGGTCCCTCGTCGCCCGTCTGCGTGGTCCATCCGCCCTTGCTCTTGATGTACACGAACTGGTCGTCCCGTATGCCGGCCGGGGCATCGGCCTTCTCCGCCGCCAACGCGATGTCCTCCAGAAGCGCCGCGGCCTCCTTCGACGCCCGCGGAGCGGGTTCCCCGGACGGCACCGCCACGGTCAGTGCCACGGCGGTGACGGCGGCCACCGTGCCCGCGACCAGGGCCGGGCGCAGCCACCTGCGGCGCGGGCGGGCGGGGGCTTCGTCGGGGCGCCGGATCTCGGTCATCAGATGCTCCTTGAGGAGTCGGTGACGGCCCGGCGGAAGGTCTCGTTCGGGAAGCTGGTTCATCGGTTTCCCTCCCTGATGGGCCTGACCGCGGTGGTGCGGTCACCTTTCAGCTGTCCGCGCCCCGAAGGCGGTTCCATGTGTTTCGCGAGCTTTGCCCGTGCTCGTGACAGTCGCGACCGTACGGTCCCCACCGGCACCCCCAGCGCCTGCGCCGCCGCCGCGTAGTCCAGCCCCGACCACACGCACAGCGCGAGCACCTCCCGCTCGGCCCGCCGCAGCCGCGCCAGCGCGGTGCGTACGGCGGCCAGTTGCGCCGCGTCGTCCAGCCGCCCCGCGACCTCCTCGGCGAAGTCCCGCACCGCCTCCTCGCGGGGCAGCCGCGCCATCGCGGCCGCGTGCCGCCGGGCGGCGCGGCGGGTGGTGCGGGTGACGTTGGTGGCGATGCCGAGCAGCCAGGGCCGCACCGACCCGCCCTCCGTGTCGAGCCGTTCGCGCAGCCGCCAGGCGTCCAGGAAGGTCAGTGAGACGACGTCCTCGGCGACCGCCCAGTCCCCCGTGAGGCGGTAGGCGTGGTTGTAGACGGAGCGCGCGTACGCGTCGAACAGCTCACCGAAGGCATCGTGGTCCCCCGCGCGGATGCGTGTCCGCAGATTCGTGTCCACGCCTCCTTGCCTGTCCGCACGACGAAGGCCGGTTCCCGTGACCCAGGTCACGGGAACCGGCCTCTCAGGCTGGGGGGTTCAGAACCCGACGGCCTGGAGCGCTCCGAGGCCGACGTCGGCGTAGGAGTGCTTGCCGGAGACGAAGATGTTCACGCCGTAGTAGTTGAACAGCCAGCAGCCGAAGGCGGCCAGCGCCAGGTAGGCGGCCTTGCGGCCCTTCCAGCCGGCGGTGGCGCGGGCGTGCAGGTAGCAGGCGTAGGCGACCCAGGTGATGAAGGACCAGACCTCCTTGGGGTCCCAGCCCCAGTAGCGGCCCCACGCGTCGCCCGCCCAGATGGCACCGGCGACGATCGTGAACGTCCACAGGGGGAAGGCCGCCGCGTTGATGCGGTAGGAGAACTTGTCCAGCGAGGCGGCGGCGGGCAGCCGCTCCAGGACCGAGGAGGCGAAGCGGCCGGGCTTGCCGCCGCGGGCCAGCTTGTTCTCGTAGGAGTCGCGGAAGAGGTAGAGGACCGTGCTGACCGCGGCCAGGTAGAAGACCGCGCCGCAGAAGATCGCGGTGGAGACGTGGATGTACAGCCAGTACGAGTGGAGCGCGGGAACCAATTGGTCACTGGCGGTGTACAGGACAGTGACGGCGAGGCCGAGATCGAGGAGGACCGTGGTGATCAGGAACAGCCCGATCCAGCGGACGTTCTTCTTCAGCGCCAGCAGCACGAGGTACGTCCCCACGGCGACCGTGGAGAAGGTGATGTTGAACTCGTACATGTTGCCCCACGGCGCCCGCTCCACCGAGAGGGCCCGCGCGAGCACCCCGCCGAACTCCAGCAGAAAGGCGAGCACGGTGAGCGAGATGGCGATACGCCCGTAGAGGTCGCCCTTCTCGGTCCCGCCGTGCGCTCCCGGCCCGTCGGGCACGTCCCGGGCTCCGGCCTGCGCCCGCACGGTGACCTGCGGCCGCTCCAGCACGGCCGTGCCGCCGGCCTTCTGCACGGTCACGGCCGGGCCGGCCTGGGCCCCGGCCTTGCCGGGGGTGAGCGCGGCGGCGGTGCGGGCCACCTTGCTGCGGCTGCCGAAGAGCCATTCGGCGATGTACGCGAAGAAGGCCAGGGTGTAGACGGCCATCGCGGAGTAGATCAGCGTGTTGCTGAGGTTCGCGAGACTTTCGTTCGTCGCGGCGGCGAGAGTCACTTGTGGTCAGACCCTTCGGCAGGTACGGGGGATTCTGAGGGGTCGTCGGCATCGGGCGCGCCCGGTGCCTTCTCGTAGAGGATCGCGGCCAGCTCGCCCAGTTCCTCGGGCACCTTGGCGGACTCGCTGCGGCCGAGCCCGGCCATCTCGACCACGGTGACGCCGTCCGGGCCCTCGGTCGCCCGCACCCACACCCGCCGGCGCTGGATGAACAGCGAGCCGGACAGGCCGAGGATCGCGATGACGGCACCGGCGAGCGCCCAGCCGCCGCCCGGCTCCTGCACGACCTGGAAGCCGGCCCATTCCCTGACCTCCCGCTCGAAGGTGATCGAGCCGGCGCCGTCCGGCAGCGTCAGGGTGTCACCGGGCTTCAGCTGCTTCTTCAGCAGCTCGCCCTTGTCGTCCTTGAACTCCTTGAGGTGCTTCTTGTCCAGCTGGTACACGCTCTGCGGGATGCCCGAGTTCACGCCGAGGTCGCCGTGGTAGGCGGAGACCGCGAGCATCGGGTTCACCAGCGCGGGGAACTGCGACAGCATGGTGCCGCCGCCGTAGGTCGGCAGGAAGAACAGGTTGAAGCCGAGCTGCTCGCTCTTGCCCTTGGCGTTCTTGTAGCCGTCCATCACCTTCACCACGCCGGAGGAGGTGACGTTCCCGTCGAGGGGCAGCAGCGGCACGGCGTCCTGGTAGACGATCTCGCCCTTGCCGTCGCGGACCGTGACCACGGGCGCGTAACCGTGGCTGACCAGGTAGACCTTGGCGTCGCCGACCTCCAGCGGCTCGTTGACCTCGACGGTGGTCCTGCGCTCCTTGCCGTAGGCGCCCTCGCTGTAGGTCAGCTCCGCCTGGTAGACGCGCGGGGTGCCCTTGTTGGGGCCGGAGGTCTCGTAGGTGCCGGTGAAGTTCTCCAGGTCGAAGCTGAACGGCTCCAGGTCGTCGTTGTGGAACAGGCTGCCGGACTTGAAGTCGTCGTACTGGGAGAGGATGTTCGCGAATCCGTCGCCCTCCACGATCAGCTTGTTGCCCTCGGACTTGAACAGCTGGCCCCAGCCGAAGGCGATCAGCAGCACGATCAGCGCGATGTGGAAGGCGAGGTTCCCGGCCTCGCGCAGATAGCCCTTCTCGGCGGCGACCGCGTCACCGGCGACATGGGCGCGGAACCGGCGCTGCTTCACGATCTCCAGCGCCGCCTGCCGCACCTCCTCCGGCTTCGCCCCGGTGCGCCAGGTGGTGTGCGCGGGCAGCCGGGTCAGCCGCTTGGGGGCGGCCGGCGGACGGCCGCGCAGCTGGCCGACGAACTGCCAGGTGCGGGGGACGATGCACCCGATGAGGGAGACGAACAGCAGGATGTAGATCGCGGAGAACCACACCGAGCTGTAGACGTTGAAGAGGCCCAGCTTGTCGTAGAGGGGCGCGAGGGTGGTGTGCTGCTCGCGGAAGTCCTCGACCTTGGTGGCGTCGATGCCGGTCTGCGGGATCAGCGAGCCGGGGATCGCCGCCAGCGACAGCAGCAGGAGCAGCAGCAGCGCCACCCGCATCGAGGTCAGCTGCCGCCAGAACCAGCGGATCCAGCCGATCACACCCAGCGCGGGCAGGTTCGGGGCCTCCTCGCGCGGCGCGGTGGACAGCTGGGAGCCCGCGGCACCGAGGTCCTGGTCCGCGTCCTGGCCCTTCTCCGGACCCTTCTCCGGGCCCTTCTCCTGGCCTTCGGGGGCGCTGGTTGTCGTCTTGCTCATGGATCAGATCCCCACAGTGAAGCCGTTGGACCAGGTCTGCATCTCCTGCACGAAGCGGTCCCAGGCACCGGTCAGCAGCAGCACGCCGGTGACGATCATCATCGTGCCTCCGATGCGCATCACCCAGACATAGTGGCGCTTGACCCAGCCGAAGGCGCCGAGGGCCTTGCGGAAGGCGACCGCGGCGAGCACGAAGGGGACACCGAGACCGAGGCAGTAGGCGACGGTCAGCAGGGCGCCGCGGCCCGCGCTGGCCTGCTCGAAGGAGAGTGCCTGGACGGAGGCGAGCGTCGGGCCGATGCACGGCGTCCAGCCGATGCCGAACAGCGCGCCGAGGAAGGGCGCGCCGAGGAGCCCGGCGGCCGGCCGCTTGTGGAAGCGGAACTCGCGCTGGGTGAGCCAGGGCATCAGGCCCATGAAGAACACGCCCATGAGGACCATGAGCACACCGAGCACCTTGGACAGGGTGTCCTGGTGCTCGCGCAGGGTGAAGCCGAAGTAGCCGAACAGCGCCCCGCCGGAGACGAAGACGGCCGTGAAGCCGAGGACGAAGAGGGAGGCCCCGGCCACCATCCGCCCGCGTCGGGCCTCGGCCAGGTCGGTGCCGCTGACCCCGGTGACATAGGACAGATAGCCGGGGACGAGCGGCAGCACGCACGGCGAGAAGAAGGAGACGAGACCACCGAGCACGGCGATCGGCAGGGCGAGCAGCAGCGCGCCGTGCATCACCGTGCCGTTGTAGTCCGTCGCGGCGGCGAGAGTGGCGCTCACGTCACTTCTCCGCCAGGACCGGCTCGATCATGCCGCGCAGCTTGTCCTCGCTGAGGGCGGAGAGGGCACGGGCCGCGATCTTCCCGTCCCGGTCGATGACCAGCGTGGAGGGGATGAGCTGCGGGTTGAGGGTGCCCTTCTCGAAGCGGAGCATCAGCTTGCCCGTCGGGTCGTACAGGCTGGGGAAGGTGATCCCCTGCTCCTTCTCGAAGGCGAGCGCCGGGGTGACGCTGGTGTCGCGGGTGTTGACGCCGACGAACTGGACGCCCTGGTCCTTGACGTCCTTGTAGACCTTCTCGAAGTTCTTCGCCTCGATCCGGCAGGGTCCGCACCAGGAGCCCCAGAAGTTCAGCACCACGATCTTGCCCCGGTAGTCGCCGGTGCTGAGCTGCTTGCCGTCGAGGGTCTCGCCGGACAGCTCGGGGGCCTGGGCGCGCTCGTCCTTGGCCGCCGTGGCGATGCCTTCCTCGCCGGTGACGAGGTTGGTGTCACCGCCGCCCGAGGTTCCCCCGGACGTGCACGCGGACAGCGTCAGCGCGGCGACGGCGGCACCGGCGGCGAGCAGGGTGGTACGGCTGGCGGCACTCATGTGAAAAGTTTCGCATGCCCGTTCTGGGGATCTTGCGCACCCCCCTTACAGGTGGAAACCCCCATTTCAGAACCGCTTCCAGCCTCCGGCGGGCGCCTGGCCCACGCCCAGGGTGCGCAGCTTGGCCAGCACCTCGGGCCGCTGCACGTCCAGCCAGTCGGTGAACTGGCGGAAGGAGACCAGCCGCACGTCCTCGCCCTTGTCCTTCTCCCGCGCGATGTGCTTCAGCGCCTCCTCGACGGCGTCCATGTAGATGCCGCCGTTCCACTGCTCGAAGTGGTTGCCGATGAAGAAGGGTGCGCGGTTTGTCTCGTATGCCCGCTTGAATCCCTGGATGTAGGCCTGTGCCGACTGTTCGCGCCAGCCCGGGTAGTTGTGCGCGGGTGCGTTCGTGGAGTTCACGGACTGGTTGGCGAGCATGTTGTAGTCCATGGACAAGACCTCGAACGAGCGTCCGGGGAAAGGTATCTGCTGAAGGGGGAGGTCCCAGATCCCCTGCTTCTTGTCCGGCCACACCTGGAGGCCGCCGGGCGAGGAGGCGTCGTAGCGCCAGCCCAGCTCCCGCGCGACCGGCAGCAGGTTGTCCTGGCCGAGCAGACAGGGCGTACGGCCGCCGACGAGTTCCTTGTCGTAGTCGAAGGGCAGCGACGGCAGATCGGTCCACCCCGAGTTGGTCCGCCACTCCTTCACGAACGACTTCGCCTGGTCGATCTCGCTGCGCCACTGCTGCGGCGTCCAGTGGGCGACGGAGCCGTGGCCCTCACCGCAGAAGTGGCCGTTGAAATGGGTGCCGATCTCGTGCCCGTCGAGCCAGGCACGGCGGATGTTCTTCAGCGTGTCCTTGATGTGGCCGTCGGTGAGGTAGCCGATGTCGGAGGCGCCGCGCGGGTTGTTCGGCGGGTCGTAGAGCCGCTTCTTCGACTCGGGCAGCAGGTACAGCCCGGAGAGGAAGAAGGTCATGTGCGCGCCGTGCTCCTTCGCCAGGTCGAGGAAGCGGGGGAACAGCCCGTTGCCGACCTCGCCGGCCCCGTCCCAGGAGAAGACGACGAACTGTGGCGGAGTCTGACCCGGCTCCAGGGGCTCGGGGGCCGGGGGCTGGTTCGGCTGCTTGCCGGTGAAGGCGGTGGAGCCGTCGCCGATCGGCCGCACGGGCTGCCCGCTCGGCCTGCCCGTCCCCTCCCCCTCGCCTTCGCCCCTGCCCCTGCCGGTGGAACCTCCGGCGTGGGACGACCCCTCTGAAGAGGTGTGGGACCCGCACCCGGCGACCCCGAACGCGGCGGCGGCCCCCGCGCCGAGTCCGATCGCT
>NZ_MUND01000281.1 GCF_002154375.1 Streptomyces glaucescens | reverse complement strand
CCTGATGGTGTACCGCGCGGACGGTCGCGCCCTCCGCGCGGTACACCATCAGGTCGATCATCGACACCTGCGCGGCCCGCTGCGCGATCCAGAACGCCACGAAGGAAAACAGGCAGACGCCGAGGGCGGCCGGCACCCGACGGTGGACTCCGGAGAACGCGATCACGGTCACGGATGCCGACCATAGCGCTCATATTCGGGCAGACCGGAAACGATTTGGTGTTCCGCCGGGGGGACCGTGTAATGTTCTCTGTGTCGCCGCGAGGGAAACCCGCAAGGGAAACGAAGCGGACGGCACACCGCAAGGGGCTATAGCTCAGTTGGTAGAGCGCCTGCATGGCATGCAGGAGGTCAGGAGTTCAATTCTCCTTAGCTCCACAGCACATCCCGCCGGGTCATCGACCCGGCGGGATTTTTGTGTGGTGGCCCGCTCGGCGCCGCGCGCTCGGCCGCTGATCGGCCGGCACCGAGCGGCAGCCGATCAGCGGCCGAGCGCGCGGCGCCCGCGGCCCTGGGACAGCACCGGCAGATTGCGCGTCGCGGGCTGGGAGCGGGTGTCCTCCTCGATCCGCAGGGCGAGCGCCGGGCAGCGGCGCACCGCGCGCAGCGCCTTCGCCTCGGCGTACCGGGGCACGGCCGCCTGGGCGACGGTCGGGAAGCCGTCGGCGCCCAGCTCGAAGACCTCGGGGAGGATGTCGGCGCACAGGCCGTGTCCCCGGCACAGCGTCCAGTCGACGTAGATCTTCTGCCGGCTGGGGCCGTTCTCCTCGGCCGTGCCGCCGCCCGGGACGCCCGTCGGGCCCCTGCCCCCCTCGAAGAGCGGCAGCACGCCCTCCACGGGCCGTCCGCAGCCGTTGCCGAGGACATGGGCGGCGAGGTCGTCCGTGAACGCCTTGATCGTCGACTCCAGGAACATCGCGGAGCCGTCCGGATGCGAGCAGGCGCCGCGCCGCTTGACGTTCCTGGCGACCTGCTTGAGCGCCTCCAGGGCGGCCGGCCCGCCGCCGTTCAGGATGTCCTCCAAGCCGCGCGCGGCGGCCGGCAGGCCCAGGTAGCAGGGGCCGCACTGGCCCGCGCTCTCCTCGGCCAGCCACTGCGCCACCCGCAGCGACTCGCCCAGCGGGCAGGTCTCCTGGCCGATCGGCAGGATCGCCCCCGCCCCCAGCGAACCGCCCACCGCGTCCAGCGAGTTGCGCGAGACGATCGCCTCGTCCACCGTCGCCGCGTCGATCCACTTGCCGTGGTAGCCGCCGGTCAGCACGCCCTGCGGGACCGGCGGGGCGCCGGCCAGCTGCAGGACGTAGCGCAGCGGCACCCCGGTGGGCACCTCGATCACCATGGGGCGGGCGACCGCCCCGGAGACGGTGAGCAGCACGGTGCCCGGCTCGTCGTACAGCCCGGTGTTGCCGTACCGCTCCGGGCCGATCCGCGCGGCGATCGCCAGCTGCGCGAACGTCTCGGCGTTCGACAGCAGGGTCGGGGCGCCGCCGACGCCGCTGACCGACGCACTGATCTTGCGGCCGGGCGGGATGGCCGGGCCGCCGTCGATCGAGCGGATCAGGGAGGCGGCGGCGCCGGTGACCATGCGGACGGGATTGCGCTGCACGCGCGCGCGGAGCGCCGATCTTCGCCCGTTGCTCAGGCCGCGCTCGGCGAGCGCGGCCTCCATGGAGCGCTGGGTGGACTCCCGGGTGACCCCCACCACGAGGGTGCGGGCGCCCAGGGCCTCGGCGCACAGCAGCGCGCCGTCCAGGATCAGGTGCGGGGCACGGTTGATCAGCACCGTGTCCTTGCGGCAGGCGGGTTCGTCCTCGCTTCCGTTGATCACCACCACCGGCCGCACGCCACGGCGGATCGCCGACTCGGCGACCGACCGCAGCTTCTTGTGGAAGGGGAAGCCCGCGCCGCCGCGGCCCCTGAGATTGATGCGTTCGGCGAGCTGCGCGAGCTGCTCGCCGCCCATCGGTTCGAGCGGCCCGTGCACTTTCAGGTGCATGGGCAGATCGAGTCTTTCGACAAGGTCGAAGCCCGACGTGAGCTGAGGAAGTCCGACCACGCGGACTTCGGGTACGTCGGGCAGGGCCTCGTTCACTTAAAGCCTCCGGAAGGCGTGTTCCAAGGTTCGCCCGAACCCGGCGCGCCGAAGTCGTAGGACGCACCGGGCAGTGTTTCTGTGGCGGGACCGCTGTTGTCGTACGTGTCGTTCGGGTTGTACGTGCCGTAGAGGGTGTTCGACTCAACGGTGTCGAACATCTCGGTGCCGCCGTAGCCGCCGATGCCTGGATTGTCATAGGCGGGGATGGTGTGTCCGGTGTCCTGGAGCGGGTCGTACGCCGACGGGGGCGCCTCGCCGACCGGCGGCGGCGACGGGATCGGCCAGGAGGGATCCACGCGGGGCAGCGAGGAGGTGTCCGTCCGGGGGAGTGATTCGGTGGGCTGGGCGTCCTGGGCGGGGCGCTGGGCGCGGCGGGGACGGGACACCGCGCGGTAGGCGGCGGCGAAGCCGGCGGCGGGCTCGGCGGGGCGCTCGCGGTCCCCGCGCGGGACGTCGTAGCCGGGCAGCGGGGAGGGCTCGGCGCCCGCCCGCGCGCGGGCGGCGTCCAGGTCCTCCCGGCCCGGCCGCTCCCCGCCCCCGAGCAGCGCGACGAGCCGGTCGGCGACCTCCCGCTTGACCGGGCGGGGCGCCGACCGCAGTGCCAGGGCCGCGATGACGGCGACCAGCGACACGCCGTAGAGGAACACGAAGACCGGCTTGGCCGGGCGGCCCGCGAACAGGCCGTGCACCAGCGCCGCGCACCAGGCCGGGTAGGCCAGCATGTGCATGGTCCGCCAGCGGGCGGCGACCGGGGCCGGGGAGGCGAAGGCGCCGCGCAGGGCGCCGGTGATGCCCACGAAGACCATGAGCAGTCCGGCCAGGGAGCCCAGACCGATCAGCCCGGCGCTGCCGGTGACGCCGAGTGAGAACGGGAGCACCGCGGCGATCGGCTCGACGTGGTCGAGGGCCAGCTTGGTGGTGACGTGCAGCAGCAGGAACGCGATCGCGGCGACCGCCGTCGCCCGGTGCACCGCCTGCCCGACGATCCGCTGGCGCGCGTTGAGCAGGATCCGGTCCTGGGCCACCAGGCCCCAGATCACCGAGCACGACAGCGAGACCAGGCTCAGCACGCCCGCGCCGAAGTTGAGGAACTCGCGGAACGTGTCACCTCCGGCCAGCACGAGCACGGGTATGAGGACCAGCACGGCAGCAGTCGCCGCACCGTAGGCCGACCGGCCGGGTTGGACGAGCGAGCTGTTTTTACGACGAGAGTTCATGGGGCAACTCCGAGCGGTTCGGGAAAGCGGTCCCGGGCCGCACTCTAGGTCGCAGCCGTACCCATGAGTACGAGGTTTGAGTTATTGCGCTGTTATCAAACGACAATCCGGTTGTTGCGATGCCCTTTAGGGGTTGTTACGCGAAGTAATCATGATCATGGCTCAGGTTCTGGGCGTCGTCGCGGCCCGGTCGAGGGCTGCGGTACCCTGACGCCATGCGTGCCGTACGCCTTCTGCTTAGCGGGCCGCGCTGATCAGTCCCGGCCACCGGACGAGTCGAGTGGCCGGAATCGGCGCGGCGTCCCCTCCTGTGCGAGGGGATTTTTCGTTTCTCGACAAGCCGCCGGCAGAGACGATCGATGGAGCTTTGAGGATCATGAGCGAGACGAACCCCGCTGCCACCGCCGAGGCGGCGGCGCCGCACCGCTACACGGCCGCCCTGGCCGCGGAGATCGAGGCACGCTGGCAGGACGTCTGGGACGCGGAGGGCACCTACGCGGCGCCGAACCCCACGGGCGACCTGGCGGGCGATCCAGAGCTGGCCGCCAAGCCCAAGAAGTTCATCATGGACATGTTCCCGTACCCCTCGGGTGCGGGCCTGCACGTCGGCCACCCGCTGGGCTACATCGCCACCGACGTCTTCGCGCGTTTCCAGCGCATGACCGGCCACAACGTCCTGCACACCCTGGGCTTCGACGCCTTCGGCCTGCCCGCCGAGCAGTACGCCGTGCAGACCGGCACGCACCCGCGCGTGTCCACCGAGGCCAACATCGAGAACATGAAGGCCCAGCTGCGGCGGCTGGGCCTGGGCCACGACAAGCGCCGGTCGTTCGCCACGATCGACCCGGACTACTACAAGTGGACCCAGTGGATCTTCCTGCAGATCTTCAACTCCTGGTACGACGACGCGGCGAAGAAGGCCCGCCCGATCTCCGAGCTGGTCGCCCGGTTCGAGTCCGGTGAGCGCGAGGTGCCCGGCGGACGCTCCTGGAACGAGCTGAACGCCGTCGAGAAGGCCGACGTCCTGGGCCGGTACCGGCTGGCGTACGCCTCCGACGCGCCGGTCAACTGGTGCCCCGGCCTGGGCACCGTGCTGGCCAACGAGGAGGTCACCGCCGACGGGCGCTCCGAGCGCGGCAACTACCCGGTCTTCAAGGCCAAGCTGCGTCAGTGGAACATGCGCATCACCGCCTACGCCGACCGGCTGCTGGAGGACCTGGACGCGCTGGACTGGCCCGAGGCCATCAAGCTGCAGCAGCGCAACTGGATCGGCCGCTCCGAGGGCGCCCGCGTCGACTTCCCCGTCGGCGACGACCGCATCACCGTCTTCACCACCCGCCAGGACACCCTGTTCGGCGCCACCTACATGGTGCTGGCCCCCGAGCACCCGCTGGTCGACACGGTCACCCCGGGAGCCTGGCCGGAGGGCACCCACCAGGTGTGGACCGGCGGCCACGCCACCCCCGCCGAGGCCGTCGCCGCCTACCGCGCGCAGGCCGCGTCCAAGTCCGACGTCGAGCGGCAGGCCGACGCCAAGGAGAAGACCGGCGTCTTCACCGGCGCGTACGCGACCAACCCGGTCACCGGTGAGCGGATCCCCGTCTTCATCGCCGACTACGTCCTGATGGGCTACGGCACCGGCGCCATCATGGCCGTCCCGGCGCACGACACCCGCGACTTCGCCTTCGCGCGCGCCTTCGCGCTGCCGATGCGCTGCGTGGTCGAGCCCTCGGACGACCGTGGCACCGACACGTCCACCTGGGACGACGCCTTCACCTCGTACGACGCGAAGATCGTCAACTCCACCGGCGAGGACGTCTCCCTGGACGGCCTGGGCGTCGTCGAGGCCAAGGCGCGCATCACCGAGTGGCTGGAGTCCAAGGGCATCGGCGAGGGCACCGTCAACTTCCGGCTGCGCGACTGGCTGTTCAGCCGCCAGCGCTACTGGGGCGAGCCCTTCCCGATCGTCTACGACGAGGACGGCGTCGCCCACGCGCTGCCCGAGTCGATGCTGCCGCTGGAGCTGCCGGAGGTCGAGGACTACAGCCCGCGCACCTTCGACCCGGACGACGCGGACACCCAGCCCGAGACGCCGCTGTCGCGCAACGAGGACTGGGTCAACGTCACCCTGGACCTGGGCGACGGCCCCAAGAAGTACCGCCGCGAGACCAACACCATGCCCAACTGGGCCGGTTCCTGCTGGTACGAGCTGCGCTACCTGGACCCGCACAACACCGAGAAGCTGGTCGACCCGGAGATCGAGCAGTACTGGATGGGCCCGCGCGAGGGGCAGCCGCACGGCGGTGTCGACCTGTACGTCGGCGGTGCCGAGCACGCCGTGCTGCACCTGCTGTACGCCCGCTTCTGGTCCAAGGTGCTGTACGACCTGGGCCACATCTCCTCGGCCGAGCCGTTCCACAAGCTGTTCAACCAGGGCATGATCCAGGCCTACGTCTACCGCGACAGCCGGGGCATCGCCGTCCCCGCCGCCGAGGTGGAGGAGCGCGACGGCGCCTACTGGTACCAGGGCGAGAAGGTCTCCCGTCTGCTGGGCAAGATGGGCAAGTCCCTGAAGAACGCCGTCACCCCGGACGAGATCTGCGCCGAGTACGGCGCCGACACCCTGCGGCTGTACGAGATGGCCATGGGCCCGCTGGACGTCTCCCGGCCGTGGGACACGCGCGCGGTGGTCGGCCAGTTCCGGCTGCTGCAGCGGCTGTGGCGGAACATCGTCGACGAGGCGACCGGTGAGATCACCGTCACCGACGCCGAGGCCGACGAGGAGACGCTGCGCGCCCTGCACAAGGCGATCGACGGCGTGCGCGGCGACCTGGAGGGCCTGCGGTTCAACACCGCCATCGCCAAGGTCACCGAGCTGAACAACCACCTGACCAAGGCGGGCGGTCCCGTGCCGCGCCCGGTCGCCGAGGCCCTGGTGCTGCTGGTCGCGCCGCTGGCCCCGCACATCGCGGAGGAGCTGTGGCGCAAGCTGGGCCACACCGACTCCGTGGTGCACCAGGACTTCCCCGTCGCCGACCCCGCCTACGTCGTGGACGAGACCGTCACCTGCGTCGTCCAGATCAAGGGCAAGGTCAAGGCGCGGCTGGAGGTCGCCCCCTCCATCTCCGAGGAGGAGCTGGAGAAGGTCGCACTGGCCGACGAGAAGGTCGTCGCGGCGCTGGACGGGGCCGGGATCCGCAAGGTCATCGTGCGGGCGCCGAAGCTGGTGAACATCGTTCCGGCGTAAGTGCTCCAGGAACGTGAGCCGGCCGTGAGCCGGCCATGAGCCCCGGGCCGGTCCCTTAAGGGTGTGCTCGGGGTTCGATGAGGGCAGGTTCGGGGTTGTCGTGGAACTCCGGGCCTGCCCGATGCGTTTACCGTGGAGGAGCGGCGCGGCGAGTGCCGCGGCGGGCCGCGGGCCCGATCGGCCGGAGGAGGAGCGCAATGGAAGCAGCGATCGCGGTGGTGGCCCTGCTCTTCGTGCTCTTCATCGCACTCGGCGCCTACGCCACGGTGAAGGTCGTCGGCGCCGCCAAGCGCGGCGTGGACCGCACGATCACCCAGGCCCGCCGCACGGTCGAGGACCACACCCTGCGCGCCAAGTCCTTCGTCCAGCCCGGCCCGGCCGGCGAGATCGCCCAGCTGCGGCTCCGGCTGCGCACCTCGATGCGGGCCACCCAGGACGCGCTCCACGCCGGCGCCGCCGAGGACCAGTCCTTGCAGGAATCGCTCGCCCTCTTCCAGCGGCTCAGCGCCCACGGGCACGAACTGGACGCTGACCTGCGGCGCCTGGAGTCCGAACCGGACCGGGCCTCGCTCGCCGAGCGGCTGCCCGGCCTGCGCGAACGCACCGAGCGCATCACGCACTCGGCGGACTCCCTGCGCTGGGCCGCCCGCGACCGCGCCCACCGCTTCGCCGACGACGACCTGGACACGCTCAGCGCCCAGATCGACGTCGAGGCCGGTGCGTTGCGGCACTGGACGACCGAGGACCCGGCGGGCTCCTCCTCCTCTTCCTCCGCCGCCACTCCGCCGCCGTGGCCGGAAGCCCCCGCCGGCGCCGACGCGGCCACGCACCAGCAGACCTGGCCGGACACCTCTCAGGCGCGGACCGACGAGGAGCGCCCCGCCATCACCCCGCCGGCCCCGCGTCCGGCCTACCCGTGGCAGAAGAAGCCCCGCCCGGAGAGCACCACCTGAACCCGCCTGCCGCGTCCTCGTTCCGGTGCAGGTGAGAGGGCCGGGCTGCCGTCCGGGCGCTACGCCAGGTAACCTCCAGCTCATGTCCCGCCATGTCGCGATCGTCACCGATTCAACGGCCTACCTGCCGCCGCGGACGATGGAGCGGCACGGCATCACAGCGGTGCCCCTGACCGTCGTCCTCGGCGACCGGGCACTCGAAGAGGGCAGCGAGATCTCGACCCGCTCCCTGGCCCAGGCGCTCCAGAAGCGACGCCCCGTCACCACCTCGCGCCCCAGCCCCGAAGTGTTCGCGCAGACCTATCGCAAGGTCGCCGAGACGGGCGCCAGCGGAATCGTCTCCCTCCATCTGTCCGCCGAGCTGTCCGGCACCTACGACGCGGCGGTGCTCGCGGCGAAGGAGGCGCCGGTGCCGGTACGGGTGGTGGACACCGGCATGATCGCGATGGCGCTCGGCTTCTGCGCGGTGGCGGCGGCCGAGGCGGCGCGGACGGGCGGTTCCGTGGACGAGGCCGTCACGGCGGCGGAGAAGCGGGCCGCCGGCACCTCCGCGTACTTCTACGTCGACACCCTGGAGTACCTGCGCCGCGGCGGCCGGATCGGCACCGCACAGGCTCTGTTCGGCTCCGCGCTCGCGGTGAAGCCGCTGCTCCAGCTGTACGGCGGCCGGATCGAACCGCTGGAGAAGGTGCGCACGGCGTCCAGGGCGATCGCCCGGCTGGAGGAGGTCGTCGCCGAGCGGGCGGGTGCCGCGCCGGTCGACATCGCCGTCCACCATCTCGCGGCGGCGGACCGCGCCTCGGCCCTGGCGGAGCGGTTGCGGGCACGGGTGCCCGGGTTGGGCGAACTGCATGTGAGCGAGGTCGGGGCGGTGATCGGGGCGCACACGGGACCCGGGCTGCTGGGGGTTGTGGTCGCCTCACGGTGAGGGCCTGTCCGGAGGCCTCGTCCGCGGCGCTTTCCGTGCGGCCCTGTCCGGGGTTCAGCCTCGTGAGTGACGGAGTTGTCCACAAGCGCAAGGTTGTCCCCGGGAATCGAGCAAGATCATCGCGAGGATGCCGAGCTGTCCCATCCTCGTCGCATGGCACTTCGAGCACGCTCACGCATCACGTCCGCCACCAGCGGCCCCGGCCGGGGTCCCGCCTCGGACGGCCGCGCCCTTCCCCGCCGTACGCCGCTGCGCGGCGGGTCGGCCCGGCAGCGGCACACGTCCGCCGACGAACTGCGGCGACGCGCACGGTTGTTGTTCGGGGAGTCGGGGGCTGGACCACCGGTGCCGGACGAGGGCGGCGCTGCGGCGAACGGGGCCGAGCAGGAGCCGGGTCGGGAGCGGGAGCGGGGGCAGGCGCCGGAGTCCGCT
>NZ_MUND01000280.1 GCF_002154375.1 Streptomyces glaucescens | reverse complement strand
GTCCGCAAAGTCCCGTCTGCCCCGCGACACCTGGCACGCACTCTCGCCGCGCCGGGCGAAGCCCCAAGTACATCCAGTACGAGGGACTCCGCCCGGCGCGCCGAGAGCACGCACCAGACGCCGCGGGGCCCGCCCTTCGGGCGGACGACGGGACTTTGCGGACACGACCTAGCCGCCCGGCCGGGACGGCGTTGCGCATCGAGGGCTGCCCCGGCGGGGGCCCAGGGCCCGTCACACAGGCCTCAACCGCTCAGCAGGTCCCGCCGCCGCAGCCCCGCCAGTCCCGCCGTGACCAGTGCCGCCGCCAAGGCGGTGAGGACCAGCACCGGTGTCCACTCCATCTCCCCGCCCGGCAGCTTCGGCAGGTGCCCGAACGGGGAGAGGTCCAGCACCGCCCGCGGCACGTCCAGCGCGGGTCCGACCCAGCCGATGAGGAGCACTGCCCCGGCGACCGCCCAGGCCGCGACCGCCGCCCGGGGCAGCAGGCCGTGGAGCAGGACCGCCACCCCGCCGATCACCCACACCGCGGGCACCTGCGCCAGACAGGCCCCCAGGAGGGGCCCGGTGTCGCGGCCGTGGCCGAGGGCGAGGCCGAGCCCGGCCAGCAGCATGATCAGCACCGTACCGCCGAACGCCACCGCCAGGTGGCCCGCGGCCCACCGCAGCCGCCCCACGGCGCCGGCCAGCACCGGCTCGGCCCGCCCGGAGGTCTCCTCGCCGTGCAGCCGCAGGACCGAGGCGACGATGTACAGGGTGGCGACCAGTCCCAGCATCCCGGTCATCGCCGAGAGGAACGCGTCGACGAGACCGGCCTCTCCGCCCATCCGCTCGATGATCCGCCGGGCGCCTTCGTTGCCGCCGACCAGGTCGGCCGCGCCCTCCGCCATCGTGCCGTAGACCACCCCGGCGAGCAGGAAGCCGATGCTCCAGCCGAGCAGGGAGCCGCGTTGCAGCCGCCGGGCGAGCGCGCCCGCGCCGCTCAGCCGTCCCGCGGCGGGCCCGGGCCGGGCGGGCAGGAAGCTCATGCCGAGGTCACGGCGTTCGGCGAGTGCGTAGGCCAGCGCGCCCTGGAGCAGTGCGGCACCGGCGAACAGCAGCAGCACCCACCACCGTTCCCCCGCGAACGCCCGCAGGTTCTCCAGCCAGCCGAGGGGTGACAGCCAGGTCAGCACGGACGATCCGTCGGCCGTCGCCGAGTCGCCCGCCGCGCGCAGCAAGAACGCGGCACCCAGCACGGCCGCCGTGAGCCCGCGTGCCGACCGGGCGCTCTCCGTGAGCTGGGCGAGGATCGCCGCCAGGGTCGCGAACACCATGCCGAGCCCGGCGACGGCGAGCCCGAAGGCGGCCGCTCCGGTGCCGCCCTGCGCCGCCAGTCCGGCGGTGACCAGCCCGCCCAGGAGGGCGTTGGCGACGGCCGCGGTCAGCAGGGCCGCGGTCAGCGGGGCGCGGCGGCCGACCATCGCGGAGGAGATCAGTTCAGCCCGGCCGCTCTCCTCCTCGTCGCGGGTGTGCCGGACGACGAGGAGCAGGCTCATCACGGCGGCGAGCGCTCCCGCGTACACGCCGGCCCGCCAGACGGTCAGGGCGCCGTAGGAGTCGCCGAACACGGGGCCGGTCATCGCGCGCAGGGAGGCGCTGGTCTCCAGCTGGCGGAGCAGGCCGGCGCGTTCGGCGGCCGTGCCGTACAGGCTTCTGATCGTGCCCGGCATGGACAGCACCATGAGGGCGTTCACGCCGACCCAGACCGGGATCAGCACCCGGTCGCGGCGCAGCGCGAGGCGCAGCAGGGGCGTGGTGCCAACCAGCTGCCGGGTTCCGCCGGGCCTGCCGCCGGACCGCGGGGCGAGGGGGAGGGCGGTCATCGGGCCGCCTCCGCCCGCTCGCCGAGGCCACCGCTCCCGCCGGGTCCACCGCTCCCGCCGTTCTCGCCCTGATAGTGCCGCAGGAACAGCTCCTCCAGGGTGGGCGGGGTGGACGTCAGGGAGCGCACCCCGCACTCGGTCAGCTGCCGCAGCACGGCGTCGAGCCGGTCGTTGTCGACCTGGAGCCGGACCCGCGGTCCCTGGACGTCGAGGTCGTGCACGCCGGGCAGCCGGGCGAGGCCGTCGGGCGGTCCGGCCAGCTCGGCGGTGACTCTGGTGCGGGTCAGATGCCGCAGCTCGGTGAGCGATCCGCTCTCCACGGTGCGCCCGTTACGGATGATGCTGACCCGGTCGCACAGCTCCTCCACCTCGCTGAGGATGTGCGAGGAGAGCAGGATCGTCCGGCCCCGGTCGCGTTCCTCGGTCACGCACCGCTGGAAGACCTCCTCCATCAGCGGGTCGAGGCCGGAGGTCGGTTCGTCGAGGATCAGCAGGTCGACGTCGGAGGCGAAGGCGGCGACGAGGGCGACCTTCTGCCGGTTTCCCTTGGAGTAGGTGCGGCCCTTCTTCGTCGGGTCCAGTTCGAACCGCTCGATCAGTTCCGCCCGCCGCCGGGTGTCGAGGCCGCCGCGCAGCCGGCCGCAGAGGTCGATGACCTCGCCGCCGGAGAGGTTGCGCCAGAGGGTGACGTCGCCAGGGACGTAGGCGATACGGCGGTGCAGCTCGACCGCGTCCGCCCAGGGGTCGCCGCCGAGCACCTGGGCGGCGCCGGAGTCGGCGCGCAGCAGGCCGAGCAGGACCCGGATGGTGGTGGACTTGCCGGCTCCGTTGGGGCCGAGGAAGCCGTGGATCTCGCCGGAGTCCACGTCCAGGTCGAGGCCGTCGAGGGCGGGTGTCCGGCCGAAGGACTTGTGCAGTCCGGAGACGGTGATGGCCTTGGTCATACCTCGGAACGTACGCTTACTTCAGAAATTTGTGAAGTTAAGGAAGCAGATGAAGCCTGACTAGACTCGACCCGGAGGGCCGTGGGAGAGCCGGACCGAGCAGGGGAGATGATCGACGGCATGACGGACACAGCCGGCGCGGCACGCGACCCCGACACGGTCTCCCGATTCGTGGAGCACTTCGCGGCCCAGCTCGTCGAGGCGGGCATGCCGCGCATGCCGGCCCGCGTGTTCGCCGCGCTGCTCGCCTCCGACAGCGGCACCCTCACCTCTGCCGAGCTGGGCGAACAGCTCAAGATCAGCCCTGCCGCGGTCTCCGGCGCGGTGCGTTACCTGGCCCAGGTCCACCTGGTCTCCCGGGAACGCGAACCAGGATCACGCCGGGAGCGGTACCGGGTCCGCAACGACCAGTGGTACGAGGCGCTGACCAACCGCGAGGCGATCATCAAGCGCTGGGAGGACGCCCTGCGCGAAGGTGTGGTGAGCCTCGGCCCCGACACCCCGGCGGGCCGCCGGCTCACCGAGACGCTGGCGTTCTTCGAATTCCTGGAGGGCGAGCTGGACACCCTGATGGACCGCTGGCGGGTACGGCGGGACGAGTTGTTCGGCCCGGGCTGAGCCCGTGGGAGGCGGGCGGCCGGCGGCGGCGCGGCCGCGGTCCCTGCGGGGTGTCGTCACGAGAGCACGCACCGGACGCCGCAGGACCGTCCTGCGGACGACGACGGGAGTTTGACGACACCCCCTAG
>NZ_MUND01000028.1 GCF_002154375.1 Streptomyces glaucescens | reverse complement strand
CACCCCGACAAGATCGCCGACCAGATCAGCGACACCATCCTCGACGCGCTGCTGCGGGAGGACCCCGTCTCCCGCGTCGCCGTCGAGACGCTGATCACCACCGGCCTCGTGCACGTCGCCGGCGAGGTGACCACCAAGGCGTGGGCGGACATCCCCGCCCTCGTCCGCAACACGATCGTCGAGATCGGCTACGACTCCTCGAAGAAGGGATTCGACGGCGCCTCCTGCGGCGTCTCGGTGTCCATCGGCGCCCAGTCCCTGGAGATCGCGCAGGGCGTCGACACCGCCTACGAGAAGCGGGTCGGGGGAACCTCCCGCAGGGACGAGGGCGACGAGCTGGACCGTCAGGGCGCCGGCGACCAGGGCCTGATGTTCGGCTACGCCACCGACGAGACCCCCGAGCTGATGCCGCTGCCGATCCACCTGGCGCACCGGCTCTCCCGCCGCCTGACCGAGGCCCGCAAGAACGGCACGATCCCCTACCTGCGCCCCGACGGCAAGACGCAGGTCACCATCGAGTACGACGGCGACAAGGCGGTCCGCCTCGACACCGTCGTGGTCTCCTCCCAGCACGCCTCGGACATCGACCTGGACTCGCTGCTCGCCCCCGACATCCGCGAGTTCGTCGTCGAGCACGTCCTGGAGGAACTGGTCGAGGACGGCATCAAGCTCGACACCGACGGCTCCTCCTGGAGGCCTGCGGAGCCGACTGGGACCGCGTGCGCCACGTGCCCGACCGCAAAGGCCACGACCGGCGCTACTCCGTGGACTGCACGAAGATCACCGAAGAACTCGGCTACCACCCGGCCACGGCCTTCCGCACCGGCCTGGCGGAGACCGTCGACTGGTACCGCCGCAACCGCACCTGGTGGCAGACCCTGGCGGACTGAAAAGATCGCCCTCACCCGAAGGATCCCCTGCTCCTCACCCGAGAGCCACCGTCCGCCACCCCCCCAGGGATGAACGAGTCGGCCGTTCAGCCCAAACAAGGGCCGCACCGCGTGATCTGACGGGTAGACACGACTACGTTCCGCTGCGCTGGTTACGCACTTGCCGGGCCGCACGGCCCGCCAAGGACTCCCTGCGCCCGCCGCGGGGAGACACACGCACACTGCCGCTCGAGGGACGTGATGGCGACACACACCGAACCGGTCGCACCGGTGCCGGCGGCGGAGCGCCGCAGCCGGGGACAAGTGATCGTCACGTGGCTGACGACGACGGACCACAAGAAGATCGGTCACCTCTATCTGATCACGTCGTTCGGGTTCTTCCTGTTCGGCGGGGTGCTGGCCCTGGCGCTCAGGGCGGAACTGGCCCGGCCGGGGCTGCAGATCCTGTCGAACGAGCAGTACAACCAGGCGTTCACCCTGCACGGCACGATCATGCTGCTGCTGTTCGCCACGCCCACGTTCGCCGGGTTCGCCAACGCGATCATGCCGCTCCAGATCGGTTCCCCGGACGTCGCCTTTCCCCGGCTGAACATGTTCTCGTACTGGCTGTTCCTCTTCGGCGGGCTGATCGTGATGGCCAGCCTGCTGGTCCCCGAGGGCGCGGCCGACTTCGGCTGGACCGCCTACACCCCGCTCAGCGGCGGTGAGCGCACCACGCAGCTGGGCGGCGACCTGTGGATCATGGGGCTGGGGCTGTCCGGGTTCGGCACGATCCTCGGCGCGGTCAACTTCATGACCACCATCATCTGCATGCGCGCCCCCGGTATGACCATGTTCCGCATGCCGATCTTCACCTGGAACGTGCTGCTGACCTCGGTGCTGGTGCTGTTCGCGTTCCCCGTGCTGGCCGCGGCCCTGTTCGCGCTGGAGGCGGACCGCAAGTTCGGGGCGCACATCTTCGACCCGGCCAACGGCGGCGCGATCCTCTGGCAGCACCTGTTCTGGTTCTTCGGGCACCCCGAGGTCTACATCCTCGCCCTGCCGTTCTTCGGCGTGATCACCGAGATCATCCCGGTCTTCTCCCGCAAGCCGATCTTCGGCTACGGCGGCCTGGTCGGCGCGACCATCGCCATCGCCGGGCTCTCCGTGACGGTGTGGGCGCATCACATGTTCGCGACCGGGGCGGTGCTGCTGCCGTTCTTCTCCTTCATGAGTTTCCTGATCGCCGTGCCGACGGGCGTGAAGTTCTTCAACTGGATCGGCACGATGTGGCGGGGCTCGGTCTCCTTCGAACCGCCGATGCTGTGGGCGGCCGGCTTCCTCGTCACCTTCCTCTTCGGCGGCCTGACCGGCGTCCTGCTGGCCTCCCCGCCGATGGACTTCCACGTCACCGACTCCTACTTCGTGGTGGCCCACTTCCACTACGTCCTCTTCGGCACCATCGTCTTCGCCATGTTCGGCGGCTTCAGCTTCTGGTGGCCCAAGATGACCGGCACCTTGCTCGACGAACGCCTGGAGAAGATCCACTTCTGGACGCTGTTCGCCGGCTTCCACACCACCTTCCTCATCCAGCACTGGCTCGGCGCCGAAGGCATGCCCCGCCGCTACGCCGACTACCTCGCCGCCGACGGCTTCACCGCCCTCAAC
>NZ_MUND01000279.1 GCF_002154375.1 Streptomyces glaucescens | reverse complement strand
GATCAAAGCCCGCCGCATGAGACAGGACTTCTTCAGCTTCGAACCCACCCACAAACTGTGGCTCCTCGGCAACCACCGCCCCGAAGTCGGAACCGGCGGCTTCGCGTTCTGGCGCCGCATGCGCCTGATCCCCTTCGAACGCGTCGTCCCCGACCACCGCAAGATCGACAACCTGGCCGACATCCTCGTCATGGAGGAAGGCCCCGGCATCCTAAACTGGCTGATCGACGGCGCCCGCCGATACCTCGCCGGCGAACGCGACCTCACCGGCCCCGAACGCGTCCGCATCGCCACCACCGCCTACGCCGAAACAGAAGACCACACTGGCCGCTTCTACGAAGAGTGCTGCACCCTCGGCCCCGACTTGCGCGCCGAGCAGACCGCCCTCTACGCCGCCTACAAAGCCTGGTGCCAGAATGAAGGAGCGCCGGCCATGTCGTCCCGGGCATTCGCCGCCCGCACACGCGAACTGGTTGGGCTGGCCTCACCCAAAGAAATGATCCTGTCCAACCAGCGCAAGCACTACCCGGGCATCGGACTGCTCACCGACGACGAGAGGGACACCACCGCATGAGTTCCCTGATCAGCGCCGACGAGATCAGCCACGAAACCGAGATCGTCTGGCTGGAGGACATCGACACCCTCGACTACGTCCGCCAGAGCCTGGACCGCCTGCCCACCCGCAAAGGCAAACCGGCATACCACCGCGACGGCCGCATGGTCGGCTACGCCCTCCTCGGCCCCACCGCCAAGCCCTCCCGTGCCTCGGGGACCTTCCGCCGCCGCGTCTTCTGGCTCCTGCCTCACGACCGTGACAGCGAGCCCGACGGCCTGTACGCCAAGAGCGCGCCCGCCGAGGCCATTGACCCCCGCACCCTTGAGCCGCGGGTGAAGGGCTACAAGACCGAACGCTCCGAAGGCGGCCCGCCCTCCAAAGCAATGCAGGAGCTGGGCATAACACTGCCGCTGTAACTGGAGCCGTCTCGAAGCCATGGGGAAGTCACTTCCCCGTCGGCAGCGTAAGGGGCCTGCAGCCTTGAGTGCGGCTCCGGGTGAGACGGCAGCGAGTCACTGTGGTGCGGGAGGATGTCATAGGGCATACCGTGCAAATTGCTTCGCCTGACAGGACGGCGGGGTGGACGGTCCCGCGTTCGTTCGCACGCCACGCGGGACCGTCTACGAAGCCTGGCAAGCTGACTCCTGCTCGCTGATTGCAGCCTCAAGCTGCAGCGCGCCGCCCCTGGCGGGGCACCGGTGCTGGGGCGCGGGCGCGCGGTCAGCTCCCGCTGTTCATTGTGCCCCGGCTGCTTGCGACGTGACGGTGCGCGCTCGTGACGGTGTCCGTCGTCCCGTCACCGTCCCGCCGCTTCCCCAGATGACGCACGGCACCCGAGGCGTGCTGGGATGGTTGTAGAAGACGAAGTCCCCGCCGTCTCTCACCCGCCCGTCGGCACGGAGCAGCAGCGCCGAGGCGTCGGCACCCGGCGCACCGGGGCCGCCGGACCAGCTGAGCTCAACCTGCACCGCCTCGGCGGCGACGGGAAGGTTGCCGCCCTTGCTCATCGAAGTTCGCTGTCATGCGCCCAGTCTGCCCAGAGAACCCGGCACCGGGACCGTCCCATAGACAACTACACGCACACGGCTACGCGCAGGGCAGCGGTGGCACGGCACCGACGATCGCGCGTCGACCTGACGCCCTGCTCGTACGAGACGGCGGCCCTGCTTCGCCTGTCCCTGCTCCAGGCAGGAGCCAGGACGTTCGACACGATCGCGTTGGCGCTGTGTCTCATGCCGCTGGAGTTTGGACCCTTCGGGCCAGAGCCGCTGAGCATCCGGCCGAGCCGCGAGCAGGACAGGAGAGGAGACCCGTCCTCCAAGGGCAGGGCCCGGCCGTCTTGGATGCCACTCGATCGAGTGGCAGACCGTTCACGGTGCAACCACAACAGCTTGCTGCCGGTCCTGCAGATGCATCAGCATCCGTTCAACTGTGGGGGAGTACCTCTTGCGCACGCGTTCCATCCTGGCCGCCGCCGTCACCGCGGGCACCCTGGCCGCCCTCGTTCCCGCCGTGTCGGCTCAGGCCGCCGAGTACAGCTCGGCGCTGAAGGTCCGCGGGATCCAGTACGACGCCCCCGGCCGGGACTCCAACAACTGCTCGACGGGCAACACCGACGAGGAGTACCTGACGATCAAGAACTACTCGTCCTCGGCGACCGTCAACCTCAAGGGATACGTCGTCAAGGACGCCGCCGGCAACCGCTTCGCCTTCACCGCCAACCACTACCTGCAGCCCGGCGACTCCACCAAGCTGCGCGGCGGCCACGGGACCGACTCCGACGCCAGCAACGTGGTGTACCGCGACAACTGCAACTTCCTGTGGAACAACGACCAGGACACCATCTACCTGTACAAGCCCTCCGGCAGCCGCGCGGACGTGCACTCCTACACCAAGCGCGACAACGACCGCGACGGCAACGGATACATCAACTACCACGGCTGACATCCACCGGCGGCACGCCATCCCGCCGTGACCTGTCCGATCAATTTCGCCCGGCCGGGACTGCGTGAGCGGCCCGGCTGAGGGTAGACGGCTGATCGACTGGGGAGTGGAGCGCGAGGGCGGCGCGGACCTGCGGAGCAGGCGCGCCGCCCTCGCATGTGCGTGTGGAGGGACGTCACGCGGATCCAGCACAGAGGGGCGTGCTTCGGTGGTGGTGACGCCACCATCTGGCGACGACCACGCAGAATCCGGCGTGCGCGTCCAGGCCGGCCACCGCCTCGCCGACGCGGCGGGCTGCCGGGGCGCCTCCGGTGCCCGAAGCCATTCACGAGCCGGACGACGCTCCACCGCGCACCGGCAGGCCCGGCCCGGCTGGTGCCGGCCCATCTGCGACGCGCTCACACCCGTGCCGGGCCGCAACCGGCCTTCGGTGCCGCTCGGCTTGGATGGTCGTCGATGGCCGAGTTGGTACACAGCATGCGCAATATTGATATTGGACACTCCTAATGGTCTCTGATCTCCTTTTCCGCATGAGACGAAAATTTCGACTGCGGTTAGGGCTCGCGACGTTCACCGCTTCGGCGCTGCTGGGCGGCCTTGCCTACGCGTCGGGTACCGCTACCAGTGGCACCGGTGACGCGGGCGCCTCCGCAGACACGGACACCGCTGGGAAGACGCCTGCCTCAGGCGCCGACCTCCGGGCGCAGGACGACGCCTCCTCCGCTTCCGGCCTGACCAAGAAGCTGCAGGCACTCGAGAGGTCCTACGAGGGACGGATCGGCGCGGTGGGCATCGACCTGGAGACCAGCCGGACGGTCGGGTACCGGGCCGATGAGCGTTTTCCGTTCAACTCCTCCTTCAAGGTGTTCGCGTGTGCGGCGGTGCTGGTCAAGGCGCGCACCAGCGACCCGGGGCTGATGGACCAGGTGGTGCGCTGGACCCCCGCCGACATGGGCGGATTGACCGCGAACTCCCCGGAATCTACCGAGTACACCGACACGGGGATGACGCCCGCGCAGCTGTGCCGCGCTGGGATCACCAAGTCCGACGGTTTCGCGGGGAACATGCTCCTGGAGCAGATCGGCGGGCCGCGCGGGCTAACCGCGTTCTTCCGCGCCATCGGTGACCGGACGAGTCGCCTGGACCGGCCGGAACCCTTGCTGACCGAGTGGGAACCCGGCGAAGTGCGGGACACCACCACCCCCGCGGCGGCGGCGCGGACCTTCACTGAACTCACGACCGGGAGCACCCTTCGGGCCGGCGACCGGGCGCGGCTGGTCGGCTGGCTGAAGGCCAGCCTCACCGGGGCCAACCGGATCAGGGCGGGACTCCCGAAGGACTGGACGGCCGGCGACAAGACCGGCACCGGCGGCGCGAGCAATCATGGAACCGCCAACGACCTGGCGATCGTCTGGTCGCCCGGATCGGACGCGCCGCTCATCCTGTCGGTGTTCACAAATCGCACCCACGACAACACCGCACACGACGACAAGGTGATCTCATCCACCGCCACCGCACTGGCCACGGCCCTCGGTAGACGGAGCCTTCCCCCTGAGTAGTGGACACGCTGATAGTTGGCGGTCGGCCGACGTGGTGACCGCTCGAGCGCTGCTGCGGGCACCTTGCCAGAGCCGTGTCCGGCTGGCAGTGAACGAGCGCAGAAACCTGCTGGCGCAGTGCCCCGATAGCCTGCTGCCGGGTGGCCGGACGGCTCTGCCACTTTTCGCCGCCGCCCAGCACTCACCGGTGTGCACAGCGTCGACCTTCGAGCGGTTGAGCCGTACTAGAGCAGCCACTCGGGCGGCAGCGGCCGCATCGCCGCGCCCCGGCGCCGTTCTGCCTCGCATCGCTCCTCCACCGCAAGGCGACGGGCTGCCGCCGGTGCAGCGCCTAGGTCGATGGTAGGCCAGACTCTAGGGAGCGGTGACGTGCGCGTGATCGGACAGGGGGCGGGGGCGGTGAAGGCACGGTTGGCTGGTGGTGCGCCGCAGCGCGGGCCAGATGCCTTCGACGGGGTGGAGGTCGGGCGCGTAGGCGGCAGTCGGAAGAAGGTGAGAAGCGCGGCGAGAGCGAGGCCCGCGCGCCCGGCTGCTGCCGGACCCGGGTCGTGCAGCGCGACGGGCGGGAGCCGTCCGGGTTTGCCGCCGTGCTCCAGCAGGGCGGTCCTGGCGTTGACAGCCTGAAGGCGGAGTCGGCGACGACGCTTCGACGGTGCCTACGGGGCGATCGCCAACGATAACCTCAACGGTGGCCCGGTCCCCGTGGTTGCTCCACAGACACCGGGGACGTGGTGGTCAATTGTCCCTGATCGGGATCTCGGCGAGATCCGCCGTCGCCCATAGGCCCACCGGCTTGTCGTCCCCACCGGCGGCGAGGAAGCGGCCGTCGGGGGAAAAACTGACGGCGCGGAAGGAGCAGGCGTAGCGGGTGAGAGGCAGGCCGAATGGGCCGTGGGACACCGAGTCCCACAAGCGGACGGTGCGGTCCATGCTGACCGAGACCAGTAGCCGCCCGTCAGGCGAGAACGACATGCCCCGGACTGCGTTGCGGTGACCGGTGAGTGGATCGCCGACGGGATCACCGGTGCTCGGGTCCCAGAGGCGGACCGTCCCGTCCCAGTCGCCGGAGGCCAGGAGGCGGCTGTCGGGTGAGAACGCCAGTGCCCGGATCTCGCTGCCGTGTCCGAGCAGCGGTTCACCCTCTGGCTCGCCACCGTCCGCGCGCCACAGCCGTACCGTGGCACCGGCGCCTGCGGAGGCGAGCAGGCGTCCGTCCGGCGAGAACGCCACGGCTTCGACGCCGCCCGTGTGCCCCGCGAGCGGGGCGCCGACCGGCTTCCGGGTCACCGGGTCCCACAGCTGTACGGTCCGGTCACGGCCCCCGGTTGCCAGCAGGCTCCCGTCGGGAGAGAAGGCAAGAGTCCAGAGTGTGCCGTTCTCTGCGAATGGCTCACCGACGGGATCACCGGTGAGCGGGTCCCATAGCCGCACGCTTCGGTCGCGACCCGTCGTCGCCAGCAGGCAGCCGTCGGGGGAGAACGCCACGCACCTGACCCCGTCCCCGTGCCCAGTGAGAGGGACGCATGCCAGCTCGCCGGTGGCTGCGTGCCACAAGCGCACCAGCGGGTCGTCGTTCACAGTGGCGAGGAGCTTCCCGTCGGGCGAGAACGCCAAGGAGCGCGCGCCGCAGCTCTGTTCGCCGAAGAGGAGGCGGGCCGCCGAGGCATCGGATGCGACGGCGCGTGCGGTGGCAAGGGCTGGGACAGCGACAGGAACGGGCGAGGCGGCGGCAACGGCAGACGCCGTGGCCAGCGGATCGGGGTCCCGTCCCAGGGTGGCAGGGCGGCGGACCGCAGGCAGCGGCGCCGTACGCAACAGCTCCAGGTCACGCCAGCGCGTGCGCCAGACTTCCAGGCGCGGATCGTCACGGCCGAGCGGATGCGGGTGGCCCTCGTGATCGTGGGCGAGCAGTGTCCGCACCAGTGCCATCAGGAAGTCCAAGCGGGGCAGCCGCTTGCCGTTCAGCGTCTCGCTGACCGCCGCGGCCGATAGGGGCCGGTGCCGGGGAGCTCGCCGGGCGATCTCCCGCAGCGGCAGGTTGCCACGCTCGATCCGCAGCGCCTTCAGATCGGCGGCGAACACGGCCAACCGCCGCCCGAAGTCGTCCTCCGGCGCAGCGGCGGTGCCATGTACGGCATCACGGTCGGCCACCCGTCACCTCCTGGTGCGTGCCCACCAGGATAAGGAAGAGCCCGGTGTACCAGCGGCGTTCGGCGGTGTTCGGCGCAGTTCGGTTCGGTACGGGCTCGTTCGTGCCATGACGCCAACGGCGCTCGGCCGGGCTGTGCTTGAGGCATGACACTTCTTCCGCTGCTGATCGGCCCGCTTGGGCGCGTGCTGCTAGTTGCTCTGCTCGTCCCAGCCCTGCTCGTGGCCCTCATCGCCACCGTCCCCGCTTTGGCAGTCCTGCCCTTCCTGACCGACGGTACAGACCGCGCGGTCCGGCTCCTGCGGGCACACAACGCGTACCTCCGGACGCTGCTCACCACGAGCCTGCCCACGTGATGACGCCTGCAGCCGCGCCCCGGACAGCGCGGTGGTCGGCCGCACGCCGGCCTGCCTTGGTCGCAGCCGCTCGCCGAAGCTGCGACTAGCACGGTTGTCTGACAGAGCGTGACCTCCAGCGCGACACCGGAGCCGGTGAAGTGGGCATGCATGCCCCCAGTGATCGAGCGGAGCGTCTCGTTCAGTTGGGTGTGGTGGAGCTGGGACAGGGCGTGCCACAGGTCGCCCGGCAGATCCTGCGGTGCGGTCTCTTCTCGGCTGCGTCTCATGCGGCCTGTGTACGGCCTGCGGTGGGCCGGCAGACGGCAGGAGCTCCTGATCCACGAGGCCCACACTGCGGGCCTCACCCGGCCTTTCCCCCCCACGCCCCAGGCCGCCCTTCCGGGCGGCGTGGGACGCGGGCGGGTGACGCTGCCGCCCTCGCGCTGCACAGTGCTCGGCGGCCCGCGGACCAGCGCCCATCGTGTCTCGGCCGCGGGCTCTTGTTTGGCGTTACGTAGCACTGCGCAGGGAAGGAACGTGTCGGATGCTGACGTGACGCAGATCGCCGCGAGGACGTTGGGGGACGTACATGGTCTGGGCGATGAGTAACGATTACGCCGCCATTGTGACGACGATCAACGCGGCTGTCCTGCTGGTGGGGACGGTCCAGTACACCGGGCTGACCAAGCGGGTGGGCGACAGGATGCTTGCCGCAACGCGCGAGCAGGCCGAGGCCAAGGCGCTCTTGCTCGACCAGCGGCGCCTAGGCACTGAACCGTCACCGGAGTCCCTCGTCCGGTTGCAAGAGCAGCGTGACGAACTGCGTCGGCGGACCCGGGCCAACGCCGTGGCCAGTTTGATCTGGTCGGCGACGTGCGCGTTGCTGTTAGTACAGCAGATGCGCATCCTCGCGTGGACCGGGACGGCCCACCCCGGACCGGCGTCAGAGTTGGCGAGGTCATCGTTCTACGTCACCGTTACTGGGGTGCTCGTGCTTGTCGCGGAACCGTTGGTCCGTGGCTGCTATCGGCTCTGGCGAGGAGTCCGGTGGGGCTCGCTGGAGTACAGGAAGCACTACCCCCGGTCGGAAAGGCGTTGGCTGGACCGGCAGGTGCGCGGCGCGACCCGGTTGGCGGCAAGCCAGACCACGTCGCCGGCCCCCGCCCCGACGCTCGGCGCGCCACAACCTCGTCGGGCAACCCTGGGCGCCGATGACTAACTGATCATTCCAGAATGAGGTTCGGAGTCGTCGCAAGCAGATGATGCTGAGGCGAGTTGGAGCAGTCCGAGGTGGAGGTCGGCGCGTATCTCGTAGCGGGTCCGCAGGCGTTTGAACTGGTGGAGCCAGGCGAAGGTGCGCTCGATGACCCACCTGGTCTTGCCCAGGCCGGATCCGTGGGCGGTGCCCTTGCGGGCGATCTTCGGCGTGATGCCGCGAGCGCGGAGGAGTCGTCGGTGCTTGTCGTAGTCGTAACCGCGGTCGGCGAACAGCCGCCGCACCCGGTGACGAGGCCGACCCACCAGGCCGCGGATGCGGGGGATCGCGTCCAGCAGGGGTATGAGCTGGGTGACGTCGTGACGGTTTCCGCTGGTCAGCGATACCGCAAGAGGTGTTCCGTGCCGGTCGGTGATCAGGTGGTGCTTGCTGCCCAGGCGGCCGCGGTCGACCGGCGAAGGTCCGGTGTGAGCCCCCCTTTGAGGGCCCGGACGTGCGAGGCGTCGACCGCGGCGTCCTCCATGTCCAGCAGGCCGGCTCTGCGGAGTTCCGCGAGGAGGATCTTGTGCAGGCGGGGCCATACGCCGGCCTCGGTCCAGTCCCGCAGGCGCCGCCAGCACGTCACCCCGCTGCAGCCGATCGTCTCGGTCGGCACGTCCGCCCGGTCACACCCGTGCGCAGGACGTAGACGATCCCGCGCAGAGCCGCACGGTCATCCGCCGGCAGCCGGCCCGGATAGCGCCGACGCCGCGGCGGGCGAGGAGGGAGAAGCGGTGCGACACGTTCCCACAGATCAGCAGGCACAAGATCATCCGACACCCCCAGAACTGTGCCGCCCACCAGCCCAACTGCCAAGTCCCTGAACCAAACTCGTTCTGAAATGATCAGTAAAGCGTGCGAGTCCCACAGGGCTTAGAGTCGTCCGACGAGCAGCCCCAATAACAGCTCGTCCGCGAGGCGGCGCACCGGTTCACGGAGTGTGTGGCATCAGCCCGTGTGGCCTTCGGGGTGGGCCGCGTGTCGGCCCACTGGATGGCTGAGCAGGTGGCGGGGGTCGGTGGCGCGCGTGATGGCTCTCTCGACGGCGGCGACGCGGTCTGCGAGCAGGCTCAGGGCGGCGACGGCCCGGCCGAGGGCGTCGTCGCCGGAGCCGCCGAGGGCCTGTGCTCGGACGTACGCCGACGTGATGGCTGCCCAGCGAGCCTCCTGTTCGCCGGTGAGCGAGCCGCGCAGGGCGGCCAGCTTGAGGAGGTTGGCCTCCGCGCCGGCGGTGAGGGTCTGGGCCTCGCCGGTGTAGTGGTCCTCGATCACGGCGGCCAGTTCGGTGTCGTTCATGACCGGGGAGACCCGCGCCGCGATCTTGTTCATGTTGCGGTAGGAGCCCTGGAGCCTGAAGGGCGGTTCGGTACGGGTCTCTTCGGCCTGGGCGGCGGAGGCGATGTAGGCGGCGTTGACGGCGAGGACCGTTTCACGGGCGGTGAGCAAGTGGCGCAGGACGGCGATGACGCGGTCGAGTTCGGCGGGGGAGTAGGGATGGGTCAGCCGGTCGCGCCGGGCGGTCGGGTCGTCGGCGGCGAGGCGTACCAGCAGTTCCAGGTCGGCACGGTCTCGCCCGGCGAGGGGGGCCGTGACGGGGTGGGAGGTGAGGGCGTTCTCGATGAAGCTCAGCGCGAAGGCGTCCTCCTTGCCGGTCAGGACGTCGCCGAGGTTCCAGACGTCGGCGCGGTTGGCGAGCATGTCGGGGATGTGGAAGCGCTGCCCGGACTCGGTGTACGGGTTGCCGGCCATGCAGACGGCGAAGCGCTTGCCGCGCAGGTCGTGGCCGTCCAGGGTGCGGGTGGTGTCGCACAGCGGGATGAACTTCTGCAGCAGCTCGGGCGAGGTGTGCTGGATGTCGTCCAGGTACAGCAGGACGTTGTTGCCCGCCGTCAGCGCGAAGTCGATCTTCGCGAGTTCGTGACGGGCGGTGGCGTTGGGGGCCTCGGCAGGGTCGAGGGAGGTGACACCGTGCCCGAGGGCGGGTCCGTCGACTTTCACGAGGAGCAGGCCGAGACGGTCGGCGACGTACTCCATGAGGGTCGTCTTGCCGTAGCCGGGTGGTGAGACGAGCAGCAGCAGGCCGTGGTTGTCGGTGCGCTTGCCGTCTCCGGTGGCGCCGAGCTGTTTGGCGAGGTTGTCACCGATCAGCGGCAGGTACACCTCGTCGACGAGACGGTTGCGCACGAAGGAGGACATGACGCGCGGGCGGTGTTCGTCCAGCCGCAGACGGCGCCGCTCGGCGGCGAGGAGTGCGTTCCTGCGCTGCTGGTAGGCGCGGAATCCGGGAACCACGCGAGTGGCGAAGTCCGCCGTCCTGGCCAGGAACTCGTCGAGACGCAAGGGCAGGGCACGGCGGTCGATCCGCGGGTGGGAGCCGAGCATGCCCTCCACGCGCGCCGCGACCGGTCCGTCCAGGTCGTAGCGGTCCAGGCCGGGGCAGACCTCGATCGCCACGGCTTCGGCGAGGTCCCCGTCGTCGACCACCTCGCCGCACGAGGCGGCGTACGAGGCGAGCCAGCCCTCCACCAGACGCCGCGCGGACGCCAGGTCGCCCGCCGAGAGCCGGTCGCGGACGTCCTCGTCGTACGGCGTGGAGCCGGCCGCCCTGCGGAACTTGTCCAGCAACGTGCGCGCCGCCGGGCCCGCGGCGAAGGACTCGCCGGAGGACAGCTCCTCGACCAGGTACTCGGCGGCGCGGCCGGACAGCTGCCCCGCCTCGGCGAGTTCGGCACGCAGCGCCTCCATCGCCGGTGCGGCGCCGAACGTCTCCCGTGCCCTTACCAGCATGACGGCCTCCCGTGCCCATGCCTGCCGGGCCTCGGGATCCGTCCCGTGGGCCCAGAACAGCTGGGCGGCGGCGCGGTCGGCGGCCGGGTAACGCAGCAGCCCGGCCTGCTCGTACAGCCCGAGAAGTGCGGAGAGGACGGCGGTCGCGTCGTGGTCGTGGACGCCGCGTTCGTACCCTTCGTCGTACGCGGCCTCGGCCGCCTCCCGCACGAGTGTCGCGAGGTCCGCCCCCGCCAGGGCACCGGCGCCGTGCTCGGCCAGGAGCCGTGCCGCCAGGTGTTCGGCCCGGTAGACGTCGGCGTTCTCGGAGGGCAGGAACTGATCCCAGTGGGCACGGGTGTCCGCGAACCCGGGATCGGTGACCGGGCGCCGGTAGTCCGTGCCGGTCAGCGCGAACGCCATGCTCCCGTCCGCGTGTGGTACGAGGGTCAGTTCCGGAGGACGGGTGTTCACGGCGAACCGGTGGCTCCCCAGGCGGATGGTGTCACCACCGTCCGCGAACAGCTCTGCACGGTCCCGCAGTGCCCGGACGGCCTCCTGCCGGGCGGCCTTGAGGCGCCCCTCCAGCTCTTCCGCCCGCACGTGGTCGCCGAGTTCGCGCAGTTCGTCGGTGGTGCGCCGGACCTTGACGGCCATGGGGTCGGAGGCGAAGCAGGTGTTGACCGCGTCGATGCTGTCCAGGCCGCTCACGCGCCGGGCGATGGTCTCCAGGACGCGCCCGGCTGACGCGGCGAGACGCTCCGTGCGCCGGGCCCGGGCGTCCTGGAGTGTCTGCCTGCGCGCCGAGAACGTGTCGTGGACCTCGGTGCGCTTGTCGGTGATCTCGGCCAGGAAGCCGTCATGATCGGCGAAGCGTGACTCCAGGATGTCCAGCCGGAGCAACAGCCGGGCAAGCTGCGCGTCGCACGTCTCCGGAGTGTCCGCGGCGGTCAGGGCGCCGGTGACCGACTGGGCGAGCAGCGCGAACTCGGCGGCGAACTCCGCGCGCCCCTCCCGGTCCATCAGCTCGCGGCGGCGCGCGGCGAGGGTCGCGCGGGCGCGGTTGAGACCGCCCAGCACCTCGGCGATCCGTTCCAGGATGGCGGTCCGAACGGTGGCGTCGCCGATGTCCAGGCCGGTGACGACCTCCGTGAGGGCTTGCAGCCCGAGGACCTGGGCGTCGAGCCGCTCGGCCACCGGTGCGGCCGCGGCAGCCGTGGTGATCGCCTCGGCCTCGGTGGTGAGGCGCTCGACTTCCGCGTGGTGGGCGCTGAACGCGTCGTCGCGGCGGAGGAAGTCCACGGCGCGCCGCGCGGTGGAGACGATGTGGGCCTCCGCGTCCTCGGCGAGCGCGTCGATGGCGTCGGTGTCCGCGTAGCGCATCTCCTTGAGGGTTGCCAAGTGGCCTTGTGCCCGGCGCAGTCCGGTGATCCGCTCGATCCATTCCCCCGTGGTGGCGGGCGCCTCCCCGCGGACCCTGCGCACCAGACGCCGCAGTTCCCCGGTCGCCTCCGCGAGTGCTTCGGCCGCCTGCCGGGTGAGGGCCTGTACGGTCGCGAACTCCGCCAGCACCTGCTGCGCCGTGGCCCGCACCTCCTCCAGCGGGGTGCGCAGATCGCCGGCGTCCGCGTCGCCCAGCCAGTGGAAGCGGTCGGCGGCCCGGGTGCAGGCGGCGACCAGAGACTCGTACAGCTCGGCGGTGGCGGTGGTCTCCGTGGCCTGCCGGGCGACGGCGAGACAGGCGGAGATGCCGCGCACGAGGTCGGCGTTGCCGATGCGGGCGAGCGGTCCGTCCCCCACCGCCGCGGTGTGGGTGTCGGAGACGTACGGCGTGCTCCAGACCTGAACCGGGTGCGTCCTTGCGGGCTCGCCGGCCTCCGCGCGCAGCAGGGTGAGGGTGCCGTCGTCGAAGAGCGCGTACCCATGGCAGGAGAGCGGGGCGGCGACCTCCTTGCGGATCAGGTTGTACGGAAACAGGAGGGCGCGGCCCGTCGCGCGGGCGTGGAAGGCGAACAGCACGTCCTCGCCGTCGGGCGAGCGGATCGCACGCTCGAACTCCAGGCCCGAGACGTCCGTGTCGAAGGTCTTCACCGCACCCGTGGCGAGGCAGTAGCCGCCGGGGAAGACGATGCCGTGGTCGTCGGGAAGCCGACGGCACGACTGCCCGATCCCGTCCAGCCGGACGACGGACCCGGTGAGTGTGTGGAAGACCAGGTGCCGCCAGGTGTCCTCCTTGTAGGGACGGACGCGCAGCAGCACCAGGGCGCCGACGACCGCGTAGGCCACCTCGGCGTCCGCGAGGGACTGCAGCGGCTCGTCGACCGGCTCGCTGTGGATGCCGTCGGCCGTCTCGGTGTCGTTCTCGGTCTTCACGGTGAGCGCTCCGCCGACCGTCGAGACGAAGACCGTGCCGTCGGCGACGGTGATGTGCGGATGCCGGCCCGGGACGTGGTCGTCCCGGGTGGTGCCGATCCAGGTGACGTCGTGCGGGGCGGGCAGGACGTGGTCGCGCTCGCCGCGGGCGTCGAGGAAGCGGACCTCTCCCGAGGGGGCGAGGGACCAGCGCAGGACGCGGATGTCGTCGGCCTGTTCCCCTGTCCGGAACACGGCGAGCAGTTTGCCCTCCACATGGCGGAGCTGAAGGAGCCGCGCACCCTGGAAGTAGCGGTGCAGAGCGGCGTGTTCCCGCACGAAGTCGGGGTCGTCGAGCAGGCCGGGAACGGCATCGTCCGGGAGACGGTGCAGATCACGGTCGTACAGGGCGAAGACCTCGGCGGCCGGGGCCTCGTAGCCGACGAGCAGCGCGTCGCCGACGGCGACGAGGTCGCGGGCGACGAGGCTGCGCTCCGTGCGGAGGTGCCGCGTCCCGGCCAGGGCGAGTTCACCGGCTCCGAAGGTCTGCGCGCGGGCGGTGTCGAGGGCGTCGGCACGCCGCGCCAGCTCAGCGGCCCGGGCCCGGAGGCGATCGCGCAGGACCTCGTACGTACCGGCGTCCAGACCGCTTTCCGTCCCGGTCCCTGTCACTGTTCCGCTCCTCGTATCGGTGGGTTCGTCTCCGGAGCTGCCGCCCCCCGCGCGGCAGCTCCGGAAGCTGTTTCGACGGTGCGTCAGCTCTTGGCCGCGCCGTCCAGACCGGCGAGCTCGGCGACGGGCATGTCGGCCAGGCCCAGCTGCCGCGCCTTGCCGATGAGCTCCTCCAGCTGCCCCGACCCGGCCGGCATCAGCTTCATGAGCAGGGCGGACACGGTCAGGTTCTGCACGTCGGCGGTGGAGACGGAGCCGAGTACCTTCGCCAGGTCCTCGGTGAAGGAGGCGGAGCCGTCCAGCCAGGGTCCGGCCAGCGTCCTGGCCGTCTGCGAGTTGTCCACGAATCCGTCCACGGCCTTGCCGAGCGAGATCGACTGCAGGAGCCGGTCGAAGAAGACGGACTCGCCGCCGACGATGCTGATGTCCGCGTTCTCCAGTCCGGTGGCGAGCACCGTGGCCTGTGCCTCGGCGACCTGCCGCTGCACGTCCAGACCGGCGAGCCGGATGTCCTTCTCGGCCTCCAGGCGCAGGCGGTACTCCTCGTGGCTGCGGGACGCCTCGTCCAGCGCGGCCATCGCGGCGGCCTTCTCGGTGAGGCCCGCGGCCTCGGCCCTGAGTTTCTCGCCGATGGCGGTGGCCTCGGCGAGGGCCTTCTCCCGACTGCCGGCCGCTTCGGCGCGCAGCCGTGCCTCGGTGGCCCCGGCCTCCGCTCGGCCGGCCTTCTCGATGACGTCGGCCTCCTTCTCCCGTACCTGGACGGCGGCCAGGCCCTCGGCCGCGGCCTCCGCCTGGATGCCCTCGGCGAGGCGGACCTTGGCGCGGGCGTCCATGTCGGCGGCCTTGTGACGGGCCTCGGCCAGCGTCAGCTCCTCCGCCGCCCGGTGGATCGCGGCCTGCTCGGCGGCCTCGGCGGCCTTGATGTCCTTCACCAGCCGCTCCTGCGCCTCCGCCTCGGCCGCGATGATCACGGCCTGGCGCTGCCGCTCCGCCTCCTCGACCGCCCGCAGCCTCTTGATGGACTCCTCCTGCTCGGCGACCGTCCGGTCCACGGCGACCCGCTCGCGGATGACCTCGGCGATCTCCCGCTTCTCCGCCTCGACCTCCTTGGCGGCGGCGATCCGGGTCAGCTCGGTCTCCCGCTCCCGGCCGATGACCTCCAGCAGCCGGTCCTTCTCGATGCGCTCGCTCTCGATGGCGATGACCCGCTCGCGGTTCTTCTGCGCGACGGCGACCTCACGCGCCTGGTTCTCACGCTGGATCCCCAGCTGCTCCTCGGTCCTGAGGAAAGCGCTCTGGGCGCGCAGCCGCTCCTCCTCCACGACCCGCGCGGTCTCGGCCTCCTCCCGGGCCCGTACGGTCTCGATCTCCCGGCGCTGCTTGATCTCGGCGTCGGCCTGGCGGCGCTCCAGTTCCAGGATGGTCTCCCGGGCGTCGACGTTCTGCCGGGTGATCTCCTTCTCCTCGGTGCGCTGCGCCTCGTTGGTGCGCACGTGCTCGGCGGCGGTCAGCTCGGTGATCTTGCGGATGCCCTGGGCGTCGAGGACGTTGGCCGGGTCCAGCTGGGTCAGCGGCGTCTGCTCCAGGTAGTCGATCGCCGCGTCCTCCAGGTGGTAGCCGTTGAGGTCGACGCCGATGACCTCGATGATCCGGTACCGCAGCTCGTCGCGCTTGGTGTAGAGGTCGGTGAAGTCCATCTGCTTGCCGACCGTCTTCAGCGCCTCGGAGAACTTCGCGTGGAACAGTTCCTGGAGTGTGTTCCGGTCGCTGGCCCGGGCCGTTCCCACCGCCTGCGCGACCTTGATGACGTCCTCGGCGGTCTTGTTCACCTTCACGAAAAACGTGATCCGGATGTCGGCCCGGATGTTGTCCTGGCATATCAGACCGTCCTTGCCGGTCCTGGTGATCTCGATCGCCTTCACCGAGATGTCCATCACCTCGGCCTTGTGCAGCACGGGCAGCACCATCTGGCCGGTGAAGGTCACGTCGACCTTGCGCATCTTCGACACGATCAGCGCCTTGCCCTGCTCCACCTTGCGGAACAGCCGGCTGACCACGAACAGCACGGCGACGGCGACGAGCAGGACAACGGCGACGAGTACGCCGATTCCCAGAGTGATGGCATCCATGAGTAATCCCCGGATCTGAGGGTGAGAGCTGAAGTGAGTGGGCGCTGGTTCAGCCGCGCCGGCCGAGCACCGTGTCGGAGACGACTGCGGTGGAGCCGTCCCGGGTCGCGACCTGCGCTCGGCCGGCCCGCGCGCCCACCCGGCCGGTGCGCAGGGTGCGGGTCAGCGTGGAGGGGGCGTGCCGGGACGGCCCAGGTTCATCGGGGAAAAGCTTGGCCAGCGGGCGTACGGCCGCGCGGGTCAGACGCCAGGAGCCGAGGACCGAGAGGACCAGCAGGACGGCGCCGAGGAGATGCACCAGGGCATCCGGCCACCCCGTACGGCCGAGGAGTACGGAGCCGGTGACGGCGAAGAGCCAGGCCATGACGATCAGCAGGGTGACCGACACCGAGACGGGTACCCCGCCCAGGTTCAGAGCGTCGGCGTCCACGTCCGCGTCGAAAGCGTCGTGACCGGCGGCACCGAGCAGGACGAGGAACCAGAAGCCGACGACGACCACGAGAGCCGCCGTGAACGGCAGGGCGGGGAAGCCGGCGATGGCGTGCACAAACTCGACCATGACACTTCCCCCCTTTTCCGCGGCGCGGCACGCTGCTTTCCGGGCTCCGGCATGCGCATCACGCGACGACCCCGGCACCGGGCATGCTGACAGGGCGGCACGCCTGTTCGCATTGCCGTACACCGGCAATCTTCACGGCCCGTCCATGCCGGTCGCAGACGCCTGGCGTCCGCATGCCACCCTGGGTGCCGCGCGTCGGGAGATCATCACCGGCGCGATGGGAACGGGGAGGGGCCATGGCGGAACGGGACACCACGGACGAGTACCTGGAGGGGTACGCCCGGATTCTGGCCGGCGCCTGCGCCACCGGCCGGAGACTGACCCGGGACGAGCTGGAGGCACTGCGGGCACAGGGTGAGCGGGCCGCGGAGGCCGGGCTCGGACTGCGGCTCCTGGTGCGCGCCCACCTCTCCGCCGCCCAGGACGTACGGGCTCAGCTGCGGGGGGCCGCCGCCGATCACCTGCTCGTGGCTGTGGAGCAGGCGGTGGACGCCTTCGCGGAGGGCCACGAGCGGGCACAACGACTCGCCATCCGGCAACAGGAGGCGGCCCGACGGGAGTTCATCGACGACCTGCTCCACGGCCGCAGCGATCCCGGGCGTCTCGCCGAACGGGCCGAACGCTTCGGGCTGCTGCTGTCCCACGCCCACGCGGTCGCCGTCGCGCAGGGCCCGGAGCCGTACGACGACGGCTATTCCGTCACCCGCGGCATCGGGGCCTCCCTCGCGGCCCGCTTCAGCGACCGCCGCATCCTGCTGACCACCAAGAACGGCCGGCTCATCTGCATCGCGGCCGGCGATGAGGCCGATGTCCTCGGCTTCTTCGCCAAGCAGGCGTACGCCGCCACCCACGGTGGCCGGGTGGCCATCGGCCGCCCCCACCCGGGCGTCGGCGGAGTCGTCCACTCCTACGAGGAAGCGCTCAACGCCCTGGACCTGGCCGAGCGCATGCACCTGGAGGACCCGGTGCTCCATGCGGCGGACCTCTTGGTCTACCCGGTGCTCACCCGCGACCGGCAGGCCATGGCCGACCTCGTGGGCACCGTCCTCGGACCGCTCCAGCAGGCCCGGGGCGGCGCGCGGCCGCTGCTCGACACCCTGACCGCGTACTTCGACACCGGCTGCGTGGCCGCCGAGGCCGCGCGGCGGCTGGCGCTGAGCGTGCGGGCAGTGACGTACCGGCTGGAGCGCATCCACCAACTGACCGGCGTGGACCCCGGCGACCCCGTCGACCGCTACACCCTTCAGACGGCCGTCATCGGCGCCCGCTTGCTCAACTGGCCCGACCATACGTTGTGAGGGCCTACGGCGGACGACGGTGATGGCGTTCGTCCGTCCCGATAGGCCGTTTTAGCGGAGGCAGGCGTCAGCGGCTCGCCAGTTCATCAGTCAGCTTGGTCGCGGATCGGGACCGCGTCCGTTCAGTCCGGTGATCCGGACGGTCCAGCCGGCTCGGCGGTTTGCAGCAACTCCTAGTTCTTGCGGCCGGTGACTCTTGCTGCAGCGAAAAGCCGAGCGATGTTCCCTCGCGTGAGCCTCACCGCGGCATAGATGTCCGATGAACGGACCATGCTCTCCGCATAACGGTCTGATCTCGTTCGCTGGCACTTTCGAAGATTACTGACGGTTATGTGATTTGCATCACTAAAGATCTCGTAAAGATCGTGGTAGAACTGCGCAACTCCGCAGGTGGCACCACCCCCCGCCGCCCGGCGGAGCGTCGGCACACGCGCCGGCTGCACGACCAGGGTGATCACGTTCCGCGTCCACGGAGCGCACACCCAGTGTCGCCGATCGGACAACGGCGTTCGCTCAAAGACCGCACATCTTCCCGGCGCAGCCTCCCCTGCGTCGGTACTGCGCCATCGAGGTAGCCACAGTGTCACTCGACTCCATCACCACGTCCGTCGACAAAGCTGTCAGCGGATTCTTCGAGCCCATAGCCACCTGGCTCGTGGAAGTCGTCTTCTACTCCGTCCCCGTGGGGGGTACGGATCTTCCGCTGATCGTCGCCTGGCTGGTGGTCGCCGGTCTGGTGTTCACGGGTTGGTTCGGGTTCGTCCAGCTCCGCAAGTTCAAGCTGGCCATCGACGTGGTGCGCGGGAAGTACGACGAGAAGGGGTCGGCCGGCGAGGTCAACCACTTCCAGGCCCTCACCGCCGCCGTCTCCGGCACGGTCGGCCTCGGCAACATCGCCGGTGTAGCCGTCGCCGTCTCGATCGGAGGGCCCGGCGCCACCTTCTGGATGATCCTGTGCGGCCTGCTCGGCATGGCCACCAAGTTCGTCGAGGTCACGCTCGGCGTGAAGTACCGCGAGGTGCACGCCGACGGCACCGTCTCCGGTGGCCCGATGCACTACCTGCCCAAGGGCCTGGCGGAGCGCTTCGGCAAGAACGGCAAGATCCTCGGCAAGGTGCTCGCGGTTCTCGCCTCCTTCTTCGTGCTCTTCTTCGGTCTCTTCGGCGGCAACCTCTTCCAGGTCAACCAGTCCTACGCGCAGCTGGTCTCCGTCACGGGCGGCGACGACGGCCTGATGGGCTCCTCCGCGGGCGCCCTGTTCTTCGGCATCCTGGTCGCGGCGCTCGTCGGCATCGTGCTGCTCGGCGGTATCCGCTCCATCGCGAACGTCACCAGCAAGCTGGTCCCCGCCATGGCGGGCATCTACATCGTGGCGTGCCTGACGGTCATCCTGGTGCACGTCACGGCCGTCCCGGCCGCCATCGCGACGATCATCGAGGGCGCCTTCAACCCCGAGGGCGTCGCGGGCGGTGTGCTCGGTGCCCTGATCATCGGCTTCAAGCGGGCCGCGTTCTCCAACGAGGCCGGCCTCGGCTCCGCCCCGATCGCGCACTCCGCGGTCAAGACCAAGCACCCCGCAAGCGAGGGCCTGGTCGCGCTGCTGGAGCCGTTCATCGACACGGTCGTCATCTGCACCATGACCGCGCTGACCATCGTCATCGCCAACCCCGCCAGCTGGGCCGCAGCCCGCAAGGACCAGTCCATCGGCGGCGTCACGATCACATCCGACGCCTTCGCCACGGTGCTGCCCTGGTTCCCGTACATCCTCACCGTCGCCGTGCTGCTCTTCGCCATCTCGACGGTGCTGACGTGGGGCTACTACGGCCTGAAGGCCTGGACGTACCTCTTCGGCCGCAGCCGGGCCAGCGAGCTGTCGTACAAGGTCGTCTACACCCTGTTCGCGATCGCCGGTTCGCTGCTGACGCTGCAGACCCTCATCGACATGGCCGACGCTGTGCTCTTCATGCTCGCCGTCATCAACATCATCGGCCTGTACCTCCTCGCCCCGGTCGTCAAGCGCGAGCTGAACTCCTTCCTGGAGTTCGTCCGCGCCCGCAACGCGGGTGAGATCACCGAGGACGACGAAGACCAGGAGTCGGTGAAGACCACCGTCTGACCGCCCCGCGGCACCGCCTCCTGAGCGGGCCCGGTCACACCTCGCGCCTTGGTGTGACCGGGCCCGCTCGCCATGCCCCCCCGATGCCGTTTCGGCAGGTGAAACGTGGTCTGGCGACATCCGGGAGCGGCGGCTAGGGTGCAGGTAACGCGTCAACGCCCCGCCCCCGTGGCGAGCGGCCCGACGCGCGGTGTGCCGGGAAGTCTGGTCGGCGTCCTGGGGCTCGTATGCCCTGACATCGATGACCCGGAGGTCTTCCCTGATGGCTGCCGCCCCTCGCGAGCGCTCCCCCTTCCTCGGACTCCTGCCGCTGCCCGAACGCAACGCGGTCGTCCAGGCCCTGAGGACGGAGACGACCGGCGGACTGGTGCTCCTGGCAGCCGCCGTTGTGGCACTGGTGTGGGCGAACACCCCGTGGAGCGGGACCTACGAGCAGATACGTGACTTCCACTTCGGCATACCGTCCCTCGGACTGGACCTGTCGGTGGGGCACTGGACCGCCGACGGCCTGCTCACCCTCTTCTTCCTCGTCGCTGGCATCGAGCTGAAGCGGGAGTTCGTCGTCGGCGAGCTGCGCACTCCCGCCACCGCGGCACTGCCGGTCATCGCTGCGGTCTGCGGCATGGCCGTACCCGCCGCCCTTTACGCCGTCACCGCCATGGCGGGCGGTGGCAGCCTGGAGGGCTGGGCGGTGCCGATGGCCACCGACATCGCCTTCGCCCTCGCCGTCCTGGCGGTCCTCAACACCCACCTGCCCGCCGCACTGCGCGCATTCCTGCTCACGCTCGCCGTCGTCGACGACCTGGGCGCCATCCTCATCATCGCGGTCTTCTTCACCAGCGACCTGAACTTCGCCGCCCTCGGCGGGGCCTTCGCCTGCCTGGCCCTCTTCTACCTGCTGCAGCGCTTTCGCGTACGCGGCTGGTGGTGGTACGTCCCCCTCGGTCTCGTCACCTGGGCACTGATGTACAACAGCGGAGTTCACGCCACCGTCGCCGGCGTCGCCATGGGCCTGATCCTGCGCACCACCCGCGAGAAGGGCGAGACCGCCTCCCCCGCGGAGCGCACCTCCCACTTGATCCACCCGGTCTCGGCGGGAGTCGTGGTTCCGCTCTTCGCGCTCTTCGCCGCAGGAGTCGGCGTCTCCGGCGCGGCGCTGGCGGAGGTCTTCACCGAGCCCGAGCCACTCGGCGTAGTCCTGGGCCTGGTCGTCGGCAAGACTCTGGGCATCTTCGCAGGCACCTATCTGGCCGCCCGCTTCACCCGCGCTCGGCTCAACCCCGAACTCGCCTGGGCGGACGTCTTTGCCCTCGCGGTGCTCGCCGGGATCGGCTTCACCGTTGCCCTGCTCATCGGCGAACTCGCCTTCACTGACCCGATCATGACAGAGCACGTCAAGGCCGCAGTCCTCGCCGGCTCTGTCATAGCCGCCTGCCTTGCTGCCCTCCTCATCAAGCGCCGCAACGGCATCTACCGCCGCCTTTCAGAGGAAGAGGAGCGCGACGATGACCACGACGGCATCCCCGACGTGTACCAGCGCATCAAGGCCACCGAGCGCTGACCCGGAAGGCCTGCGTCGTGGACTCATCCGTGATGACGGTGGCCGTCATCGCTGCCGCCCTGGTCATCAGGACGGCACTGACAGAGATACGGCGCCCGGGCAGCGCGCGTGAGCAGTGGGCATTCACCCGCAACGGCAGAGCGATGGCCATGGGCCTGCTGACCGGACTTCTCCTGGCTGCCGTCGGCTGGAGGGCGCCGGGTACGGCGCCGTGGCATGGACGTCGCTGGCCGGTGTCCTCGTGGCCTACACAGTCGACCGCGGCAGCCCGGACGACTGAGCCCCCTCACTCACGGGAAACGCGTGAGACAGCGAAGGCTGCGACGCGTAGAGGATGAGCAAAGCACCGCAGACCAAGGTCGACATCATCGCGGCGTATGAGGCGTAGGTCAATGTGCCGGGTGTGGCCCGAGCCAGCCCGGCACGGTGTTGACCACGACCACCACGCACAGGGCGAGACCGGCCGCGCCGAGCAGCCGGACCGGGGGCCACCGTGACGCAGCCACGGAAAGGTCCAGCCACGGCACTGGGCGATGGCGAACGGCAGCCACAGGGTGATGAACGCGATCAGGAACGCCCAGTTCACGTACCGGTCCACAAGTCTCCCTTGTCGCTTGGACGGTTTCTCACCTGTGCAGGTACTCCGTCACGGCGAACAACACGGCTGCCAGAGGCAGCGCACGTGGAGCAAAGGCCGAGCCGGTCACAGTCCGGCCTGCCGGGGCCACAGGGCGCAGGGCGGCGTCGCGCGCCATCCCGGTCAGTACCTTCGCTGCCCGTGCTCCGGCTCCGGGGCGTCGGATGAGTCGGCCGGCCCACGACGGCAGGAACAGTCCGCCCATGGGTGTGGCCTCCGAGCCAACTAACTCAAGCAGTCCGTCATGTCGCAGCTCCACACGCCCGATCGCCGACCACGGCACGAAGGCCACCCTCCACATCCTGCGAATGTGGACGCCGTCCTGGTCGGCGGTGACGCGCCAGAGCCCCAACCGGCAGCACAACCAGGCCGCGACAAGCGACGTCCAGACGGCGAAGAACAACGCGCCGGACCGTGCGCCGGTCAGCGTCCCGCCGTCGGGGCGATCGACGAACGCCACGAACAACAGGCAGGACCCGACTGCCGCGACCCGCCCAGGCCATCCGGCGCGCCAGACGAGAGGGGCAGTTCGCATGCCGGTCACCGCCCCGAGCCGAACAGCCGCAGACTCGCCGGACCCAGCAGGATCAGCACTCCGGTGACCAGCACCGGCAGGCCTGGACCTGGGAGGACGTACGTCGCTGCCCCCAGCACCGTGAGGACCGCGCCCGCGAAGGTCAGCCACCTCACGATCCCTCGTCCCGGCCGGCGCACGCAGGCCTCATGCCTGCCGGTCACGGCCGTCCTCCTTGTCCCCGTCCGTCGACGGTCCGGCGCTCTGCGGCTCGGGAATGCCCGCGAGGTCCTCAACGTCGAAGATCCTTGCGATGGGCACGTCGGTGCTGCTGTGGGCGATGATCGAGAAGGCGATGCACACGGCGATGAGCGTGTACGCCTGCTCACCCTGCGGGATGCCGGCCTGGAGCACGAGCAGTCCGTACACCACTGAGGCGAAACCCTTGGGGCCGAACCAGGCGGCGACGAGCTTCTCCCGGCGGTCGAACCGTGTGCCGATGAGCGATATCAGCATCGACACCGGGCGGATCAGCACGATCGCCAGGAACACCGCGACGTACCCGCCGAAGGACAGGTCACCGAAGAGCTGCGGCGTGAGCAGCGCCCCGAAGACCAGCAGCGCGGCGAACTTCGCCAGCTCGGCGAGCGCTTCGCCCAGCGGCTCGAAGGCCGTCTTCGCCTCGGGCGATACGGCAGTGAGGACGGCGCCCGCGGAGAAGGCGGCCAGGTAGGGGTTGGCGTGGGTCAGGTGGCACGCGGCGTACAGGATGACGCCGGTGGCCAGCGGCAGCAGCGGCTGCAGTTTGGGCTCCGCGCCCAGCAGCCGGAACCGTACGAGTCCGTTCACCAGCAGCGGCAGCACCACACCGAAGACGAGTCCGAGGGCAAGCTCCAGCGCGATCTTCCCGAAGGACGCCTCCGCGTGGCCGCTTGTCGGCCCGGCGGCGGCAATGAGGATCAGCACCACCGGGAGCGCGAGCCCATCGTTGACGCCGCTCTCCACGTTCAGCAACTGCCGGAGCTTGGCGGGCACTTCCTTGCGGCCCACGATCGCCGAGGCGAACACCGGGTCGGTCGGCGCCAGAACGGCGCCGACGAGAAAGGACGTCGTCCAGTCCAATCCGACCAGGTAATGGGTGATCAGTGCCATGCCCACGAAAGCGAGCGGCATGCCCAGCCCGAGGGCACGAGCCGGATTCTTCCAGTTCTCCCTGAGCTTCGGGAACGACACGTGCATGCCATCGGTGAACAGCACTGCGAACAGCGCCAGATCGGCGGTGACCGCGACGATCTCGCTGTCCGGAGTGATGTGGATCAGACCGAGGAATCCGTCGCTGACGAGTGCGCCGCCGACCAGGAAGAGGAATGAAGTGGACAACACGGTCCGTGCCGCGAGCCCGGAGAGCAGAACCGCGATGAGGAGAGCGGCACCGAAGACCGCGACGAGCAACACGAAGACCAACCCCGATCGACGAAGACAACTTTCCCTGTCGCCGACCAGACTTCCCGGCACTCCGCGACGGACTTTACACGCTCCTTACGTCCTCATGACAGCTTCCCGCCGGACAGCACCGGCGACCCTGCGCTGCCGGGGACTGGCACAACGGGACCCCAGGGGCCCGCCCCTGTCCGGAGCAGATGAGTGGCCCAGCTCCCCGATCCGCCCGTTCATCTGCGGAAACATGGGTGCCAGCATGTATGGACGGACCCAGAGGCATCACAAAGAATCCACGTGATCACCAGCAAGATCGTCGTGTCGGGGCCAGGTCAGAGGAGGGAGAGATTCGGCTGTGTCACTGTTCTGGCGCATCTTCGCGATGAACGCCTCCCTCCTCGTCATCGCGGCTCTGCTTCTGCTCAGCCCGTGGATCACCGTCTCCTCTCCCGTCCTCCTCAAGGAAGCCGTCGTGGTGGCCGTCGGGGTCCTGGCAATGCTTCTTGCCAACGCGCTGGTCCTCCACCGTGCACTCGCTCCGCTGCAGCGTCTGTCGCACAGGATGGCGCAGGCGGACCTCAGTGCCCCGGGCATCCGGGCCGAGGCTGCGGGGCCGGCAGAAATGGTGCAGCTCGTGAGAACCTTCAACACGATGCTCGACCGACTGGAGAACGAGCGCGCTACCAGCAGCGCACGGGTGGCCGCGGCGCAGGAGGCCGAGCGACAGCATCTCGCGCGCGAACTGCACGACGAGGTCGGGCAGGCGTTGACAGCCGTGCTTCTGCAGCTGAAGTGGCTGGCGGACCAGGCGCCGACGCGATTGCGGAAGGACCTGCGTGGCGCACAGGAGACGACTCGGGAGAGCCTGGACGAGCTTAGGCGCATCGCGCGCCGGCTCCGTCCGGGAGTCCTCGAGGACCTGGGTCTGGCGAGCGCGCTTCGCGCTCTCGCGGCCGACTTCGCCAGGGTCGGTTTCACTGTCGTCCACCACCTCGACCACAAGCTTCCGACATTGCCACAGGAAGTCGAACTGGCGATTTACCGGGTGGCCCAGGAAGCCTTGTCCAACGCGGCGCGGCATGCGAGCGCCGCGCGGGTGGACCTGGAGCTGCGGCACACGAGTTCTGAAGCGGTGGAACTGGTGATTCGCGACGACGGACGCGGCTGCCACAGCGCTTCGGAGGGGTCCGGTATCCGAGGAATGCGGGAACGCGCCCTGCTCATTGGCGCGCGACTGTCCATCGAAGCGACTTCGCGGGGCGGCACGTCGGTGCAGCTGTGGGTACCAGTACCGGGGAAGGCCGAGTGATGACCGCGCCGCCACATCGGATCCTGCTTGCCGAAGATCATGCCCTGGTCCGTCGCGGAGTGCGGATGATTCTGGACTCCCAGCCCGACTTGACCGTCGTCGCCGAGGCAGGCGACGGGGCGGAGGCTATCTCCCTCGCCCGGACAGTCCCCATCGACCTAGCCATTCTGGACATCGCGATGCCTCGGATGACGGGTCTGCAGGCTGCCCGTGAGTTGGCTCGGATGCAACCGGACCTCCGAATCCTGATCCTGACCATGTATGACAACGAGCAGTACTTCTTCGAAGCCTTGAGGGCCGGTGCCTGCGGGTACGTGCTCAAGTCGGTCGCAGACCGGGACCTGGTGGATGCCTGCCGTGCGGCGATGCGAGACGAGCCGTTCCTGTACCCCGGAGTCGAGAACACCCTGATCCGCAGGTACCTCGATCACGTGGCGCAGGGCAGGCCCCTCCCGGAGAAGGCGATCACGAACCGGGAGGAAGAGATCCTCAAGCTCGTCGCCGAGGGGCACAGCTCCAAGGAGATCGGAGAGCTCCTGGTGATCAGCGCCAAGACCGTCGAGCGCCACAGGGCGAACCTGCTACAGAAACTCGGATTGCGTGACCGCGTGGAACTCACCCGCTACGCCATCAGGGCCGGCCTGATCGAGCCGTAGTTCCCGCCGACGGGGATTCCCTGGACGACCGCCGAGGGGGCACTTTGCCATGCCCGTAACGACCTTGAATCCGGTGACTCTCACCCCCTGAACTCCTGGGCCTTCGAGGCCCAGGTTGCGGAATCGGACCCTCCTTGTCCGATTTCGTAGCACCATCCATCCTCATAGGAGCAACGTGAGAAGCCCTGAACCGGAATCCATAACAGGATTCCAGGAACGGCCCAGAGCCAACCACCGGCCAGGCAGACGTGCGGCCGCGACCGGACTCGCTCTGCTGATGGCGGTTTCGACTCTCTACGGCGCGGAAGCGGCCCTGGCCGCACCCCCGGAGCAGACGGCCGCTCAGCCGCAGAAGCCGGTCTACGCGACCAGCGCCGCGGACATCCCGTCGGCGCGTGTGACAGCCCGGCTCTCAGGACATCGGGTCGAGGCGCTTTCCGAGCGCACCGAGACCTCGACGACCTGGGTGAACAAGGACGGATCACTCACCACCGAGCTGTCGGCTGGGCCCATCCGATTCCGGGACACCGCCTCCGGCGCATGGCGTGACGTCGATGTCGACCTTATGAGGTCGTCGGACGGGAGGGTCGTCTCCCGGGCGCACCCAACGGGCCTTACGCTTGCGGGCAAGTCCGGAACCAAGGCCCGCTCGCTGAAGGCCGCTCAGTCGGCCCCGGCCACCGACCTCGTCACCCTCGGCACCGGGGATGAAGCGGTCACGCTCCAGTGGCGCGGCGGCTTGCCGACTCCGAAGCTCGACGGTAACCGCGCCACGTACGAGGACGCCGTACCCGGAGCCGATGTTGTGGTGGAGGCCACCCGTACCGGCTTCGAGCAGTTCGTCGAGGTGAAAGAACGGCCCGCCGACGGCTTCTCCTACACCCTGCCTTTGAGGACCAAGGGCCTGAAGGTGGAGCAGCAGGCTGACGGCAGCGTGCTGTTCAAGGACCAGAAGTCGAAGAAGACCGCGGTCATGCCCGCCCCGATCATGTGGGACGCCACCATCGACCCGGTCTCCGGCAAGCACACGCGCCAGGTCGCGGTCGACATGAAGGTCGTCAAGACCAAGGGCGGCGTCGACCTCGTCCTCACACCGGACGCGAAGTTCCTCGCCGACCCGGCGACGAAGTACCCGGTGACGGTCGACCCGTCCACCTCCTCTTTGTCCAACGTCTTCGACACCTACGTGCAGCAGGGCACGACAGTCGACTGGTCCACGGACGTCGAGCTGGACCTGGGCAACCCGGGCACGAAGAACGCCGACGGCACCTACCGCACCGCGCGTTCGTTCATCTCCTGGAACACCGCGCCGATCGCCGACGCGCTGGTCACGGACGCCAAGCTGTCGCTGTGGAACTTCCACTCCGGCAACTACACCGGCACGTCGTGCCCCAACCAGCCCTGGGAAGTGTGGTCCACCGGCGCCGCGACGACCTCGTCGCGGTGGACGGCCCAGCCGACGTGGATCGCAGAGAAGGCCACCTCCTCGGAGACGAGGGGCAACGCCTCCTGCTCGACCCAGCCGGACGGCTGGATCAACGCGAACGTGACCACGATGGTGCAAGAGTGGGCCTCGGCCAAGGCGGCCAAGTCCCACATGGGCCTGCGCGCGAGCGATGAGAACGTCACCGGGCAGTGGAAGCGGGTGAACTCCGCCAACGCGGCATCCAACCCGCCCAAACTGGTCGTGACCTACAATTACCGGCCGCGCACGGGCACGAAGCAGGAAGCCGGCCCGCCGTACTACTCCTACAGCGGCGCGTATGTGGTCAACACCCTGACCCCGACCCTGCGGGACACGTTCGTCGACCCGAACGGTGACAAGGTCAACGGCACCTTCCAGATCTTCGACTCCGCCACCAACACGCAGGTCGGAAACGTCATCGTCTCGCCGTGGGTGAACTCCGGGCAGGTCGCGTCCGTGACCGTCCCGTCCGGTGTGCTGGCCAACGGCAAGACATACAAGTTCCGCACCTCGCCGTACGACGGCACGCACTACAACCTCGGCTGGTCGGAGTGGAAGACCTTCACGGTCGACACCACCGCACCGTCGGCTCCGACCGGCATCGCGTCGACGGACTACCCGTCCGCCGCCTGGGTCAAGGGTGCCGGCCAGGCCGGCACCTTCACCGTCACTCCCCGCGGGACCGACCACAACTGGCTCGAGTGGTCCCTGGACGGTCTGACCTGGACCAAGGTTGCGACCGGTGGCTCCTCCACCGCCAAGGCGATCGCCATCACCCCGCCCAAGGACGGAACCCACACCCTTCACGTCCGTCAGGTCGACAAGGCGGACAACAAGTCCGAGGCGCTGGAGTACACCTTCCACGCCGGCCCCGGCGGCTTCGTCCAGCCGAGCGAGGGCGAGAGCACCGCGCGCCGGCTGCCGCTGGTCGCCGAGGCCGAGGCCGGGAAGTACGACTCGGTCGCGTTCTCCTGGCGCCGTTCCGAGGCCGACCCCTGGACCCGGATCCCCGTCGCCGATGTGTCCAAGGACGGACAGGCGCTCGCCGCCTGGCCCGTGCCGCTGACCAACGGCAGGAACGCCGCCCTGACCTGGAACGCCACGAGCACGGTCGACCCCGACGGCAGCGTCCAGATCAAGGCCGACTTCACCGGGCCCAACGGGGCCGCGGGAAGCACGCAGCCGCTCCCGGTGGTCGTCGACCGCAACGCCGATGGCGCCGCCGGATCGCAGGTGGGACCGGGCTCGGTGAACCTGCTCAACGGTGACTACTCGCTCGGTGCCTCGGACGCCGAGGTGATGGGCCTTTCCGTGACGCGCACGGCCTCCTCGCGCGTTCCGGACAAGGGCGCAAAGCAGGTCGGCCAAGCCCCGATCTTCGGCAAGGAATGGGTCTCCGGCACCGTCGCTCCGGAGGTGGACTCGGGCTACTCCCACATCGAGAAGACCTCGAACACCTCGCTGAACGTCGTCTCGGCCGACGGCTCGTCCGTCTACTTCTCGGCCAACCAGGCGCAGACCGGCTGGATCCCCGAGACCGGATTCGAAGAGCTCACCCTGACCGGCGGCTTCACGTCCTCCTTCGTCCTGAAGGAAGACGACGGGTCGGTGACGACGTTCAAGAAGGCCGCCGCCGACGCCCCGACCTGGCAGGTGTCCAGCTCGGTGCAGTCCGGCATCGACGGTGGTGAGAGCCTGGTCGTGTCCGAGGCCGTCACCATCGACGGCAAGCGGGTCAGCCGCCCCAAGCGCATCATCGGGGCCACAAGCGCGGCGACGGCCACGACCTGTGAGGCCACTCCCTCCACGCGCGGCTGCAAGGTCCTCGACTTCGTCTACGCGACCACCACCACCGCCACCACCAGCGCCTTCGGCGACATCGCCGGCCAGGTCTCCGAACTCAAGGTGTGGGCCACCGAGCCGGGAGCTGCGAACGCGACCGCGCGAACCGTCGCCCGGTACGCCTACGACGGGCAGGGCCGACTGCGCGAGGCGTGGGACCCGCGGATCAGCCCCGCGCTGAAGACCGCCTACAACTACGACTCCGCCGGTCGCGTCGTCACGCTGACCCCGCCCGGCCAGCTGCCGTGGACGTTCAATTACGGCAAGGTCGCCGCGGTGACCGGCGCGTCGGACGGCATGCTGCTGTCCGTGCAACGCCCCACGCTGGTGGCGGGCACGAAGGACCAGGTCTCCGGCACGGCGACCTCCACGGTCGTCTACAACGTGCCGCTGAGTGGAACGACGGCACCGGCCGCGATGGCACCGACGGACGTGGCCAAGTGGGGGCAGTACGACACCCCGTCGGACGCGACCGCCGTCTTCCCCGCCGACAAGGTGCCCGCGTCGTCGGACGGATCACAGCTGACGAAGGCCGACTACGCCCGCGCGATGGTGGTCTACCTCAACGCATCGGGGCGTCAGGTCAACCAGCGCAACCCCGGTGACCACATCACCACCACGCAGTACGACCGGTACGGCAACACGGTGATGGAGCTGTCGGCGGCGAACCGGGCCCTGGCGCTCGGACTGACCGCCCGGGACAGGACCCGGCTCGCCGGACTCGGCCTGGGCACCGACGCGGCCGGAAGCGCTGAACGGGCTCGCCTGCTGTCCAGCGAGACCACCTTCTCCGCCGATGGATCCCGCTCGACCGACACACGCGGCCCGCTGCGGATGCTCACCCTGGAGAAGGACCTCAAGGCCGCTGACGGCACGGTCCTGCTGGCGGCGGGCACTGCGGCTCCCGGCCGTACCTGGACCACCACCCAGTACGACGCCGGCCGTCCCACCGACGGCTCCGCTACCGTGGTCAACCAGCCGACCAAGGAGACCGTCGGCGCCGAACTGATCACCTACCCCGGCCAGATGGCCGACGGACGCGTCACCACGACCGAGTACGACTGGGTCAAGGGCCTGGCCACCAAGAACGTCCAGGACCCCGGCGGCCTGGCGATCACCCGGATCACCGAGTTCGACGACAAGGGCCGGCCGGTCAGGTCCCTCATGCCGAAGTCGAACGGCACTGACCCCGGTACCCAGCTGACGACCTACTGGTCCGCGACCGGCACCGGCACCTGCCAGGGCCGACCCGAGTGGGCCGACCAGGTCTGTGAGGTCCGCTACGCCGGTACGGCGGCGGGCACCAACGGCGCCCTGCCGGTCATCTACAACGAGTACAACGCCTACGGGCAGCCCGCGAAGGTGGTGGAAACCGCCAACGGCGCCACCCGCACGCTGATCACCAGCTACGACGCCGCCGGCCGCCAGTCCTCCGTGACCACCAGCGGCACGGCCGGCGCGTCCATCCCCGACCAGACCTTCATCTACGACACCGAGGCCGGACACCTCACCAAGACCAGCTCGACGAGCGCAGGGAGTATCACCCGCACGTTCGACGTGCTCGGGCGTCAGATGACTTACACGGACGCTGACGCCAACACCACCACGGTGCACTACGACCAGCTCAACCGGCCCGTCAAGAGCACCGACAGCGCCCCCTCCACCGTCACCTACACATACGACGCGACGGCGGAGCCGCGCGGACTGCTCGTCTCCCTCACCGACTCCGTCGCTGGCACCTTCCGTGCCACCTACGACGCGGACGGCAACGTGGCCACGGAGGAGCTGCCCGGCGGCTACACCATGACGCAGTCCACCGACCCCGCCGGCAAGCCGACGGAGCGCGCCTACACCCGCGACTCCGACGGAGCCCTGCTCCTCAGCGATGCCGCCACGGTCACGACGCACGACCAGTGGGCCACGCGTGCCGGAGGCGCCGGGCAGAACGCCAACCGCGCCTACCGCTACGACGCCGCAGGTCGCCTGACGACGGTCGAGGAGACCGCCGACAGCGTCTGCACCCGCCGCTCGTACGCCTGGGACAAGCACTCCAACCGCACCTCCGTCACGACGGCCGCCGGCGCCCCCGGCCTTGACTGCCCGACGACCGGTGGTACGACCGTCACCAGCACTTACGACACAGCGGACCGCCGGACCGACAGCGGCTACGGGTATGACGCGTTCGGCCGCGCCACCTCGGTTCCCGGTGAGGGCACCCTCAGCTACTACCTCAACGACCTCGTGAGGCAGCAGCTGCTGGGCAACCAGCGCCAGACCTGGGCGCTCGACGCCACCCGACGGATCCGTTCCTGGACCGTCGAGTCGAACGCCTCAGGCAGCTGGGTCACCACCGCCACCAAGACGAACCACTACAGCAGCGACAGCGACAAACCGACCTGGATCGTGGAGAACCCCACCACGGGCGCCATCACGCGCAACGTGGAGTCCGCGGGCCGCAGTCTGGGAGCGACCACCAGCAAGACCGGCGACGTCGTCCTGCAATTCGTCGACCTGCACAACGACATCGCTCTCGCCCTCCCGCTCGACACCACCAAGCCCGCCACCGCGTTGACGACCGACGAGTTCGGCAAGCGCACGGGCACCGACCAGGCTCGCTACGCCTTCTTCGGTGGCGAGCAGCGCTCCGCGGACACCCTCGGCAACCTCGTCCTGATGGGCGTGCGCCTGTACGACCCGGCCTCCGGCCGGTTCCTGCAGACCGACCCGGTGGCCGGCGGCAGCTGCAGCAACTACGACTACGTCTGCGGCGACCCGGTCAACGCCGAGGACATCTCCGGCTGCCTGCCCTGCAAGATTCCGTGGTACGCCTGGACCGGATGGCGAAGCGACATCAAGATCACCTGGTCCGGCAAGTGGTCCTACACCAGCTGGCGAACCAAGAAGTACTCCTGGATGTGGGACGCGCTCGCCGACTGGACACCTCTGGCGATCGTGGGCTGGAAGGAGCGCTGGCGCTGGCGCACCCAGCGCGGTGTTCGCTGCACCCTGTTGTCGTGGAGCCGCGAGAAGGTACTCGCCGAGTGGGTGTCGGTCTACACGACCCAGTACCAGGACCGCATCACCTACCGGAAGACGTACACCAACTTCCGGTTCTCGGAAACATCGTCCTGGTGGACCACCTATCGACGGGTGTACGTCTACTCGTCGAAGATCTACTGGGGATACTGATCACTCGTCGGCGCGCCTGATGCCTGAGCACTGGCGCCAGTGATACCCCCCCTCGAACGTTGCCCGGGCCGCCGTACGGCGGCCCGGGCAACCGGCAGGTTCACTCACGCATCCTTTCGTCCGAATCCCATCAACCAAAAAGGAATCATCATGTCCCAGCCTCGTGCCGGCGTTCTAGTGTTTTCGATCGGTGCCGCCCTCACCGTCGTCGGAGCAGCCATGTACGTTCTCCCGGGCCCTGGCCTCCCCGTCCTCACCCTCGGCCTGACAGCGGTCGCGATCGGAGCAGCGCTGTGGCTCACCGGCCGCAGGAAGTCGCGCTGACCCCTGCCTTCCATGGGCTGGCAGCCAGCCATGGTCCTAACCTGCCGGTGACTGCCGTACCGCCCCGCCCAGCAGCGTGGCGTAATGAGACTGCCGTCGGCAGCACGACGAAACAGCCCCAACTGCGGTAGGTAGGTCTGCACGGTGACGTGTCTGCCGACCGGTGGGGCGGGAAGCCTGGACGGCGATCCTTAGCTGACTGCGCCGGCAGTCCGTTCACTGATCGGGGGTACGGCGAATGTCCATTTCGACGTTCAGGGTGGTCCGCGGGGCACCGAACATCCCACCGCGGTTCTTCCCTTGCATCGCCCACCGGAGCCGTACCTCATGATCACGGTGCCGTGGCCGGCACGCGGTGTGCCGCGTGCCGGAGACATGATCGTGTGCGGTGACGGTGCGCTCGCCGAGCGACTGGCTGCCGAGCTTGCCCACGTGTACCAGGAACGGGTGACGCTCGTCGTACCTCCGTCGCAGCGGTCCGGTGGTGAGCGACAGGCACGGGTCGCGACACTTTTCGGCCGGGTGCAGGCGGCCGTGAACCGCCCGCCCTCGACTGCGGGCGCCGCCACGGACGCACCGCGGGTCGTGGAGGCCGCCGTACTGGACGAGGCTACGTTGGCCGAGGTGGGCGTGCGGGACGCCGCCGCGCTGGCGGTCGTGTACGACGACGACGAGACCAACATCCATGCCGCGCTGGCCGCTCGCCGCCTCAACCCCCGCCTGCGTCTGGTGATCCGGCTCTACAACCGCAAGCTCGGCCAGCACTTGGAGGAACTCCTCGACCAGGCTGCCGTCCTCGCTGTGCCGGGGTTGGACCCCGCGGTCCTCGACATCTCCACCACTGTCCTGTCGGACGCCGACACCGCCGCTCCCGCGCTGGCAGCCACCGCGGTCGCCGGCACGAGCAAGGTGGTGCAGGCGGACGGGCTGCTTCTGCGCGCGGTGGAGCGCACCCCGCCCGCACCCGGTGAGGCGGCCCGTCCGGGACTGTGCACGCTGGCCCTGCTGTCATCGACAGCCAACGACCCGGCAGGAGCGGAGGGGTCTGAGGGCAGCGGGAGCGCGGGGCCCGTTCTGCTGCCAGACGACGACATGGTGGCCGCCGGCACCGGACGTGGCACGGTGGTACTGGAGACGGTCACGCACACTGCCTCCGGTTCCTCAGCATCATCACGGCTGACGGGCCGGGGACTGCCGCTGGCCTCCCTCTTCTCCCGACGGCTGCGGTGGTCACTGGCCGGACTCGTGGCCTGCGTCGTGGGCGTGGCTGTCGCGACCTGGCTGACCACCGGTGATCACCCGTTGCACGCCGCCTATCTCACCTTGCTCGACCTCTTCGCGATCGGAGACCCGGCGCTCAACGAGGCCCCGGCACGTCAGGTACTCCAGCTCCTGGCCGGTCTGGCCGGGCTGTTGCTGATGCCCGTGCTGCTGGCGGCTGTCCTGGAGGCTTTCGGTACATTTCGCACCGTCTCCGGGCTGCGCCGTCCACCTCGCGGCCTGTCCGGACACGTCGTCCTGCTGGGCCTCGGGAAGGTCGGCACCCGGGTGCTCGCACGGCTCAGAGAACTCGGCATTCCCGTGGTGTGCGTGGAAGAGGACCCCGAAGCGCGCGGAATCCCGCTCGCCCGCCGCCTTCGCGTCCCCACCGTCATCGGGGACGCCACGCAGGAAGGCGTACTGGAAGCCGCCAGGATCGACCGGGCACACTCCCTGCTCGCCCTCACCACCAACGACGCGACGAACCTGGAAGCGGCCCTGTACGCGAGGTCGGTCGAACCGGGCCTGCGCGTGGCCCTGAGGCTGTACGACGACGAATTCGCCACCGCCGTCTACCGCACCCTGCGCACCGCCCACCCGCGCGCCCTCACCCGCAGCCGCAGCGTCTCCACCCTCGCGGCGCCGGCGTTCGCCGGGGCCATGATGGGACGGCAGATCCTCGGCGCCATACCCGTCGAACGCCGGGTGCTGCTCTTCGCCGCCTTGAACGTCGCCGGGCACCCCCAATTGGAAGGACGCACGATCGCGGAGTCGTTCCGGCCAGGAGCCTGGCGCGTCGTCGCGCTCGACACGGCCGAGCCGGACGAGCGGCTGCCGGACCTCGCCGCCACGCCGGCGCACGACTGCGAACACCAGGGCACCGGGCTTATCTGGGACCTCCACCCCGGCTATGTCCTGCGACCAGAGGACCGCGTCGTGCTGGCCGCGTCGCGTCATGGTCTGGCCGAGCTTCTGGGCCGTGGGCCACATTCCCGCGTCCGCACCGCCGACGCGTAGCCTCCGGCAAGCGGTGGTCCTGGCGTGGCGTGTCGGAGATGCCGTCGGCGTCGAGGTCGTCCTCTGACGGCGTGCCCCTCACCAGGACCCAGGCACACAGCACCATAGTGGGACGTCATGAGTGCAGAGACGAACGAAGAGCGCCCGCCGGGGAGTGCGCTCGGTGCACCGGTGGCCGGGGCGCCCGACCGTGCCCTCGTGGGTGTCGGCATAGCAGCGGTCGCCGCGGTGGTCCTGTGGGCCTGGCTGGGCGAGGGGTCGTTCGACAACGTCTCCTCGACAAGTCTGGCGTGGGTGCTCGACAACTTCGGCTGGCTGTTCGTGGTGGCCGCCGATGTGTTCCTGGTGCTGTGCCTGGTGCTTGCGTTCAGCCGCTTCGGGCGGATCCGGCTCGGCGCCGACGACTCCGAACCGGAGTTCGGGAACCTGGCCTGGATCGCCATGATGTTCAGCGCGGGCATGGGCATCGGCCTGATGTTCTACGGCGTCGGTGAACCGCTCACCCACTACCTGACGCCACCTCCCGCGAGCGGTGTCCGGCCAGAGTCCGCCGCGGCTGCGGCCACCGCTCTGGAATACTCCTTCTTCCACTGGACGCTCACCCCTTGGGCGATCTACGGGATCGCGGGGCTGGCCCTGGCCTATGCCGGCTTCCGCAAAGACCGCGGCAACCGCCTCAGCGCCGCGTTCGTGCCGCTCATCGGCAGCGAGCGGGCCGAGGCGTGGCCGGGCAAGGTGATCGACCTGCTCGCCGTCTTCGCCACCGTCTTCGGCACCGCGACCAGCCTGGGCCTGGGCGCGCTCCAGGTCGCGGAAGGGCTCGACCTCACAGCGGCCATCGACGCCACGCGGACCACCGAACTCCTGATCATCGCTGCCCTCTCGGCAGCGTTCGTCGCCTCGGCGTTCTCCGGCCTGCACCGGGGCATCAAGTGGCTGTCGACACTGAACATCGTCCTCGCGGCGGCGATGATGCTGTTCGTCTTCCTGCTCGGCCCGACGGTCAACATCCTCAACACCATCCCCGCCTCGGTCGGCGGGTACCTCGGCAACCTGCTGCCCATGGCCACGCGCACCGGTGCCTACACCGATCAAGCCTGGCTGGGGGCCTGGACGATCTTCTACTGGGCCTGGTGGTTGTCCTGGGCCCCGTTCGTCGGGACGTTCATCGCCCGCATCTCGCGCGGCCGGAGCATCCGCGAGTTCCTCATTGGGGTGCTGCTCGTGCCGAGCGGCGCGACCGTCGTCTGGTTCTGCGTGATGGGCGGCACCGCGCTGCGGTTGCAGTCGACCGGGCAGGCCGACCTCGCGGGAGCGGTGGCGGACGGAGCCGAGGCATCCCTGTTCGGGATGCTCGACGCCCTGCCGATCGGTGCCGTCACCTCCGTCGTCGCCATGGTCCTGGTCATGACGTACTTCATCACCAGCGCCGACTCCGCGTCCCTGGTGATGGGGTCGCTGACCAGCCGCGGCGCGCTGCACCCGCCATCGTGGCTTGTCGTGCTCTGGGGCGTTCTTATGGCCGCGGTGGCCGCAGTGCTGCTCGTGGTGGGCGGACTCGACTCGCTGCAGACGGCGACGATCCTGGTGGCGCTGCCGTTCGTCGTCGTCATGCTGCTGCTCTGCTGGGCGTTACTCAAGGAACTGCGCGAAGATCCTGGGGCAGGGCTCGCCCGGCACCACGGGCTACACGGACTGCGGGACGTCGTCCGGGCCATGGTCGGGGACGCCGTCACCGAGCAGGGCCCCGCACGCCACCACCGGCTACGGCGCGCGGCGAGGGCGCGCAGTGAGGATGACGAGGTGAAGTGAGCTTCACATGCTCGGGCACTGGTGCAGCAGCGAGACTCTCCGGCTGCCAGCCCTCTACGAGCGCCCAATGCGGGAGGCTGACTCTCTGGATGATGCTGCGCGCGATGCCGTACAACACCTCCTCGAAACCCATCGAAATAGTAAGTTCGGTAGGTGTTGTGGCCTCGTCCCGTAGACCCAAACCCGTACAGACCGCAGCCCGTAGAGCACGCCCGGCGGTGCGACTAACCATGCGCACGGGTGATCGGACCCCGGATGCGGCGCCACCGCGCCGTCTGTCCCGCTACGAAGATCACGACCAGTCGGATCTTCCTGAGAGGGACTGCCAGTGCGCATCCTCACCGCCCTCGCGGCCGCCACCGTCGCCGTCGCCGCCTTCATCACCCCCGCCCACGCCGCCGGACCGCTCGGCGAGGCGGGCGGCACCCTGGCCCTGCCGCTGCACGACGCGGTCCAGGTCCTGCCGGCCGCCGATGAGAGCCGGGCCGGCTACCAGCGCACTTCCTTCCGGCACTGGGTGGACGCCGACAGGGACGGCTGCTCGACCCGCAACGAAGTCCTGCTCAATGAGTCGTTCCTCGCCCCGGAGCAGACCGCGCCCTGCCGGCTCATCGGAGGGGAGTGGTACTCCGCCTACGACAACCTCTACATCAGCTCGCCGGGAGCCTTGGACATCGACCACCTGGTCCCGCTCGCGGAGGCCTGGGACTCGGGCGCCTCGGCGTGGACGCCTGCTGAGCGCGAGGCCTACGCCAACGACCTGGGCGACGAGCGTTCGCTGGTCGCGGTCAGCGCCCGCAACCGCTCGAAGGCCGACCAGGACCCGGCCGAGTGGCTGCCCACCTTTGAGCCGTACCGCTGCCAGTACCTCACCGACTGGGTCGCCACCAAGATGCGCTGGCAGCTCGCTGTCGACGATCGCGAGCGCGTCGCTCTCACCAACGCCGTCGCCGACTGCCCGAATGTCTCGGTGGAGGTCACGTTCGCCCGGTAGCGGTGTGCGTGGACACGTCGTCGTGCAGGCGCGATTCGCCCGCAGGTGCGGGAAGTCAGACGAGACGCCCCCCGGCCAGGCGTCCGGGAGGGGTGCAGTGGCGCGCGCGTCGGCCCTTGAGTGTGTGGGCCGGGGCCGATGCCTGCTGCCGGTTGCGGCCGACACGGATGGTGCGGGGGGTCAGCCGCAGTCGTTGCGGTTGATTTTCAGGGAGCGTGTCTGGTCGTTGAGGTTGTAGCTGCGCAGGTCGTGGATGGAGCCGCCGCTGCGGGTGATGCAGACCCAGCGGCCGGAGTGGTTGCGCTTTTCGTAGACGCGGGCGGTGCGGTCGGAGTTGTTGCGGATCGAGCTGCCGCGGTCCCGGATCGCGGTCGGGAGGTCCTTCACGCTGCCGTCGGAGGCGCGGCGGACCCAGGGCTGTCCGCCGAAGTTGATCTCGGGGTAGATGCAGACGTAGCCGGACGGGCAGTCGATCCCAGCGCGGCGCGGGGCTCGCTGGAGGCGGAGGCCGGAACAGCCAGCAGGGTGAAGGCGAGCGCGGCGACGGCCGCCGCTTGTCCGCCCGCAGTTCATCTCGTCTATGGCTGCACCAGGGTGCGGTCACCCGCCCTCAGGTGTGACTGCGGGCGTTTCTCCTTCCCAGTGACCGATCGGTCGGCGAAGATCCCACCTGCGGCTGCGTGGCACGGTGCTGCGCTGCTTGATCGCTGGCGAAGGAGACCGAGATGGCCACCGGCACGGTGAAGTGGTTCAACGCGGAAAAGGGCTTCGGCTTCATCGAGCAGGACGGTGGCGGGCCCGATGTGTTCGTTCACTACTCAGCCATTGCCGGCGGTGGCTACCGGGAATTGCACGAGGGCCAGAAGGTCCGCTTCGACGTCACGCAGGGGCAAAGAGGGCCGCAGGCCGAGAACGTTACACCGGCCTGAGCGATGACACCGGCTCTTGCCCGGCCGCAGGTTTCTGGCCTGTCCGGATGAGCGTCTAGGAGCTTCTCGGGAACCCAATGGTGCGCTGCTGGCGCGCCGTAGTCGGCCAGCAACCGCATGAACAAGCCTCCCTGCCACACCCCGCGGTGGCGCGCCGATGGGCGCAGGGTGAGCTTGCGCTCAGTGACGGAGAGGCTGCTCGTGTCTCATTGCATCGGCCAACTGCTGGCGAGCCACATAAAGAGCCGTGTCCAACTGGCATGTGCCAGTGACCACACACAGCGTGTACGTCGCATCCTCAAGCTGGCGCCTGGCCTGCGCACTCCCACCGGACGCCACGCGCCGCCTGAGAGTCTCGCAGCGCTCGACGAGCTCCCGCAGGAGCGAAGGACGAGCCCTCATCATGACGGTCACCTCCGTAATCCCTCGCTCCCCCGCTCGAAGCCACACCTGACTCCTACCGTCGCAGTCCTCGGCGCCGACCGCACCCGGAAGGCGCGTTCCACCTGGTCGACCTTCCAGGATGCGTTCGGAAGCCCCGGATTGCCCTTCTGTGAAATACCGTTCGGGCGTGCGAAAGCGGCCGGCGACATGTGCGGCTGCACCGCCGTTGGGAAGACGGTGCAGGCAGGCGGGCTCTCGCAGGCTGCGCAGGACCTGCGGGACTGAGCAGACGCCGTCGGGGATCCAGGTCCGCCCCGCCCGTCCGCGTGTTCATCCTGCGCCCCACCCGGTTGTTGGCTGGCCGTGGCGCGCCAGCACCGCACCACCGATTCACCGAAAGGCGCATAAGCTCACCTGGGAGGCGAGACACCAGGGCGGACACCACCGCGGCAAGTGCGGCGCCTTCGAGGTGGATCATGTGAGTTGGGGCGTGTGTATGGGGTAGGCCGCGGGGGACGAGGGGCGGAAGAGCGGGGACAGCCGTTTGCTGTCGGTGTCTGCCGCGTATGGCGGTGACCCGTCCTGTATCGGGGCCGCCCGTCATCTGGCGGTCGGCTTCTTCGCCGAGAGAAAGGCCGTGCACGGGCTGCCGGTGTCCGAGCGGGCGATGGGCATGACGCAGCTGGTCGTCAGCGAGCTGGTCACCAGCGCCGTGAAGTACGCGCCCGGTCCCGTCGTGCTCGATCTGCGGATCAGCGACGGCGCGGTGCGGGTGTCGGTGTGGGGCAGCGATCCGGTGCTGCCGGGCGTCGCCGCCCACGACCCCCAGCGTGTGGGCCGCCACGGGCTGGAGATCACCCTCGCCGTCAGCCAGGCCTACGAGGTACGCCGCGAGCCGGACGGCAAGCACGTCACCGCCGAGATCGCCCTGGCCGACGACCTTGGCGGGATCATCGCCGGCAGCCCCACCACCTGATCCTGCCCCACAGCACCCGAGTAAACGCTCCGCCCCGCGCCCCCATGGGACAAGCGGCCGTCTACCGCCGCCGCGTCTCCTGATACGCGGCGATGCTCGGCGCCCGGCCGTGCAGCACCGTCGGCTTGCCATGTGCAAGAGTTGAAGGTTTGGTTCTCGAATCGCGGGGCAGGCGCATTTTCGTGTCTCTCGTGCAAGCCGATCTGCAGGCGCAGGTTCGGCATGCCTTGAGTCAGGCGGGATTCCACGTTGTCGACGAGGATGCCGGTGACGGCGGGCCCGGGCTTGTGGTGACGGCGGTGTCTGCCGGGGTGCTCGTCACATGGAGGGCGTCGGACCGGTTCACGTCGCTGGTAAGGGAGCAGTCAAGAGCGTCGGGCGACAGCATGCAGGCGATCGTGCACGCCGCGGTCTCGGGCCTGCTGATCCAAGCTGGGGCACACCGTTGAGGAGCTGGCAGACGGCGGTGACTTGCTGGTTCTGTCCAAGGCTCAGGGCCGGTAGCTGACCCCGTACTCGCGGGCGTACCGGTTGGTTTCGCTGGCTGATCCGGTCAGGGCGTGCAGCCACGGCGCGTACGCCACCGACTCCACGTGTTTCCGGGACAGATGCAGCTGCCAGCGTCCGCCGCCGTGGTCGCGCCGGACGGCCCGGACGGACTCGGCCAGGCTCGGCGCCGGCGGGGTGTCCGGCTCGTCGGCGAGGCCGGTGAAGGTGCGCACCCGCGGTCGTCGGGGGGGGGCGGGGGGAAGCTCGACCAGTTGCTGCCCGTGCGCCCGGGCGGTTGAGGTGGGCCGCCCGGCATAGGACCGCTCGTCCGGCCAAGCCGCCACTCAGGTGGCGGTGCCCGGCGGCATCCTCCTCACCTAGGTTCTGTCTCTTTGG